>NZ_JBEOYR010000004.1:56754-359399 GCF_040297165.1 Streptomyces sp. NPDC001851 | reverse complement strand
TTTTTTTTTTTGGGGGGGGGGGGGGGGGGGGGGGGGGGGGGGGGGGCGCGGGGGGGGGGGGGGGGCGGGCCCGCCCCCCCCCACCACCGGGGATCCGCAGAGGACGACCAGAACAGCCAGCAGACGCACCCGTATATTCGGCATGTCCACCACAGTCCGGCGCGGCCGGGACAGCGTCAATACACCTGACTCAGGAGTAAGTTGACTGTCGGCCGGCTCACTTCGCTCAGTCGCCCACCCTGCGCGTCACATTCAGCAGGTACTCCTTCCGGTTCAGCGGGTTGTGGTCGGTCCGCGGCCGCTCGGGGACCGCGCCCCGGGTGACCGGCGCGTAGTGGTCGAAGGCCGTCTCCAGCTCTCCCTCGCCCCGGGTGAGGCCGGGCAGCCGCTGCTCCAGCTCGTGTACCCGGGCGGCCGGCACCGTGCCCTCCAGCACGACGGCCGGGCCGGGTGCGGCGGTGGTCTCCGGTACGGCACCGAGCCGGGCGAGCACCGGGAGCAGCGCGCCGAGTGTGTCGGCCGGGGCTTCCAGCCGGAAGCGGTGCAGGGGTTCGTGCACCAGGGTGCCGGCCCGGCGCAGCGCCTCGGTCAGGACCAGCGGGGTCAGGCCCCGGAAGTCGTAGCCGGTGCTCGACATGCTCTTGTCGAAGCGCTGGTGGGCGTGGCTCTGCCGGGGCGAGTAGCCGGAGTGGGTCATGGTGACCGTGCAGTCGGGGATCTGCCAGCCGTGCAGTCCCTGGCCGAGCGTCTCGCGGACGGTGTCCTCGACGGCCTTGAAGAAGGCGTACGGCATCGAGCCCAGCTCCACCTCCAGCCGGAACCGCACGCCGGAGCCGGGCGGTGCGGGCTCGACGCGCAGGCCGACGGTGGCCAGGAACGGGTTGGCGCCCTTCTTGTTGAACTCCACGGCGTGCCCGGTGCCGGCCGGCCGTTCGATGCACAGGGTCGTCGTCTCGCGGAAGGTGACGTCCAGGCCGTACTCCTCGGCGAGGGTCGCCTGGATGACCTCCTTCTGCACCTCGCCGTACAGGGACACGGAGGTCTCCCCGCGCAGGTCGTCGTGCCGGACCGCGATGAGCGGATCCTGCTCGGCGAGCTGGGTGAGGGCGAGGTGCAGGGAGCGCCGGTCCGTGCCGGGGCCGGGGACGACGACGGTCTCCAGGGTGGGCGGCGCGAAGTGGTGCACGTACGCCGGCCTCGGCAGGCCCAGCGCGTCACCGATCCGGATGCCGCCGAGCCCCCACACCTTGACGATCCGTCCGGCACCGGCACGGTCCCGGCGCACGTCGGTGCCGCCCTCGAACACACTGAGCCCGGTGACACGGCCGGCGGCCCGCCGCCGGGCACCCCGGCCCGCCGCCGACCCGTCGGCACCCCCGCCCTCCGGGCGGCCCTTCCCCCGGCCGCCGACGCCCCGCTCAACCGCGCGTACACGACCGTCAGAAGCCCGGCTCCCCAGCAGGCCGTCGCAGGCACGGCTCCCCGCCGGCCCATCGACCCCCTCGCCCTGCGAGCACCCTTCCCCGTAGCCGCCGGCGACCCGCACAGCCGCCCGTCCACGACCGCCGGAATCCCGTCCCTCCAGCGGGCCGTCGCAGGCGTGACCCTCCAGCGAGCCGTCGACGACACGGCCTTCCACCGGGTCCTCGGAGATAGGGCCGAGCACCGGGCCGCCGGAGGCAAGACCACCCACCGGGCCGCCGGAGCCATGGACACTTACCGGGCCGGCAGAGGCACCGCCCTCCACCGGGCCGCCGAAGGCATGGCCACCCACCGGGCCGCCGGGGGCGCCGCCCTTCACCGGGCCGTCGGCGTCCCGGGTCTCGGCAGCGCCGGCCTCGCGGCCACGAGTCGCCTGGTCCGCAGCCCGGGCGGCGGAGTCCCGCCCCTCCGCCCGGCCTTCGGCAACCCGACCGCCCACGCGGCCGACGGCCGCCAGGCCCTGCGCCCGGCCATCCGTGGCGAGCCCCGGCTCAGAATCGCTGGTGGCCCGGCCCGCCGTACGGCCATCGCCGGTGGCCCCGCCCACCCCACGGCCGGCGCCACTCCGGGCACCGCCGGCAGCCCCGCCCACCCCACGGCCGTCGCCACTCCCGGCGCCGCCGGTGGCCCCGGCCGGCCTGCGGCCGTCGGCGTCACGGCCGTGGGCAGCGGTGGCCGGCCCCTCCTCTGTGCCCTCTCCGAACGGGATGCGGTCGCGGACGTGCAAGGTGCCCGAGAAGATGCGGGCGTAGGCCACCTTCTCCCCCGCCGGGCCGCGTTCGACCTTGAAGACCGTGGCCGACAGAGGGCCGGCCGGGTCGCCGTCGGCGGTGGGCAGCAGGTGTTCGATGCCGGCGATCAGCTCCGGTACGCCGGCGCCGGTGATGGCGGAGCCGAAGTACACCGGATGGACCAGTGCACGCCGGGTCTGCGCGGCCAGGGCGGCGTGCAGGCGGGCCGCGGGTACGTCGCCGTCCAGGTATGCGGCGAGCAGGTCGTCGTCGTGGTCGGCGAGCGCCTCCGGCGCGGCCGGGCCGAGGCCGGGTACGAAGCGGGCGGCGCGGGTGCCGAGACCGGCGGCCCGGCCCATCGGGACCAGCGGTACGGCCAGCCGCTGGGCCATCTGGCGGAGCACCGCCTCCTCGCGGGCACCCCGCCGGTCGATCTTGTTGACGAAGATCAGGGTGGGGATGCCCAGCCGGCGCAGGGTGCGCATCAGCACCCGCGTCCGCGCCTGGACGCCCTCGACGGCCGAGACGACCAGGACGGCGCCGTCGAGCACGCCGAGCACCCGCTCGACCTCGGCGATGAAGTCCGGGTGACCGGGGGTGTCGAGGAGGTTGACGGTGACGCCGTCGAGCGGGAACGACACGACGGCGGACTTGATGGTGATACCGCGCTGCCGCTCCAGCGCGAGCGTGTCCGTGGTGGTGCTGCCGGCGTCGACGCTGCCGACCTCGTCGATCACTCCGGCGGTGTGCAGCAGCCGTTCGGTCAGGCTGGTCTTACCGGCGTCGACATGGGCGAGGATTCCGAGATTGAGCAGATGCACTGAGCGTGATGTCCTTCGGCACGGGGTGGGTTCCTTCCTGGGTGGACATGCACGCAGCGCGCATCGCTGGTCCTCTCTGTGTGACGACGTATGCCGCGCAGTGCAGCAGACACCGGCACCCGGCAGCAATGGATTAACGCTCAACAAACACTCCGGGGCAGCACTCGCCGCGCCCGGAGCGCGGTCGTAGGGTGACGTACATCACGCCAGGTGGCTGAAAACCCTCTTCCGCACGGTCTGGAGGGCCCATGACCCGCATCTCGGTGAACGTCGACGGCACCACCTACGAGGACGACGTGGAGCCCCGTCTCCTCCTGGCCCACTACCTCCGCGACCGCCTCGGCCTGACCGGCACCCCGATCGGCTGCGACACCTCCAACTGCGGAGCGTGCACGGTCGACCTGGACGGGGCGAGCGTGAAGAGCTGCTCGGTGCTCGCCGTCCAGGCGGACGGGTGCGAGGTGACGACGATCCAGGGGCTCGCGCAGGACGGTGAGTGGACACCGCTGCAGCGCGCGTTCCACGAGAAGCACGGTCTCCAGTGCGGCTACTGCACCCCCGGCATGATCATGGCGGCGCGCGATCTGCTCCGTGAGAACCCGCACCCCGGCCCGGAGGAGATCCGCAAGGGCCTGGAGGGGAACCTGTGCCGCTGCACCGGCTACCAGAACATCGTCCGCGCGGTGCTCGCCGCGGCCGGACAGCAGGACGCCTCCGGGCACCAGGCCACCGAGGAGGTCACGGCATGACCGGCCAGGCCGTCGAACGCGAGGTCGGCCGCGCCCGGCTGCGCAAGGAGGACGCCCGGCTGATCACCGGCCAGACCAACTGGACCGACAACATCCAGGTCTCAGGGCTCCTCCATCTGGCGATCCTGCGCAGCCCGATGGCCCACGCCCGCCTCACCCGCGTCGACGTCTCCCCCGCCCTCGGACGGCCCGGCGTCGTCGCGGCGTTCAGCGGCGCCGACCTCGCCGAGGGGCTGGGCTCACTGCCGTGCGCCTGGCCGGTGACCGAGGACATCGTGCTGCCCGGCCACCCGCCCGTCGCCGTCGACGAGGTCCGCCACGCCGGCGACCCGGTGGCGGTCGTGGTGGCCCGCGACCGGTACGCCGCCGCCGACGCGCTGGAGGCGGTCGAGGTCGACTACGACCCGCTGCCCCCGGTCCTCGACCTGGAGGCCGCGCTCGCCGAGGACGCCCCGCTGGTCCACTCCGACAAGGGCACCAACCGCTGCTACACCTGGCCGCTCGCCACCGGCGAGAGCTTCGACGCGGTGCGCGAACGCGCCGAGGTGACCCTGAAGCGCCGCTACCACCAGCAGCGGCTGATCCCCAACGCGATGGAGCCACGGGCGGTGGTCGTCACCCCGCTCGCCGCCTCCGGCGAGTACACGGTCTACTCGGCGACCCAGATCCCGCACATCCTGCGGATCATGCTCGCGACGGTCACCGGGATCCCGGAGCACAAGCTGCGGGTGATCGCGCCGGACGTGGGCGGCGGCTTCGGCTCGAAGCTCCAGGTGTACGGCGAGGAGGCCCTCGCCCTCGCGGTCGCCCGCAGGCTGGGCCGGCCGGTGAAGTGGACCGAGTCCCGCTCCGAGGCCGCGCTCGCCACCCACCACGGCCGCGGCGTGATCCAGGACATCGAGATCGCCGCCACCCGCGAGGGAAGACTGCTCGGCCTGAAGGTGGACCTCACCGCCGACATGGGCGCCTACCTGATGCTGGTCACCCCGGGCATCCCGATCCTCGGCGCCTTCATGTACCCGGCGATCTACAAGATGGACGCCTACGAGTTCACCTGCACCGGCGTGTTCACCACCCGCACCCCCACCGACGCCTACCGCGGCGCCGGGCGTCCCGAGGCGACCTTCGCCATCGAGCGGATCATGGACGAGCTGGCGGCCGAACTGAGCCTGGATCCCGTGGAGTTGAGACGCCGGAACTGGATCCGGCACGAGGAGTTCCCCTACACCACGATCGCCGGACTGACCTACGACAGCGGCAACTACGAGGCGGCCACCGAGAAGGCCCTCGCCCTGTTCGGCTACGACGGCCTGCGTGCCGAGCAGCGGGAGCGCAACCAGCGCGGCGACCCCGTACGGCTCGGCATCGGCGTGTCGACGTACACCGAGATGTGCGGTCTCGCGCCGAGCCGGGTGCTGCGCGACCTCAGGTACGGGGCCGGCGGCTGGGAGGCGGCGAGCATCCGCATGCTGCCCACCGGCAAGGTCGAGGTCGTCACCGGCACCAGTCCGCACGGGCAGGGCCACGAGACCTGCTGGAGCCAGATCGCGGCCGACGTGCTGGGCGTGCCCTTCGAGGACGTCGAGGTGGTGCACGGGGACACCAGGGCGGTCCCGCAGGGCATGGACACCTACGGCTCCCGGTCGCTGGCCGTCGGCGGCGAGGCCGTGCACCGGGCCGCGCGGACGGTCGTCGACAAGGCCCGGAAGGTCGCCGCCCACCTGCTGGAGGCGAGCGAGCAGGACCTGGAGTTCAGCGGCGGCGTGTTCTCCGTCAAGGGATCGCCGGAAGCCCGTAGGACCATCCAGGAGATCGCCTTCGAGGCGTTCACCAACCACGACCTGCCCGACGGCGTCGAGCCCACCATCAACGCCGAGCACGTGGTGGACCCGGAGAACTTCTCCTACCCGCACGGCACCCACCTGTGCGCGGTCGAGGTCGACACGGAGACCGGGAAGACCAGGATCCGGTCGTACGTCTGCGTCGACGACGTGGGCCACGTCGTCAACCCGATGATCGTCGAGGGGCAGGTGCACGGCGGCCTCGCGCAGGGCATCGCGCAGGCACTGTACGAGGAGGCCGTGTACGACGACGACGGCAACCTCGTCTCCGGCACCCTGGCCGACTATCTCGTGCCGTCGGCGGCCGACCTGCCGGAGTTCACGACCGACCGGACGGAGACACCGGCGACGTCGAACGCCCTGGGCGTCAAGGGAGTCGGTGAGGCGGGGACGATCGCGTCGACGCCCGCCGTGGTCAACGCCGTCGTGGACGCGCTCAGGCCGCTCGGCGTGCGGGACGTACGGATGCCGTGCTCGCCGCACCGGGTGTGGCAGGCCGTTCAGGAGGCCCGGACCGGCGGGGCCGCCCCGGCCGACGCGACCGGCGGCACGGGCCAGGCCCGGTCCGGGCAGTCCGGGCAGGCCGCGCAGTCCGGCGAACTCGGCCAGTACGGCCGGCCGGGTGAGGAGGGTTCGGCATGATTCCCCCCGCGTTCGAGTACACCCGTCCCACGAGCGTGGACGAGGCGGTCCGCGCGCTCGCCGACGCGGGCGAGGAGGCGAAGGTGCTGGCCGGCGGGCAGAGCCTGCTGCCGCTGCTGCGGCTGCGGCTGGCCTTCCCGGAGCTCGTCGTGGACGTCGGCCGGATCCCGGAGCTGCGCGGGGTCCGCGAGGACGGTGACACCCTCGTCGTCGGCGCGCTGACCACGCACCACGATGTGGTCCACGACCCGCTGGTGCGCGAGCACGCCGGGCTGCTCGCCGAGGCGACGGCCACGGTCGCCGACCCGGCCGTACGGCACCGCGGCACCCTGGGCGGTTCGCTGGCGCACGCCGATCCGGCCGGGGACCTGCCCGCCGTGGCCCTGGCCCTGGAGGCCGAGCTGGTCGTGACCGGTCCTGGCGGCCGGCGCACGGTCCCGGCCCGGGAGTTCTTCGTCGACTACCTCCAGTCCGCGCTCGCCCCCGACGAACTGCTGACGGAGGTCCGGATCCCCAAGACGGACGGCTGGGACTTCCACTACGAGAAGTTCCACCCGGTCGCCCAGTCCTGGGCCATCGTCGGCGTCGCCGCACTGGTACGGCGCCACGACGGGCGCGTCACCGAGGCCCGCATCGGACTGACCAACATGGGCCCGACCCCGCTGCGGGCCACCGCGGCCGAACAGGCGCTGTCCGGCGCCGGCGGCCCCGAGGCCGTGGCGCGGGCCGCCGAGGCGGCGGCCGAGGGCACCCGGCCCGCGCAGGACCTGTCCGCCTCGCCCGAGTACCGGCAGCACCTGGCGCGGGTGCTGACCAGGCGGGCGGTGCTGGCCGCCACCGGAATGGGGTGAGCGCCGATCATCCGGACCGACGACCCGGAGCAGGTGCGGGCCCGCCTGGAGGAGACGGGGTACCTCGTCGACGAAGGGCTCGCCGTCACCTGCTACCTGGCCCTGAGGCTGCACCGGCCGCTGTTCTGCGAGGGCGACGCGGGTGTGGGCAAGACCGCGCTCGCCGCCGCCCTGGCCCAGGCGCTGGGCGCGCCGCTGATCCGGCTGCAGTGCCACGAGGGCATCGACGCCTCGCAGGCCCTGTACGACTGGGACTTCCCGCGTCAGCTGCTGCATCTGAGAGCCGCCGAGGCGGCCGGGGTGACGGACGCGGAGCGCCTGGAGAGCGAGCTGTACGACCGCCGTTTCCTGATCGCCCGGCCGCTGCTCCAGGCCCTCCAGACCCGGCCGTCGGTGCTGCTGGTCGACGAGATCGACCGGGCCGACGACGAGTTCGAGGCGTTTCTGCTGGAGCTGCTGTCCGAGTACTCGGTCACGATCCCGGAGCTGGGCACGCTGCGCGCCGAGGACCCGCCGGTCGTCGTCCTGACCTCCAACCGGACCCGGGAGGTGCACGACGCGCTGAAGCGGCGCTGCCTGTACCACTGGTTCGACCATCCCTCCTTCGCCCGCGAACTGGCCATCGTGCGGCGCCGGTTGCCCGGGGTGTCGGCGCGGCTGGCCGAGCAGGTCACGGCGCTGGTGCAGGCGCTGCGGGGCGCGGACCTGCTCAAACCGCCCGGCGTGGCCGAGACCCTGGACTGGGCCGAGGCCCTGGACGCGCTGGGGGCGAGCGAGGTGGACGCGGAGCTGGCGGTGGCGACGCTGGGCTCGGTGCTGAAGTACCGCGAGGACACGGACCGGGCACGGGGCCTCGATCTCGCGGCGGTCCTCGCGGCCCGGGGCGGGTGACGGCGATGGCCACGACCGGGAGCGGCGCGCACCTTCCGCCGGGAGCGGACGCCGTACCGCCCGGCGACGGCTCACGGCCGCACCGGGATCCGCGGGGGACCCACGGCGAACGGCTCGCGCCGAACACGGAACGGCTCGGCAGCACCCCCGGCCCGCGCGGGACGGACCCCGGGCCACTGGGAGCGGACGCCGAGCGGCCCGGAGCGGACCGCGAACGCCTCGGGGCGGATGCCGTGTTGCTCGGGTTCGTGCGGGCGCTGCGGGCCGCGGGTGTCGACGCGAGCAGTGAGCGTCTGTACGCGTTCCTGCGTGCCGTCAGCGCGCTGCGGCCGTGGGTGCGCGCGGACGTGTACTGGGCGGGGCGGGCGACGCTGTGCGGCGGGCACGATGATCTGGAGCGGTACGAGCGGGTGTTCGCGGCCTACTTCGGACCCTCCGGCGAACCGGCCCCGCACCCGGTGCGTGCCGCTGCCCCGCCCCGGCTCCGGCTCGTCGCCCGGCCGGCGCCGCCCGGCCCGCCCGCGCCGGGCGAGGGGGAACCGCCGGGACCGCCGGTCGCCGCGCTCGCCAGCTCGGCCGAGGTGCTGCGGCACCGCGACGTGAGCGAGCTGGACGCCGCCGAGCGTGCCCAACTGCGCCGACTGCTGGCCGCGTTCACGCTGCACGGGCAGACCCGGCGCTCGGCGCGGCGCAGGCCCGCCCGGCGCGGCGAGGTCGATCCGCGCCGTACCGTACGGGAGTTGCTGCGGCGGGGCGGGGAACCGGCCCGGCTGCGGCGGCACCGGCGGGTGGCGCGGCCCCGCCGGGTGGTGCTGCTCGTCGACGTGAGCGGCTCGATGGCGCCGTACGCCGACGCGCTGCTGCGGTTCGCGCACGCGGCGGTGCGCGCGGGCCGCACCGAGGTGTTCACCGTCGGCACCCGGCTGACCCGGGTGACCCGGGAACTCTCGCACCGCGACCCCGACCTGGCGATGTCGGCCGTCGCGGCGGCCGTGCCCGACTGGCGCGGCGGCACCCGGCTCGGCGAGCTGGTGCGCGAGTTCCTGAACCGCTGGGGGCAGCGCGGGATGGCGCGCGGGGCGATCGTCGTGCTGCTCTCGGACGGCTGGGAGCGCGGCGATCCGGAGCTGCTCGGGCAGCAGATGCGCCGCCTGCACGCCCTGGCCCACCAGGTGGTCTGGGCGAACCCGCGCAAGGCGCGCCCCGGTTATGCGCCGCTGGCGGCCGGGATGGCGGCGGCCCTGCCGAGCGTGGACGCGTTCGTCGAGGGACACAGTCTGGCGGCGCTGGAGCGGCTGGCGGCGGTGGTGCGCGGTGCCCGGGCCGGGGCGGACCCGGTGGTCCCGGTGAGAGGAGCGGATGGTGCGTGAGATCCTGCCGGCGCTGGCGCGCTGGCACGCGGCCGGTGTTCCGTTCGGGCTGGCCACGGTCGTCGCGGTCAGCCGCAGCGCGCCGCGCGGCCCCGGTGCCGCCATGGCGGTGGGCCCGGACGACGAGGTCGTGGGAAGCGTGTCCGGGGGCTGCGTGGAGGGCGCGGTGTTCGAGCTCGCCCAGGAGGTGGTGGCGAGCGGCGAGGCCCGACTGGAGACGTTCGGCTACAGCGACGAGGACGCGTTCGCGGTCGGGCTCACCTGCGGCGGTGAGATCACCCTGCTGGTACGGCCGGTGACCGCGCGGTCGGATCCGGAGTTCGGCGCGGTCGCCGCGTCGGTCGCCGAGGGCGAGCCGGTGACGGTGGCCACGGTGGTGGACGGACCCGCGCCGCGCGGCGCCACGCTCGCCGTCTGGCCGGACCGGGCGGCGGGCACCCTGGGCGCGAGCGGCCTCGACGTCGCGGTGACCGCCGACGCACGCGGTGAACTCGCGCTCGGCGCCTCCCTCCTGCGGCACTACGGTCCGCACGGCGAGCGCCGCGAGGACGCCGTGACCGTGTTCCTCCAGTCGTTCGCGCCACCGCCGCGCATGCTGGTCTTCGGGGCGATCGACTACGCCGCCGCCGTGGCCCGGATCGGCGACTTCCTCGGCTACCGGGTGACCGTGTGCGACGCGCGCCCGGTCTTCGCCACGCCCAAGCGCTTCCCGGCGGGCGCCGAGGTCGTGGTCGACTGGCCGCACCGCTATCTCGCCGGCACACCGACCGACGACCGCACGGTGATCTGTGTCCTCACCCACGACCCGAAGTTCGATGTGCCGCTGCTGGAGGAGGCGCTGCGCCGCCCGGCCGCCTACATCGGGGCGATGGGCAGCAGGCACACCCACGAGGAGCGCCGCGAACGGCTCCTGGAGGCCGGCCTGACCGAGGCCGAGCTGTCCCGGCTGCGCTCGCCGCTCGGGCTCGACCTCGGGGCCCGTACGCCCGAGGAGGTCGCCGTCTCCGTCGCCGCCGAGATCGTCGCCCTGCGCTGGGGCGGCAGCGGCGCGCCGCTGACGACGACCGCCGGGGCCATCCACCCGACCCCCGTCTGACGCGTCCGCAAGGAGCAGGTCATGGAACTGCACCACGAGTTCACCGTCCCCGTCCCGGTCGACGACGCCTGGCACGCGCTCCTCGACATCGAACGGGTCGCACCCTGCCTGCCGGGCGCGGTGGTGGAGGAGTACGACGGCGAGACCGTGACCGGCTCGGTGAAGGTCAGGGTCGGCCCGGTCACGGTCGCCTACCGGGGCACGGCGGTCTTCGAGGAGCAGGACGCGGCGGCGCACCGGATGGTGCTGGTGGCGAGCGGCCGGGAAACCCGGGGCCAGGGCACGGCCCGCGCGAGGATCACGGGCACGCTCACCGAACGCGACGGCGCCACCGCGGTGTCGGTCCGGACCGACCTGACGGTGACCGGGCGGCCGGCACAGTTCGGGCGGGGGGTGCTGGCGGAGGTGGGCGACCGCCTGGTGGGCCGGTTCGCGACCTGCCTGGCGGACCGGCTGGCCGAGCGGGCGCCGGCGCCGGCCGCCGCCGAGGAGCAAGCGCGGCAGGGGGAGGAGACGGAGCCGGAGCCGCTGGACCTGCTGCGCACGGCGGGGCTGCCGGTGGCCAAACGGGCGGCGGGCCTGGTGGCCGCGGTCACCGCACTGGCTTGGGTGGCGGTGCGGCTGTGGCGGCGGTGTGGGCACACGACTCGGCACCGGTGACGGCACCCCAGGGGCGCGGGGCGGTATGGGTATACGGCTCCGCCGCGAGCGCCAGTGCGTAGCCGTCGACCACCCTCCCCCAGAGGGGGTACCCCCAGCAGCCCGCGGACGTCCGTGCCGAGCCCGGAGCCTGTGGCGGGCAGGGCGACGTTGACGATCGTGACGTCGAGCAGCACCTGACACCCCACGGCCCGCTACCGCGGCAGCCGGTGCAGGGTCACGTCGGTGAGCGCGCCGTCGGCGACGGTCGCCGTGAGGTAGGTGCAGTGGGGCTGGCGGCGCCGGTCGGTGGGTGAGCCGGGATTGAGCAGGCGCAGGCCGGTCGGGGCGGTGGTGTCCCAGGGGATGTGGCTGTGGCCGAAGACCAGGACGTCGAGGTCGGGGAAGCGGGCGGCGCAGCGGGCCTCGCGGCCCTGGGCGGGGCCGGTCTCGTGCACGACGCCGAAGCGCAGCCCGTCCAGTTCGGCGTACGCCACCTCGGGGAGCCGGGCGCGCAGCTCGGGGCCGTCGTTGTTGCCGTAGACCCCGACGAGCCGGCGGCTGCGGCTCTCCAGCAGGTCGAGGGTGGCGGTGTCCACCCAGTCCCCGGCGTGGAACACGACGTCCGCGTGCGGGAGTTCGGCCAGCAGCGGCTCGGGGAGCCGCTTGGCGCGCTTGGGCAGGTGCGTGTCGGACATCAGCAGGAGGCGCACCCGGCCAGCCTAGGCCGTGCGGGAGGTCAGCCGGCGCACGCCGGCGACCGCGCCGAGTACGGCGGCGCCGGTGCCGAGGGCGATGGCGGCGGGGTGCCGTACCAGGGTCTCCTGCCAGGAGCGGGCGTGGGCGCGTTCGTCGAAGGAGCCGTGGGCGCCCTGGTCCTCGACGCGCTCGGTGTCCACCGGCTCGAAGAGGTTGTCCAGGCCGGCCGGCGGGATCCGGTCGGTCTGCTGGGAGTCGACGCCGGTGCGGGCCAGGTAGCGGTCGAGCAGGGCCGGGACCAGGCGGTTCGCCCAGATGGTGGCCACGGTGGTGGCGCCGACGTAGTACTGCTTGCGGCGCGGGTGGTCGGCCGCGTACACCACGCCCCGCGCGGCGACCTCCGGCTGGTAGATCGGCGGCACCGGCATCGGGTGCCTGGAGAGCCGGGAGCGCACCCATGCGAACTGGGGTGTGTTGACCGCGGGCATCTGGGCGACGGTGACGTGGACGTTGCTGCCGCGGTGCAGCAGTTCGGTGCGCAGGGAGGAGGTGAAGCCGTTGATGGCGTGCTTGGCGCCGCAGTACGCCGACTGCAGCGGGATCGACCGCTCCCCGAGCGCCGAGCCGACCTGCACGATCGTGCCGCGGTCGCGGGGCAGCATGCGCCTGAGGGCAGAGCGGGTGCCGTTGACGAAGCCAAGGTAGGTCACGTCCGTGATCCGGCGGAACTCCTCGGGGGTGATCTCGTCGAAGGGCGCGAACACCGACGAGAAGGCGCAGTTGATCCAGATGTCGATCGGGCCGAACTCCTTCTCGGCGGCGTCGGCGACGGCCTCCACCCGGGCCGCGTCGGCCACGTCGGCCGCCTGCACGAGCGGGCGTCCGCCGAGCGCCGCGACCTCGTCGGCCGCCGCCTCCAGGCCGCCCTCGCCGCGCGCGACCAGCACGACGTTCGCGCCGCGCCGGGCGTACAGGCGGGCGGTGGCCCGGCCGATGCCGGCGCTGGCGCCGGTGATGACGACGGTGGGGGGCATGTTCCTCTCTCCTCCTGCTCCCGACTCCTGCTCCTGACTTCTGATTCCCACCCCTGACCGCCTCCTCAGCTCCGGCGCCGGAGCAGCCGCAGCCCCAGCGCGGCGCCCGCGGGAAGGGCCGCCGCCGCGGCGGCCGTCGCCCAGCGGGCGGTACGGGAGGGTTCGGGCGGGCGGGCGGCCAGGCGTTCCGGGTGGTCGCTGGGCAGGTTGCCGTCCAGGCCCAGCGCGAGGACCTCGGCGAGGTGCAGGGCACGGCGGCCGGTGCCGCCCTCCTCGATCTGGGTGCGGCAGCTGAAGCCGTCGGCGAGGACGAGGCTGTCGGGTGCCGCTCCGCGTACGGCGGGCAGGACGCCCAGTTCGGCGACGGCCATGGACACCTCGTGGTGGCCGCGTTCGAAGCCGAAGTTGCCGGCGAGGCCGCAGCAGCCCTCGTCGAGGACCTCGGCGTCCAGGTGGGCGCGGCGCATCAGCTCGCGGTCGGCGTCGAACTTCATGATGGCGTGCTGGTGGCAGTGGGTCTGCACGGTCGCCTGCCGGGCGAGCTGCGGTGGCCGCCAGTCGTCGGGGGCGTGGTGGACGAGCTGTTCGGCGAAGGTGCGGACCTGTCCGGCCAGCCGCTGCACGTCCTGGTCGGCCGGCATCAGCTCGGGGGCGTCGGCGCGGAAGACGGCCGTGCAGGAGGGTTCGAGGCCGATGACCGGGGTGCCCGCCTCCAGGTAGGGGCGCAGCACGCCCAGGGTGCGGCTCAGCACCTTCTTGGCGACGGGGAGTTGGCCGGTGGAGATCCAGGTCAGCCCGCAGCACACCGGCTCGGTGGGCACGGCCACCCGGAAGCCCGCGCCCTCCAGCACGCGTACGGCCGACTTCGCGATCGAGGGGTGGAAGTAGGTGCTGAAGGTGTCGGGCCACAGCACCACGGTGCGCGGGTCGGCCGGGTCCGGTTCCGGCCGGTCGCGGGACCGCCACCACTGGACGAAGGACTCCTCGGCGAACACGGGTGCCGAGCGGGCCTCGTCGATGCCGGCGAGCCGCTTGCCCAGGCGGGCCAGGCCGGGCGCGTGCAGCGCGGAGTTGACCACGGAGGGGGCGATGCGGGAGAGGCGGGCCCACAGCGGCAGGTAGCCCATGGAGTAGTGGGCCATGGGCCTGATCCGGCCCTCGTAGTGGTGGGCCGTGAACTCCGCCTTGAGGGTGGCCATGTCGACGCCGGTGGGGCAGTCGGACTTGCAGCCCTTGCAGGCCAGGCAGAGATCGAGCGCGTCGCGTACGGCGGTGGAGCGCCAGCCGTCCTTGATCGCGGAGTCGGCGTGTCCGTCGAGCATCTCGAACAGCAGCCGGGCCCGGCCGCGGGTGGAGTGCTCCTCCTCCATGGTGGCCCGGTAGGAGGGGCACATGACGCCGCCGGAGTGGCCCCGGCAGTTGCCGATGCCGACGCAGCGCATCACCGCCCGGTTGAAGGAGTGCTCGTCCTCGGGGAAGTCGAAGTGGGTCGAGGGGGTGGCCGGCCGCCAGGAGGGGCCGAGCCGCAGCTGGCCGTCGACCGGGTTGGGGTGGACGACCTTTCCGGGGTTCATCCGGTTCTTCGGGTCGAAGAGCGCCTTCAGCTCGCCGAAGGCGGTCACCAGCCGCTCGCCGAACATGCGGGTGAGCAGTTCACCACGGGACTGGCCGTCGCCGTGCTCGCCGGACAGGGAGCCGCCGTAGGAGGCGACGAGGTCGGCGGCGCGCTCCACGAAGCGCCGGAAGTGCGCGACACCTTCGGCGGTACGCAGGCCGAACGGGATGCGGGTGTGCACACAGCCCTGGCCGAAGTGGCCGTACAGGGACGGGTGGTCGTAGTCGAACTCGTCGAACAGGTTCTTCAGGTCCCGCAGATAGTCGCCGAGCCGGTCGGGCGGTACGGCGGAGTCCTCCCAGCCCTCCCAGGTCTCACGGTCGTCCGGCGGGCGCGCGGTGACGCCGAGTCCGGCCTCGCGGGCCTTGAGCATCTTCTGCTCGCGTCCGGGGTCGTCGGAGAAGGCGACGGTGCTCTCCTTCTCGTCGCGGCCGATGGCCCGGAGCAGGGCGTGGGCCTGCTCGTCGACGTCTTCCTGGCTGTCGCCGCTGTACTGCACCATCAGCCAGCTGTCGCCCTCGGGCAGCACGTTCAGGGAGTCGAGGTAGGCGCCCTCCTCGCGCATCAGCTCGGCCATCCGGCCGTCCAGTGCCTCCAGCTGGCTGGGCGAGCAGTGCTCCAGCAGCCGGGGTACGTCGTCGCCGGCGGCGCAGATGTCGTCGTAGCCGAGGACGAGCAGCGACTGGTACGGCGGCACCGGCACGAGGTCGAGTTCGGCGCGCAGGACGGTGACCAGGGTGCCCTCGCTGCCGACGAGCGCCCGGGCCACGTCGAAGCCGTTCTCGGGCAGCAGCGAGTCGAGGTTGTAGCCGGAGACGCGGCGCGGGATCTTCGGGTAGCCGCGGCGGATGTCGGCGAGGTACTCGGTGGCGATGCGGTCGAGGCCGGCGTAGATCTCGGCGAGCCGCCCGCCGCCGCTGACGATCCGGTCGCGTTCGTCGGGCGGGGTGGGGCCGACCCAGGCGCGCTGGCCGTCGTAGGTGAGGATCTCCAGGCGCCGGACGTTGTCGACGGTCTTGCCGTAGGCCTGTGCGGAGGCGCCGCAGGAGTTGTTGCCGATCATGCCGCCGAGCGCGCAGTGGCTGTGGGTGGAGGGCTTCGGCCCGAACTGCAGCTTGTGCCCGGCGAGTTGACGGTTGAGCTCGTCGAGCACGATCCCGGGCTCCACCACGCAGGTGCGCCGCTCGGGGTCGACGGAGATCAGCCGGGTGCAGTACTTGCTCCAGTCGAGCACCACGGCGGTGTTGGTCGACTGGCCGGCCAGGCTGGTGCCGCCGCCCCGGGAGAGGACGGGGGCGTCGAAGCGCGCGCACACCGACAGCGCCCGGGCGCCCGCCTCCACCGTGCGGGGCACGACGACGCCCAGGGGGACCTGCCGGTAGTTCGAACCGTCCGTGACGTAGGCGCCGCGGCTGCCGGCGTCGAAGCGCACCTCGCCGTCCACCTCGGCGCGCAGCGCCGCCTCCAGGCCGGACATGTCCGCAGGGGTCATCTGCGCTCCCTTGAGTCGGCGACGTGCTGCCCTGTCCGAGGACCGCCGAGTACCCGGCAATTACTCAGGTAAAACTGAACAGTCTGAGCTGGACAGTTCCGGCTGCCGGTCCTAGGGTGGACGGCATGGCCGACATCTCCGACTCCGCCGCCCGCACCGCGCGCGATCTGCGCGTGGTGTTCAGCCGGTTGCGGCGCCGCATCCGCGAGGTGGCCCAGGACACGGACCTGAGCCCTTCCCAGGAGTCGGCGCTCACCCTGGCCGGCAAGCACGGCGCCGCCACGGCCAGCGCGCTCGCCGCCGCCGAGGGGGTACGCCCGCAGTCCATGGCGGCCACCCTGGCGGCCCTGGAGCAGCACGGTCTGATCCGGCGCACCCCCGACCCGGACGACGGCCGCCGCCAGCTGGTCACCCTGACCGACGCGGGCCGGGCCCGCGTCGAGGGCAACCGGCAGATCCGCGAGGAGTGGCTGGCACGTGCCTTCCAGGACCGCTACACCGAGGAGGAACGGCAGACGGTCCGCAGGGCGCTGGAGCTGCTGGAACGGCTGTCGCAGCAGTGACACCGGCGCTCGCCGGACACACCGGAAGGGCCAACCGCCGCACCCGCCGCCGGTGTCCGCCGTCGCCGCCGGCCGCCGCTGCCACCGCTTTCGCGGCGCGGGAACCGCGGGTGCCGGACCCGCGGCCCCGCACGCTGCGGACCTTGCCGTACCTCGGCGCACCGGGCGCGACCGCCGCCACGCGGCGTCCCCCGCACCGCGCCGACACGGCCGGCTGCAGGCATGGCCGTGTTCACGCTCGCCGGCCCCGCCCCGCGGCCGGCCACGACCTCGCCGGACCGCTCACCCGGCCGGCTCACCACCGCACGGACGACCACCCCCGAAAGGCCTGACCACCCATGGCGCTGACCACGCTCGACCCCCGTACCGCCCTCGTCGCGATCGACCTGCAGCAGGGAATCGTCGGCATGCCCGTCCAGCCGCACGCGGCCGCGGACGTCGTCTCCCGCACCGCCGAACTCGCCGGCGCCTTCCGCTCACGGGGGCTGCCCGTGGTCCTGGTGCGGGTCTCCTTCGCGCCCGACTGGGCCGACGCGGTCCCCGGCCGTACCGAGCACCAGGCACGCGGGCTCGCCTTCCCGGACGGCTGGGACGTCCTCGTCGACGAGCTGTCCGGCCATGACGGCGACATCCACGTCACCAAGCACAACTGGAGCGCCTTCCACGGCACCGACCTGGACGTGCAGCTGCGCCGCCGCGGCATCACCCAGATCGTGCTGACCGGCATCGCCACCAGCATCGGCGTGGAGTCCACCGCCCGCGACGCCTACGCCCACGGCTACCACGTCACCCTCGCCACCGACGCGATGGCCGACGCCGTCCCCGAGGCGCACGCGAACAGCGTCGAGCGGATCTTCCCGCGGCTCGGCGAGCGCGGTACGACCGCCGGGATCCTGGAGCTGCTCGCCAAGACCCCCAACTGACCGGCCGCCCGGCCCTTTTGCGCGGTATCCGCCCGTCCGCGCAGGGGCCGGGTTAGCATGCGGCCACGCGCGCCGTGCCACGGACGCAACGGCCGGCGGACAAGGGGGGCAGGGACGCTGCTGGACGAGGCAGGGAGAACGCCGGCGACCACGACGACACGGAAGGCATGAGGGCGTGCGACAACTGGGGATGGCGGGTGCCTGGGTGCTGGAGCCCCAGGTCTTCCCGGACGAGCGGGGCAGCTTCCACGAGTGGTACCGGCGCGCGGACTTCCGCGAGACCACGGGCTACGACTTCGACCTCGCCCAGGCCAACTGCTCGGTGTCCCGGCGGGGTGTGCTGCGCGGCATCCACTTCGCCGACGTACCGCCCGGTCAGGCCAAGTACGTCACCTGTGTGCGCGGAGCCGTCCTCGACGTGGCGGTGGACATCCGCGTCGGCTCCCCCACCTACGGGCAGTGGGAGGCGGTACGGCTGGACGAAGGGACCCGGCGCGCCACGTTCCTCGCGGAGGGCCTCGGACACGCCTTCATGGCACTCACGGACGACGCCACGGTGGTGTACCTGTGCTCGACCGGGTACACGCCGGAGCGCGAGCACGGGGTGCACCCGCTGGACCCCGCGCTGGGCATCGCCTGGCCCGAGGGGATCGAGCCCGTGTTGTCGGACAAGGACGCCGGGGCGCCGTCGCTGGCCGAGGCGGAGCGGTCCGGGCTGCTGCCCACGCACGCGGACTGCTCCGCCCACTACGAGCGGCTGCGCTCGGGCGGGCTCGGCGGCTGACGGCGCAACAGGTGCCGACGAGCGGCGCGCGAGTCCTCGGCCGGCCTGAAGGACCCTAGGGCCTGTCTGACAATTCGCGTCGTCGCCCGCGGCAGACGGGAATTGTCAGACAGGCCCTAGTCCTCGCCCCGCACGATGTTCTCCTCGCAGGCGGTCCCCCGCTGTGGTGCCGGGCCGCGCTCCAGGATGGCGGGGAGACAGGTCCGCACTCCCCGGCCTCGCCGGCGGCGGGCCTTCGCCCAGCCGGTCTCGGTGTGGGGCAGGGCGGGTTTCTCACTGGGATGCGCGGTCACGTCGTCCCTCTTCCTTCTGCGTTCCTGCGCCGGCCTGGGCCGGTCGGCCGGCCCCGCGCGGGACAGTGTGCGATCCGTGCCTCGGCGGGGCCTGTGTGCGATGTGTGCCTCACCGGGTCCCCGGGGCGCCGCTCCCGCAAACGCGGCCCGTCAGGTCCGGCCGCCGCCTCCGCCGCCGAAGGACCCGCTGGAGCCGGGCGACCAGCGCGGGCGGCGCTGGTCGTCGGCGCGCCTGGAGCGGACGTTGCCGATCTGGTAGGGAGTCAGCCGCTCGCTGTCGCCCCCGGCCCGGGGCAGCTCGTCGGGTTCACGCATCTCGACGGTCTCGTGGACCGGACCGGACGCGGGCATCGCGGGATGCTCGTCGGGTCGTGGCGGGGCCGGTTCGCGCTCGCGCACCTTGAAGCCGAGCCGGAAGGCCCAGATCAGTCCGGCGACGCAGGCGACCCCGGCCAGCAGGATGAGGACGTACCCGAAGACCTGGGCACCGGCTGCTGCTGCATACATGGCGACGTTCATGGGGCGCCGGGTACCCGGCCGAGCGGCGGATACGACCCCCGATGCGAGGCGTGGCGCGCGGGGGGCCGAAGGTGACGCGGAGTAGCGTCACCCGCGATGACGGAACTACCCGAATTGCCGGACACCGACGAGATCGCCGCCCGCTACACGGCACCCGCCCCGCGTCCGGGCCGGGCTCTGCTGCGCTGGATCTCCACCGCCGACCACAAGGTGATCGGCCGGCTCTACATGGTCACGGCGTTCTGCTTCTTCCTGCTCGCCGGGCTGCTCGCTCTGGGGATGCGCGCGGAACTCGCCCGGCCGGGTCTGCAGTTGCTGAGCGAGCACGGCTACGACGAGTTCTTCACGATCCACGGCACGATCATGATGCTGCTGTTCGCGACCCCGATGTTCGCGGGGTTCGCCAACGCCGTGATGCCGCTGCAGATCGGCGCCCCCGACCTGGCCTTCCCCCGGCTGAACGCGCTGTCGTACTGGATGTACCTGTTCGGCGGCCTGATGGTGGTCTCCGGCTTTCTGGTGCCCGGCGGCGCGGCGGCGTTCGGCTGGTTCGCCTACGCGCCGCTGAACAGCGCCTACTACTCCCCCGGCGCGGGCGGCGACCTGTGGGCGATGGGGCTGGTGGTCTCGGGTGTGTCGACGACGCTGACCGCGGTGAACTTCATCGCCACGATCCTGTCGCTGCGCGCGCCGGGCATGACGATGTTCCGGATGCCGATCTTCACCTGGAACGTGCTGTTCACCTCGATCCTGATCCTGCCCGCGTTCCCGGTGCTCGCGGCGGCGCTGCTGGCGCTGGAGGCGGACCGGAAGTTCGGGGCGCACGTCTTCGACGCGGCGAACGGCGGCGCGCTGCTGTGGCAGCACCTGTTCTGGTTCTTCGGGCATCCCGAGGTCTACATCGTGGCGCTGCCGTTCTTCGGGATCGTCTCGGAGATCCTGCCGGTGTTCTCCCGCAAGCCGCTGTTCGGCTATCTGCCGATGATCGGGGCGACGATCGCGATCACCATGCTGTCGGCGGTGGTGTGGGCGCACCACATGTTCGCCACCGGCGCGGTGCTGCTGCCGTTCTTCTCCATCATGTCGTTCCTCATCGCGGTGCCCACGGGCATCAAGTTCTTCGCCTGGATCGGCACGATGACCAACGGCTCGGTGTCGTTCGAGACCCCGATGCTGTGGTCGATGGGCTTCCTGGTGTCGTTCCTGCTCGGCGGGCTGAGCGGGGTGCTGATCGCCTCGCCGCCGCTGGACTTCCATCTGACCGACAGCTACTTCATCGTGGCGCACCTGCACTATGTGCTGTTCGGCACGGTGGTGTTCGCGATGTTCGCCGGGTTCTACTTCTGGTGGCCGAAGTTCACCGGGAAGATGCTGGACGAGCGGCTCGGCAAACTGCACTTCTGGCTGCTGTTCCCGGCGTTCCAGCTGACCTTCCTGGTGCAGCACTGGCTCGGCGAGCAGGGGATGCCGCGCCGGTACGCGGACTATCTGCCGGCGGACGGCTTCACCCTGCTCAACACCCTGTCGTCGGCGGGCGCGTTCCTGCTGGGCGTGTCCACGCTGCCGTTCCTGTACAACGTGTGGCGCACCGCCGCCAAGGGCGAGAAGGTCACCGCGGACGACCCGTGGGGGTGGGGGCGGGGCCTGGAGTGGGCGACGTCGTGTCCGCCGCCCCGGCACAACTTCGTGGCGCTGCCCCGGGTGCGCTCGGAGTCGCCCGCCTTCGACCTGCACCATCCGGAGGTCGGGCAGCCGGCCGGCGAGAAGGAGATCCGGTGAAGGCGGAGGCGGTGCTGTTCGGCGGGGTCGCGCTGTTCTTCGGCGGGTCCGCCGCGCTGTACGGGGTGTGGTCGGGGGAGGAAGCGGGCACGGTCGCGCTGGTCGTCGCGTGCGGGATGGCCGGACTGGTCGCGTTCTTCTGCCTGATCCAGTACCGGCGCCGGGGGACGCGGGCGCAGGACCGCACCGAGGCGGAGGTGGCGGACGCGGCCGGGCCGGTGGCGTTCTTCCCCGACGAGAGTCCGTGGCCGATCGTCACCGCGCTCGGTTTCGCGCTGGCGGCGACCGGCGTGGTGTTCGGGCTGTGGCTGTTCCTCATCGGTCTGGGCGTTCTGGCGCGCGGGGTCTACGGGATGGTGTTCCAGTACGCGCACCGGTGAGCGGCCTGCGCGGGGCTCCCGGCCGGAAGGTCTCCACGGGCTCGTGATCGGTGTCGTAGCCGCCGGTGACGCTCTGCCGGATCTCGCCCGTGGGCACGCCCTCGGCCAGCCGCTCGTTCTCGGCCGCCGTCAGGGCCCGGCACAGCCACCGGGTCACCAGGAAGGCGAGGACCGGTGCCACGATCAGGGCGACGCGCAGCACCCAGGTGATGGCGTTGACGGAGATCCGGAAGGTCTGGGCGATGACGTCGTTGCCGCCGGCCAGCAGCAGCACGCCGTAGAAGACGGTGCCCGCCACGCCGAGCCCGGTGCGGACGGGCCGTTCGCGAGGCCGGTCGCACAGGTGCCGTTCGGCCCACCACTCCCCGGTCAGCCGCTGTTCCACGAAGGGGTAGGCGTACAGCGCGGCGAACAGCAGGCCCGGCAGGACCACGGCGGGGAGCAGGACGTTCCACATGAGGGTGTGTCCCGCGAGGTTCGTCTCCCAGGGCGGGACCAGCCGCAGCGCACCCTCCAGGAAGCCGACGTACCAGTCGGGCTGGGAGGCGGTGGAGACCTGGTCGGGGCGGTAGGGGCCGTAGTTCCAGACCGGGTTGACCTGGGCGGTGCCCGCCAGCAGCACCAGCACGCCGGCGACGATGACTGCCAGGCCGCCGGAGGTGCCGCTGAACTGCGGGAAGAACGGCTTGCCGACGGCGTTGCGCTGGGTGTGCCGCGGGCCGCGCCACTGCGTGTGCTTCAGATGGACCACCAGCATCAGGTGGACGCCGACCAGGGCGAGGAGGGCACCCGGGAGCAGCAGGATGTGCAGCGGATACAGGCGGGTGATGATGTCGTGGGACGGGTACTGGCCGCCGAAGGCCAGGAAGGCCACGTACGTGCCGACGACCGGGAGCGAGAGCATGATGCCCTGGGCGATGCGCAGTCCGGTGCCGGAGAGCAGGTCGTCCGGGAGGGAGTAGCCGGCGAAGCCCTCGGCGAGCGAGATCACGAACAGGGTCAGCCCGATGACCCAGTTCAGCTCGCGGGGCCGGCGGAAGGCGCCGGTGAAGAAGATCCGCAGCAGGTGGACGCCGATCGCGGCGACGAAGACCAGCGCGGCCCAGTGGTGGGTCTGCCGCATCAGCAGTCCGCCGCGTACGTCGAAGCTGATGTGCAGGGTGGAGTCGAAGGCGGCCGACATGCGCACACCGCGCAGCGGCACATAGCGGCCCGCGTAGACGACCTCGCGCATCTCCGGCTGGAAGAACAGGGTCAGCCAGACCCCGGTCAGGATCAGCACCAGCAGGCTGTACAGCGCGAGTTCGCCGAGCAGGAAGGACCAGTGCTCCGGGAACGCCTTGCGCAGCAGCGAGCCGCCCTCGTACACGGGCAGCCGGGCGTCCGCGGCGTCCACGAGCCGCTCGGCGCGGCGCCCCGCACGGCTCATGCGGTCTCCGGCTCCGCCGCCGCCCGGGCCACCTCGGCCTCGACCTCGGGGCGCGGCCGGCCCGTCTCCTCCGCGTACTCGCGCACCGCGGTCTGCGCGTCCCGGGCCAGGTCACGCCAGGCGCGCAGCGCGGTCTCGTAGGTGCCGGACTGGGCGCCGGTCATCCGCCGCTCGGCCGGCGGGCCGTAGGTGTCCCGCAGCTCCTCGACCGTGGCGTGGGCCGCGTCGGCCGCGCGCTGCTTCTGCACGAGTTCCTCGAAGGTGTGTGCCACAGCTATCGACCCTAGGCACCGCATCCGGGATACGCCTCTCCAAGCTCCCGAAACGCACCCGTGTGGCGGTCAGCCACCGGCCACGGGGCCGGGCGCGGCAGCCGGTCGCGGGCGCGGGCGGGATCCGCTGTGCGGGCCACCTCCGGTAAGAAACGGTCGGCCACAGGTGATGCGCGACCGGCCGTGAGGGTCGGCCGGCCGTCTGGACAGGCCCGCCGTAGCGCTCAGACGCGAGTCGGTCAGCCCGGGTACGACACCGACCGTGGCGGTCAGCCCCCGGGGCGCGAGGGCCGCCCTCGTGGTCAGCCACCGGCACGGGGCCCGACCACGCGTTCAGCCACTACACGAGCCGCCGCAGGCGGCCCCGCCGGGCCACCACGTCGGCCGGAGGCCGTCAGTCGCCCGGTACGAGGTCGGCCCAGACCTGTTTGCCGCCGCTGACCGGGACGGTGCCCCAGGCCTCCGACACCGCCTCGACCAGGATGATGCCCCGGCCGCCGGTGGCCTCCCAGCCGATGCTGGCGGGCTTGACGGGGCTGCGCGGGGAGGCGTCGGCGACGGCGAGGCGGAGGCGGTGGTTGACCAGGGTGAGGTCCAGGCGGACCTGGCCGCCGGTGTGCACGAGGGCGTTGGTGACGAGTTCGGAGACCACCAGCAGGGCCGTGTCCAGTGTGTCCTGCGGGACGCCCCAGGTACGCAGCGTGCGCCGGGTGAAGCGGCGGGCGTGCCGCACCGCCTCCGGCACCCGCCACACCGTCCAGCTCTCGCGCAGCGGACGCACGGCCATGCCGTCGTAGCGCATCAGCAGCAGGGCGACGTCGTCGTCGCGGTGCGCGCCGGTGAGCAGCGCGTCGGCGACCAGGCCGAGGTGGGCCGGGTCGGCGGCGGACAGCTCGCGGGCGAGCCGGTCCATGCCGACGTCGATGTCCTCGTCCGGTGACTCGACCAGGCCGTCGGTGGTCAGCGCGATCACCGTGCCGGGCTGCAGCCGCAGCGGGGTCATCGGGAAGTCCGCCTGGGCGAGCACGCCGAGCGGCGGGCCGCCCTCGGCCCGGACGATCTCGGTGGTGCCGTCCGGGTGGCGCAGCACCGGGTGGAGGTGGCCGGCGCGCACGCACCACGCGGTGCCCTGCTCCATGTCGACGTCGACGTAGGCACAGGTGGCGAACAGGTCGGTCTCCATCTCCAGGAGGAGCCGGTTGGCGTGGGCCACGACCACGTCCGGGGTGTGGCCCTCGGCGGCGTAGGCGCGCAGCGCGGTGCGCATCTGGCCCATCAGGGTGGCGGCGCCCGCGTTGTGCCCCTGGACGTCGCCGATGACGAGGGCCACGTGGTTGTCGGCGAGCGGGATCACGTCGTACCAGTCGCCGCCGACCTCCAGCCCGGCCGTGGTGGGCAGGTACCGGGCGACGGCCACCGCGCCGGGCAGCCGGGGCAGGCGGCGCGGCAGCAGGGTGCGCTGGAGCATGCCGACGAGTTCGTGCTCGGCGTCGAAGGCGTGGGCGCGCAGCAGGGCCTGGCCGGTGAGGCCGGCGCAGGCGGTGAGCAGGGCGCGTTCGTCGGGCCCGAAGGCGCGCGGGTGGTCCCAGCCGATCAGGCAGGCGCCGGCCATACGGCCGCCGGCGGGCAGCGGCAGCACCGCGAGGCCCCCGGGGCCCACCTCGGCGAGGGCGGGTTCCAGCTCGGTGCCGGCCGGCCAGATGCGGGCGCGGCCCTCGCGCAGCGCGGCGGCGAGGGTGGGCATGGCGCGCACCGGCGCGTCGGGCCACTCGGTGCGCCACTCGCTGCGCCACACCTCGGGCCAGGCCTCGGGCTGGGGCGGGTCCAGGACGGTGACCACGAGCCGGTCGTTCTCCAGTTCCGCGAGCGCGATCCGGTCGGCCTGCAGCGGCCCGCGCAGGGCGGCGACGACGGCGTTGCCGACGTCCTTGACCGTGCCGGCGGTGGCGAGGGCGGCGGCCAGGCGCTGTACCCGGGCCACGTCGGTGACGTCGGAGCGCAGGGTGGAGGCGTCGGCGACGGTGCCGACGAGCCGGGCGGAGCGGCCCTCGCCGCCGGGCAGCAGCCGGCCGCGCAGCCGCAGCCACCTCGGCGCGCCGGACGGCTGGAGGATGCGGAACTCCAGCTCGCGCTCGCCGATGGACATGTGGTCCGCCTCCACGACCGACATCAGCGCGGGCAGGTCCTCGGGCACGGTGCGCCCGAGCAGGGTCTCCACCCGGCCGTCGAAGGCGTCCCGGGCGAGCCCGAACAGGCGCAGGATCTCGTCGCCGACCTCGACCCGGCCGCTGTCCATGACCAGGCTGAAGGCATCCGGCGACAGCTCGCCGCCCTCGCCGGCGGGCGCCGCCCGGACGGGTACGGCGACGGCGCGGGCGATCACCTCCAGAGTGGCGCGGTCGTCGGAGCCGAAGCCGCCGGGGTGCTCGCTGACGGCCAGCAGACAGCCGCCGCCCGCCGGGCCGAGCGGCACGGCGGCCAGGGAGAAGTCCGGGGACGGGGTGCGCCGTGCCTCGGGACAGCCGGCCAGCTGCTCGGGGCCGAGCCAGAGCGGGCGTCCGGTGCGGTGGGCCTCGGCGGCCGGGGACCCGCCGCCGGCCGGGTAGGCGTCGCGGAGTCCGTACCGGGTGCGGGGCAGGCCCGCGGACTCGGCGAGGAACACCTCGGACGGGTCGTCGCCGGGGAGGTACACGCCGGCGAAGGACGCCCCGGCGAACACCAGCGCGTGTTCCAGGACCCGGTGGAGCCGGTCGGGCGTGTCGGGGGCCGCGGTGAGCGTCTCCAGGGCGGCTTCGGCACGCTCCGGCGCCGTTCGCGTTCCGCTGATCGCAGCGCCCTCACTCACCACGTTCGCCATTACAGCGCGTACGGGCCTTCGGCGCAGCCCCTGTGGACACTCCGGGGCGCGCCCGGTTCGTTCGAGAGCCGCCGAACGCATCTTGACGCATGAGTTCCGCACGGTGTCCTCGTGACAGACGTGACTGTCCGCACCCGCCCGGCTCCTGCGAGTGTCTTTTCCGGTCACACGACGAGGGGCGGGAGGCGCATGGACAAGCGGTACGAGGTGTACGCGCTCGCGGACGGGCACTTCTACGACACGCCCGACCGGCTCCCGGGGGCGGACGGGGCGCCTGCGGCGCTGTTCGCGACGGCGCGTCGCACCGTCCCGGAGGGCTGGCACGCGGCGCGCTCGGGCGACTGGCTGACGCTGACCCCGCTGGACGCCGACGGCGCACCGCTTCCATCGCCGGCGCAGGGCTGGAAGGTGCACTCCTCGGCGACCGCCGCGAAGGCGGAACGGATCGCGGACATCGTGTGGGACTACTGCGTGCCGCGCCGCATCCCGTTCAAGTTCGTGCCCGGACCGCACCTGCTGCACCTGCGCAACGCCAAGTACGCCGGCCGCGACACCAGCGGCAAGTTCGTCACCGTCTACCCGGCGGACGAGGAGCAGCTGGAGCGGGTGCTGCGCGAACTCGGCACGCTGCTGGAGGGCTTCGAGGGGCCTTACATCCTCACCGACCTGCGCTGGCACGACGGTCCGCTCTACGTCCGCTACGGCGCCTTCGCCCGCCGGTACGTCGTCGACGAGCGCGGCTCGCTGGTCCCGGCGGTGGCCGACGGCACGGGGACGCTGGTACCCGACCGGCGGGCGCCGTCCTTCCAGGTGCCCGAGTGGGTGAGCCTCCCGGAGTTCCTGCGGCCGCACCTCGACGCGCGCAACACCACGACGGTCGGCGAGCTGCCGTACCGCATCGAGAAGGCGCTGCACTTCTCCAACGGCGGCGGTGTGTACGTCGGCACCGACACCCGGGACGGGCGCCGGGTGGTGCTGAAGGAGGCCCGGCCGCACGCGGGCCTGGCCGCCGACGGGGCGGACGCGGTGGCCCGGCTGGAACGGGAGAAGGCGGCGCTGGAACGGGTCGCCGGGACCGGTGTGGTGCCCGAGGTCCGGGACTGGTTCACGCTCGGCGAGCACCGGTTCCTGGTCATGGACCACCTGGCGGGCCGCACGCTGAACTCCTTCTTCGCCGAACGGCATCCGCTGCTCATCCCCGACCCCGACCCGGCGAAGGTCGCCGCGTACACGGCGTGGGCGCTGGGGATCAACGCGAAGGTGGAGCGGGCGGTGGCGGCCGTGCACGCGCGCGGGCTGGTCTTCAACGACCTGCACGTCTTCAACATCATGGTCTCCGAGGACGAACAGTCGGTGCATCTCATCGACTTCGAGGCCGCCGCCCCCGCCGAGGCGAACGCCCGGCAGACGGTCGCCCACCCCGGTTTCTTCGCCCCGCCGGACCGCCGCGGCACCGACGTCGACCGCTATGCGCTGGCCTGCCTGCGGCTCGCCCTGTTCCTGCCGGTGACCACGCTGTTCGTGGTCGACCGGGGCAAGGCCGCGCATCTCGCCGAGGTGATCGCCGAGCAGTTCCCGGACGTGCCGCGCGCCTTCCTGGACGAGGCGGTCGCGGAGATCACCCGGAACACGGCCCGCAGTACGTCCCGGCCGCCGGTGGTGCCCGGCGACTGGCCCTACAGCCGGGACTCGATGGTCAAGGCGATCCTGGCCTCCGCCACCCCGGAACGCGACGACCGGCTCTTCCCCGGGGACATCGCCCAGTTCTCGGACGGCGGCGGCCTGGGCCTCGCGCACGGCGCGGCCGGGGTGCTGCACGCCCTCCAGGCGTCCGGGGCCGGCCGTTACGACGAGGGCGAGCGCTGGCTGCTGGCACACACCGCCCCGCCGCCGCCCGGCACCCCGCTCGGCCTGTACGACGGCCTCGCGGGCGTCGCCCTGGTACTCGACCAACTCGGCCACACACAAAGGGCGTTGGAGCTCGTCGACGGCATCCTGCGGGAGAACTGGCGCAGCCTCGCCTCCGACCTGCACGGCGGACTCGCCGGTCTCGGCCTGGTCCTCGGCCGGCTCGCGGAGACCACCGGCGAGCCGGGCCTGCGGCAGCACGCCGCCGAGGCCGCCGACATCCTCGTACGCCGGCTCGCCGAGCCGCTCCCGGACACCCCGCGCCGGCGCGCCGGGCTGCTGCGCGGCGCGACCGGGCCCGCGCTGTTCCTCCTGCGCCGGTACGAGCAGACCGGCGAGGACCGCTTCCTGACCGCGGCGGCCGAGGCGCTCCGCCGTGACCTGGACTGCTGTGTGACCCAGGAGGCGAGCGGCGGCCTGGAGGTGGACGAGGGCTGGCGGACGCTGCCCTACCTCGGTGACGGCAGCGTGGGTATCGGACTGGTCCTCGACGACTACCTGGCGCACGCGGACAGCGGGGAGTTCGAGCGCGCCCGGACCGGCATCCTGACCGCCGCCACCTCCCGCTTCTACGCCCAGCCCGGTCTCTTCCAGGGCCGCGCCGGAATGATCCTGCACCTCGCCCGCAGCACCGCGCCGGGCGCCGGCCGGGACCGGCTGGAGCAGCAGATCGCCGGGCTCGGCTGGTTCGCGATGGACTACCAGGGCCAACTGGCCTTCCCGGGGCACCAGATGATGCGGCTGTCCATGGACCTCGCCACCGGCACGGCGGGCTGCCTGCTCGCGCTCGCCGCGGCCCGCGACGACGCGGGCACCGCACACCTGCCCTTCCTCCCGCCGCCTCCGGCGGCCCGCACACGCGGCTCCGCACCGACGGAGTCGTGACACACAACCCCCGTCCCCGAAAAGGAAAGGACACCATCATGGCACTGCTCGACCTGCAGACCCTTGAGTCCGAGGAGTTCACCCACGGCGGCGCGAGCACCGCGAGCCTGCTCTCCTGCGTCTCCGCCGCGAGCGTTCTGGTCTGTCTCTGACCGGACCGGTGAGTCCACGGCTCCGGACGGCACCGCCCCGTGTGGGCGGGGCCGTCCGGGGCCTCCCCGTTTCCCGCCCGACCGAGCGAGGCCGCAGCCGATGAACTCCCGCCCGGACAGCACCCCTTCGGCCACGGGCCGTGCCTTGTCGCACGCGGTGCTGCGGCAGGGCGGCGCCCGCTGTGCCGCCCTGTGCGCGGTGAGTACGGCGGCCACGGCGGCCGGCCTGCTGCTGCCCGCCGTGCTGGGCCACACCCTGGACCTGCTGCTGGCCCGCGCCCCGGCCGCCCCCTGGGTCGCCGGCTGCGCCGGCCTCGTTCTGCTGCTCGCGCTGCTGGACGGCTGTGCGGGCGTGCTGGCCGGTACCGTCGACGCGCAGGCCACCGCATGGCTGCGCCGGCATCTCACCGGGCACGTCCTGGCGTTGGGCCCGCGCGCGGCGGAGCGGTTCGGCGCCGGGGATCTGGCGGCGCGGCTGGTGGGCAACGCGGCCCAGGCGGGGACGGCGCCGGGTGCGCTGGCCGCCCTGCTCGCCGCGCTCGCCGGACCCGTCGGGGGCGTGGTGGCGCTCGCTGTCATCGACCCCTGGCTGGCGGCCGTGTTCCTCGTCGGGGCGCCGGTCCTGGCCCTGTTGCTGCGCGCCTTCACCCGGGACACCTCGGCGTGCGTGGCCGACTACCAGCGGGTGCAGGGCCGGATCGCCGGCGCGCTGGCGGAGGCGGTCGGCGGATTCCGTACGATCCGGGCCGCGGGCATCGAGGACCGCGAGACCGCCCGGATCCTCACCCCGTTGCCCGAACTGTCACGAGCCGGGCACCGCATGTGGCGGGTGCAGGGGCGGGCCGCGGCGCGGGCCGTCACGGTGGCGCCGCTGCTGAACCTGGGCGTGCTGGCCGTGGCGGGGTTGCTGCTGGCCCGGCACCGCCTGTCGGTGGGCGAGGTGCTGGCCGCCTCCCGGTACGCGGTGCTCGTCACGGGCGTCGGCGCGCTGGTCGGGCAGCTGGCCGCACTCGCGCGGGCCCGCGCGGCGACCGGCCGGCTCGCCGAGGTGCGCGCCGAGCCCGTGCCCGGGCACGGCACACGCCGACTGCCGCCGGGCAACGGCCGGCTGGAGCTGCGGGCGGTCACCGCGCTCCGGGGCGGGCGAACCGTCCTGGACGGCGTCGACCTGACCGTGCCGGGCGGCACCACCCTGGCGGTCGTCGGCCGTTCCGGCGCCGGCAAGTCCCTGCTGGCACAGGTCGCCGGCCGGCTCACCGATCCCGACGCGGGTGAGGTCCTTCTCGACGGCGTGCCGCTGCGCGACCTCGCCCACGCCGAGCTGCGCCGCGCCGTCGCCTACGCCTTCGAGCGCCCCGCCCTGCCGGGCACGACCATCGAGGACACCATCGCCTTCGGGCCGACGCCCGCGACACCCGCCGCCGTCCGCGCCGCCGCCCGGCGCGCGCACGCCGACGACTTCGTACGGCGCCTCCCCGCCGGCTACGCCACCCGCACCGCCGACGCGCCCCGCTCCGGGGGCGAGTCCCAACGCCTCGGCCTGGCCCGCGCCTTCGCCCACGGCGGCCGGCTGCTGATCCTCGACGACGCCCTGTCCAGCCTGGACACGGTCACGGAACACCACATCAGCCGGACCCTGCTGGCCCCCGACCCGTCCCGCACCCGCCTGCTGATCGCCCACCGCGCCACGACCGCGGCCCGCGCGGACCGGGTCGCCTGGCTCGACGCCGGCCGTGTCAGGGCGGTCGGAACCCACCGGGAGCTGTGGCGGGACGCGGAGTACCGGGCGGTGTTCGGCGGCGACGGGGAGGGGGAGGGGGAGGGCGCGACGGGGGCGGAGCCCCCTGCGGCGTGCGGGAACGGGAGCGACGCCGAGAGCCGGACCGGGTCCCGAAGTTGACGAGCAGGCCGGCCCAGGACCGGTAACCGACACACAGACCACACCGGGAGCGGAGTTGGGGAGCAAGGACGGGAAGCGTGAGCCGGCGGGGGTGCCGGGCGGAGGACGCCGGTCCCGGCCGGCCGGCCGGTCCGGTGCCGCGGCCTCGGGAGGGATTTCCGGGCACCGGGCCCGCGCCCGCGTCCGTGCGAGCCGGCTGGTGCGGGATCGGTGGCGGGTGCTGGTCCGGCTCGGCGCGTGGTCCGTGCTGGAGGCGGGGCAGACCTTCGTCGTCGGATACGCCCTCGCGCGGGCCCTGGACGCCGGGTTCCTCACCGGGAACGCCCGGACCGGGCTGCTGTGGCTGGGCGCCGCGGGACTCGCGGTGTGTGCCGGGGCGTACGGGACCGGGCGGGTCTACGGCGTGGTCGCCGAGCTGGTGGAGCCGGCCCGGGACCGGCTGGTGTCGGCGGTGGTGGCGCGCGGGGTGCGGGAGGCGGACACGGGTGCGCTGTCCGGGCTCACCCAGCAGGTGGAGATCGCCCGGGACACGCTCGCCGGTGTGGTGATGGTGACCCGTTCCTTCCTGTTCACCGCCGCCGGCGCCCTGATCGGTCTGTTCTCGCTGGCCCCGCTGCTCCTCACGATCGTCCTGCCGCCGCTGCTCGCCGGGATGGCCCTGTTCGCCGCGACACTCGGGCCCCTGGCCCGCCGGCAGGAGGCGTTCCTCGCCGCCGACGAGGCACTGGCCCAGGAACTGGGCGCGCTGTTCCCGGCGCTGCGGGACGTCACCGCGGCCGGTGCCGAGGAGCGCGCCGCCGACGCCGTCGGGGAACGCACCGACGCGGAACTGCGGGCCGCCCGCGCGCTGGCCCGCTGGAGCGTGGCCCGCGTGGCCGCCCTGGCGGTCGGCGGCGAGCTGCCGGCGGTCCTGCTCCTGGTCACCGCGCCCTGGCTGCTCGGCCGAGGCGTCACCCCCGGCGCCCTGGTCGGCGCGCTCGCCTACGTCACCCAGTCCCTCCTGCCCGCCCTCCACAACCTCGTCCACGGCCTCGGCACCAGCGGCTCCCGCCTGACGGTCGTCCTGCGCAGACTGACCCGGGACGCTCCGCCCCGGGAGGCGCCACCGGACCAGGGGCGCGGGGCTGTGTTCTCCGGCGGCTCCGCCGCGGGGCGCGACCGGCCCGCACCCGCCCTCTCCCTCACCTCGGTCACCTTCGCCTACGGCCCCGCCGGCGATCCCGTCCTGCACGACCTCGACCTCACCCTTGCGGAGGGCGCCCACCTGGCGGTCGTAGGCCCGAGCGGAATCGGCAAGTCGACGCTCACCGCCCTCGTCGCCGGCCTGCTCACCCCGCAGCACGGCACCATCCGGGTGTACGGCCGTCCCGTCCCCGCGCCGCAGGCAGCCGTGCTCATCCCCCAGGAGGCCTACGTCCCCACGGGCACCCTGGCCGAAAACCTCGCCCTCTTCCGCAGCGATCCCGTGCCGGAGGCCGAACTTCTGGCCGCCGCCGAGGCGGTGGGCCTCGCGCCGCTGCTGAGGGCGCTGGGCGGACCCGGTGCCACGGTCGCCCCGGCGGAGCTGTCCGCTGGGGAGCGGCAGCTGATCGCGCTGACCCGGGCCTACCTCTCACCCGCCCCGCTGGCCCTGCTGGACGAGGCGACCTGTCATCTCGACCCGGAGGCGGAGGCGCGGGCCGAACGGGCCTTCGCGGCGCGTCCGGGCGGCACGCTGATCGTCGTCGCGCACCGGATCAGTTCCGCCCTCCGCGCCGAGCGGATCCTCGTCATGGACGGCGCGCGCACCGCCTGCGGCACCCACGGCGAACTCCTGCGCACCTGCGAACTGTACCGGGACCTGGCCGGCGGCTGGACGACGCACCCGGCACCGCTGCCCGGCTAGGGGGGGCCGCCCCGCGCCCTCACACCCACCCCTCCCCCTGCGATATGCGAATCGCGTCGATCCGGTTGCGTGCGCCGGTCTTACGGGTGATCGACGCCATGTAGTTGCGGACGGTGCCGAGGGACAGGTGCAGGCTGCCGGCGATCTCCGCGATGGAGGCACCCGCGGCCGCGAGGGAGAGCACGCTCAGCTCGCGTCTGGTCAGCGGCATCTGGGCCGCCTTGAGGAAGCCGAAGCCCAGCGAGGCATCGATGAAACGTTCCCTCTGGGCGACGGACCGGATGGCCCCCACCAGCCGCTCCGGTGAACCCGCCTTGTCGACGAAGCCGAGCGCACCCGCCTCGGCGGCCCGCTTCAGCAGCCCCGGCCGGTTCGCCTGGGCCAGCACCACGAGCGCCGGCGGTCTGCCGCCGGTGCCGGGCGGGCACAGCTCGCCGAGCGGCGGCATCCCCTGGCCGTCCGCGCGGTCGAGGTCCGCCGCGCACACGTCCGGGCATAAGGACCGCACTCGGGCGGCGGCACCCTGCCACGGCGTGTCGTCCACGACCAGCCCCGGCTCCCGGCGCAGCCACTCCGCCAGGACCGATCGCACCAGACACGCGTCGTGCACCAGAAGTACCCGGATCACTGCCCGCCCCCTCGGCTGTTCGTCCTCTGTCCGTTCCCGTCGCCGTCCGTGCCATGTCCACGGCATGGGACAGCGCGTGCCCATTCTTGGGTGCCGTTACCGTTCGCGGGCGCGTAGATCCGGCCATCGGGGTGCGCGGGGGCGCACGCGAGGCGCCCGTACGCCGCCCGCGCTTCCATCGGTGGGGCATGGAGGCGGGCGAAGCGGGTATGCGGAGGCGTCCACCACAGGGCCGCGGCCCCGGCCGGGGCGTTCGCCGTGCGCGGGGCACCGCCGCGGGGGAATGTTGTCCCCAGGATGCGCGGCACGGCCGTACGAGGAGGTGGTCGGCGTGTCCGACGGGCCGGGCCCGCGACCGGCACCGGCGGCCGACGGGCCACCGGTCGCCCAGCCGGTGCTGTCGCGTGCGCTCGTGTCGATGATGCGCGAGGTGCGCGCGCACTCCGGAGCGGTGTACCTGGTCGGGCCCGACGAGCCGGTCCTCAAGATGGCGGTGATGGCGGGCATGCCCCGCGCCTTCGCGGCGCCCTGGCAGCGGGTCGGGCTGAGCGCGCCGATCCCGGTCGCCGACGCCGCGCGCGAACGGCGGCTGGTGTGGGTGAGCGGCGAGGAGGAGATGGCCCGCCGCTATCCGCGGATCGCGGTGGTGCTGCCGTACCCGTTCGCGCTGGCCGCGCTGCCCGTGGCGACGGCGCGCCGGTTGTACGGCGCGGTGTTCGTGACCTGGCCGGGTGCGCACGCGCCGGAGCTGTCCGACCGGGATCGGGACCGGCTGCGGGCGGCCTGCGACCGGCTGGCGCTGCGGCTGGAGCGGGCCGCGCGGGACGACCGGCCGCTCGAACGCGAGGCCGATGTGATGGCGGAGCCGGTCGCGGGCGTGGCCGACACGCCGGGCTCCGTGGAGGCGGCGCGGATGGTGTCCCGGCTGCCGTACGGGCTGGTGTCGCTGGATCTGCACGGCCGGATCGGGTTCGTGAACACGGCCGCCGCCGAGCTGCTCGGCAGACCGGCCGCGGAACTGCTCGGCACGCTGCCATGGGCGTCGGTGCCCTGGCTGAACGACCCGATGTACGAGGACCGGTACCGGGCGGCGCTGGTCAGCCAGCAGGTGACGTCGTTCGTGGCGCTGCGTCCGCCGGGCGAGTGGCTGTCGTTCCGGATGTATCCGAGCACGACCGGGCTGAGCGTGCGGATCAGCCGGGCCCGGGCGGTGGCGGAGATGGCCCGGGGTGCGGCGCGGGCGGGCGCCTCCCCGTCCCGGCTGGTGACGATCTCCCAGGTGCTGAGCCTCGCGGGCGCGCTGACCGAGGCGGTCGGGGTCCAGGACGTGGTGCAGCTGGTCTGGGACGAGGTGGCGCCGGCCGTGGGCAGCCAGGCGATGCTGGTCCTCGGCTCGCAGGGCGGGCGGCTGCACGTGCTCGGGCATCGCGGGTACGGCGATCCGCACACCGTGGAGCGGTTCCACGGGCTGCCGCTGACCGAGCGGACCCCGGGCACCCAGGCGCTGAACAGCGGGGTGCCCGCGTTCTTCGACTCCCGGGAGCAGCTGGAGCGGCTGTATCCGTGCCGGCACGAGACCCGGGACGGCTTCGCCGCCTGGGCGTATCTGCCGCTGATCGCGTCCGGGCGGCCGGTGGGCACCTGTGTGCTGGCGTACGCCGAGCCGCATGTGTTCCCGGCCGACGAGCGGGCCGTACTGACGTCGCTGGGCGGGCTGATCGCGCAGGCGCTGGAGCGGGCGTTGCTCTACGACGCCAAGCTACGGCTCGCGCACGGGCTCCAGCAGGCCCTGCTGCCGCACTCGCTGGCGCCGCCGCCCGGCATCGAGGCGGCCGCCCGCTATGTGCCGGCCACCCACGGCATGGAGATCGGCGGCGACTTCTACGACCTGGTGCCGACGCTGCCGCTGGCGGCGGCGGTGATCGGGGACGTGCAGGGGCACAACGTGACCGCGGCGGGCCTGATGGGGCAGATCCGCACCGGGGTGCGGGCGTACACCACGGTCGGGCAGGCGCCCCACGAAGTGATGAGCAGCACCAACCGGCTGCTGATCGACCTGGGCAGCGAGCTGTTCGCCAGTTGCCTGTATCTGCGGCTGGACCCGGTGCGCGGGCGGGCGGTCATGGCCCGGGCGGGGCATCCGCCGCCGCTGCTGAGACGGCCGGACGGGCGGGTGCGGGTGCTGGACCTGGCCGGCGGCCCGCTGCTCGGGATCGACGCGGCCGCGGTGTACCCGACGACCGAGGTGTCCCTCGCGCCCGGCTCCGTGCTCGTGCTGTACACCGACGGTCTGGTGGAGGCGCCCGGCATCGACATCGAGGACGCGCTGGTCGGCCTGGGCGGGCTGCTGTCGGAGATCGGCGACCAGCCGCTGGAGCGGCTGGCGGACGAGGTCGTCCGGCACAGCGCGGCGGCGCGGGAGCGGGCCGACGATGTGGCGGTCCTCCTGCTGCGCGCCCGCGAGGACGCCTGACGGACGGGACGGGAAAGGTCCGGCCCTCCCGCCGGAGGGCCGGACCACCCCCGGCCGGCCGGAACCGCGGGTGAGGCCGGCCGGGGAGCTGGGTGCCGTTCGGGTCAGCGGCTGCTGGTCAGGGACGACCCGTCGCCCGCCGAGCCGGCCCCGGACGGGTCGCTGCCGCTGCCGGACTGGTCACCGGCGCCTGCGCCGTTCCCCGACTGGTCACCGGCGCCGTTCCCGGACGGGTCTCCGGCCGAGGCGGACGGATCAGCGGAGCCGCCGGACTGGTCACCGGCGCCGGACTGGCCGGACTGGCCGGACTGGTCGCCCGCCGAGGCCGACGGGGCGGCGGAACCGGACTGGTCGCCCGCGCCGTTGCCGTTGTTGTCCGCGCCGCCGTTGCCGCCGTTGCCGGCGTTGCCGCCGTTCCCGCCGTTCCCGAGGGTCGCGCCGGTCGCCTGCAGGGCGGCGGTGACCGGCTGGAAGAAGGTCTCGCCGCCGTTGGTGCAGTCGCCGCTGCCGCCGGAGGTGAGGCCGACGGCGCTGCCGTCCTGGGTGAACAGGGAGCCGCCGCTGTCGCCGGCCTCGGCGCAGACATTGGTCTGGATGAGGCCGTTGACGGTGTCGGTGCCGCCGGGGTTCGTCTCGCTCTGGAAGTTGACGGTGGCGTCGAGTCCGATGACCTGGCCGTTGTGCAGTCCGGTGGTGGAGCCCATCCGGAACACGGTCTCGCCGACGGTGGCGTCGGCGGCCTGGGTGATCTGCACGGTCTGCCCGTTGCCGGCGTTGACCTCGCTGGGCGCCTGGGTGTTGGGGTCGTTGTACTTGACGAGCGAGAAGTCGTTGCCGGGGAACTTGGCCTGGTCGACGGTGGCGATCGGCTGGCCGTTCTGGGAGTCGGACCAGTCCTTGGCGGCGACGCCGCAGTGACCGGCCGTCAGAAAGGCCGGGCTGCCGTCGGAAGCGGTGACGTTGAAGCCGAGGGAGCAGCGCACACCGCCCTGCTGGGTCTGGGAGAAGATGGCGTCGCCGCCCGAGACGAACGTCTTGAAGGTGCCGGCGGACTTCTTCAGGGTGGCCATGCCGGAGCCGAGGCTCCGGACGGTGGACTGCAGTCTGTTCCACCGGGCGCCGGTCACGGTGGAGTCGGCGGTGACCAGGATCTTGTCGGTGCGCGGGTCCACGGCCCAGGAGGTGCCGGGAATCGTCGCCTTGGTCTTCAGCGTTCCGGCGGCCGCCTTGAGGGCGCGGGTGCTGTTCTTCACCTGGCGCACGACCGCGCCCGCCTTCTGCGCCTGGGCCATCGTGTTGCTGTCGCCGCCGACCACGTTGACGACGAGCTGCTGCTTGCCGCTGTCGAAGTACGACCCGGCGAAGGCGTCGCCGAGGGACTTCTGGAGCTGGGCGGCGAGGTGGGAGGCCTGTGTGGCCTTCAGCGTCTTCACCGTGCCGGTGGTGCCCGACGCCTGGTTCTTGTCCTGCGAGGCGTTGGCGTTCGGCAGCAGGAGGGCCGCTGCTCCGAGCGCCGCGACACCGCCCACCGCTATCGCGGCTTTGCGCTTGGGCATTCGCTTGTGACTCAAACTTCTCGACCTCCTGGGGACGGGGGGTCTGCCGCTGACGGGCAGTTCGTTTCGTGGCGCCTGGATGGCCGTACGTACGCACCGGCTGCGCGGTGTGTTCAATTCCGTTTCCCAACGGCCGTACGGGGCGGGCGAATCGGCCAAGCCGCGCGTGTCGTGGGAGGCCGCCGGGAACAATCCCCCATATGACGATGACGCCCGCCGAAGCCGACAAGATCCTCTCCGCCAACTTCGCCCCCTGGGTGCTCGATCTCGGGCTGACCGTCGAGACGGTGGGCGAGGACCGGGCCGTGCTGCGACTGCCCTGGTCCGAGCGGCTGGCCCGGGAGGGCGGCGGGCTGTCGGGGCAGGCGCTGATGGCCGCCGCGGACACGGCGACGGTGATCGCGGTGTCCGCCGCGCGGGGCGGCTTCGTGCCGATGACCACGGTGCAGCAGTCGACGTCGTTCCAGCGCGCGGTAACCGGTTCCGATGTCCGGATCGAAGCGGTCCTGACGAAGCTGGGCCGCCGGATGGCATTCGCGGACATCACACTGAGCGACGCCGGTTCGGGCGCGCTCGCGGCACGGGCGAGCACGGTGTACGCGATTCTGGTCTGACACGTTCCGCTACTGATCAGTAACGATCCGTTCCGGGCGCGAAGCGGAATCCCCTCTTCAGGGAATCTGCACATTGAATACTCAACCAAGTCACCGCCGACCTGGGATCTCCACATCCCCGCGCGCCCCGGCACTCCATTGGCGTGGAGTGCCGGATTCGCCGCCCGGCGGGCAAGGGACCGGACGCGCCGATGCGGTGCCGCATGTGAAGGAGTCGCCGACACGGCGTGCGCACGCCTGCACGGATGAACCTCTCCGGGCATCAAGTGCGCAGGTGAGAGCCCTGGTTGATTGGAAGCGCGCCCAGCGTGCGTGCTTTGATCCATTGCACCGCGGGGGTCGCGGCGGGCTCCCGGAGACGGGGGCCCGGCGCCCGCGGTCGCGGCCGTCCGTCTGTCCCCAGAGGGGGCCGCTCTCCCCCTTGTGAAATATCCATCAGGAAGGGAAGTTCCACCATGAACTCCACCCCCCAGGTTGAGACCGTCGAGATCTCGGACGCCGAGCTGGACAACGTCTCCGGCGGTCTGTCCGTGAACGCCCTCAACACCGTGACCGGTGCCGTGAACGGCGTCGCCCCGGTTTCCGGCCTGGTCAACACGGTTGTCGGCACCGTCGAGGGTGTCACCGGCCTGAACGTGCAGCCGGTCACCAACCTGGTCGCCGGTCTCTGATCGCACCTCGTTGCAACGGAAGTCCCGGAGTCGTTCCTCGGCTCCGGGGCTCTCGGATGCCCTGAAACACCAGCGTCTCTCCCACAGGTGAGGGAAGTCCCGTGCAGTTCCGCCAACAGGCCCTCGCCAAGCTCCAGTCACCCGAAGAGCTGGACCTTCCGGTACGGCTGGCCCGCCCGCAGGGCTGGCTCGCCCTCGGTGTCACCGTCGTCGTCATGGCGGTGGCCTCCGTCTGGGCGGTGACCGGTTCGGTCGCCTCCACGGTGAGCGCACCGGCCATCCTCACGCACGGGCAGGGCAGTTATCTGCTGCAGAGCCCGGTGTCCGGCCAGGTGACGGCCGTCCTCGCCACGCAGGGCGAGCGGCTGCCCGCGAACGCGCCCGTCCTGAAGGTCCGTACGTCCCAGGGCGATTCCGTGGTCCGCACGGTCGCCGCGGGCCGCGTCACCGCGCTCGCCGCCACCATCGGGCAGATCATCCAGACCGGGACCAACGTCGCCGCGGTGGAGAAGGTCGCCCACGCCTCCGACCCGCTGTACGCGACCGTGTACGTCCCCGCCGAGAGCGCCGCCGCCATCCCGGCGCACGCCGCCGTCGACCTCACCGTCTCCTCGGTGCCGGCCCAGACGTACGGCGTGCTGCGCGGCCATGTGAAGTCCGTGGACCGCGCCGCGCAGTCCGCCCAGTCGATCTCCGCGTTCCTCGGCGACAGCCAGCTCGGCGAGCAGTTCACCCGCAAGGGCCGCCCGGTGGCCGTCCTGGTCGCGCTCGACAGGTCGACGGCCACGAAGAGCGGCTACCGCTGGTCCACCACCGACGGGCCGCCGTTCCGGCTGGACTCCATGACGCTCGCCTCCGGTTCGGTCAAGCTGGCCGACCAGCATCCCGTCGATTGGCTCCTCCCGTGACCGCCCCACCGGAAACCCGCAGTCGCAGGCGCGCCGCCCCGGCCAAGCGGCCGGTCCCCAAGCCCAGCGGCGGCACGGTCCGTACCCCCACCGTGCTCCAGATGGAGGCCGTCGAGTGCGGCGCCGCCTCCCTCGCGATGGTCCTCGGCCACTACGGCCGGCACATCCCGCTGGAGGAACTGCGCATCGCCTGCGGCGTCTCCCGCGACGGCTCGCGCGCCTCCAACCTGCTGAAGGCGGCCCGCGGTTACGGCCTGACGGCCAAAGGCATGCAGATGGACCTCGCCGCCCTCGCCGAGGTGCGGGCACCGGCCATCCTGTTCTGGGAGTTCAACCACTACGTCGTCTTCGACGGCATGGGCCGCCGCTTCGGCCGGCGCGGCGTGTACATCAACGACCCCGCCAAGGGCCGCCGGTTCGTGCCCATGGAGGAGTTCGACGGCAGTTTCACCGGTGTGGTGCTGGTGATGGAGCCGGGCGAGGGCTTCACCAAGGGCGGACGCAAGCCGGGCGTGCTCGGCGCGATGCCGGCCCGGCTGCGCGGCACCGCCGGCACCCTGCCCGCCGCGGTCCTGGCCAGCCTGCTGCTGGTCGCGGTCGGCGCCGCCGTACCCGCGCTCGGCCGCACCTACATCGACACGTTCCTCATCGGCGGCCAGACCTCCCTGCTGGGCGTGCTGTTCGCGTCGATGGCGACCTGTGTCCTGCTCACCCTGGTGCTGACCTGGCTGCAGCAGGCCAATCTGCTGCACGGCCGGATCATCTCCTCGACCCTCTCCAGCGCCCGCTTCCTGCGCCATCTGCTGCGGCTGCCGGTGACGTTCTTCGCCCAGCGCTCCCCCGCCGACCTGGTGCAGCGGCTGCAGTCCAACGACCAGGTCGCCGAGACCCTGGCCCGCGACCTGGCGGCGGCGGGCGTGGACGCGATCGTCGTCGTCCTGTACGCCGTGCTGCTCTACACCTACGACCCGCAGCTGACCTTCGTCGGCATCGGCGTGGCCCTGCTGAACGTGGTCGCCATGCGGCTGGTCGTACGGCTGCGCGCGACCCGTACGGCGAAGCTGCGCGCGGACACGGCGCGGCTGACCAACACCTCGTACACCGGCCTCCAGCTGATCGAGACGATGAAGGCCACCGGCGGTGAGGACGGCTACTTCCGCAAGTGGGCCGGGCAGCACGCCGCCACGCTGGAGGAGCAGCAGCGGCTCGGTGTGCCGAGCGCCTGGCTCGGCGTGGTCGCGCCGACGCTCGCCACCTTCAACAGCGCGCTGATCCTGTGGATCGGCGGCCTGCGCGCGATCGAGGGGCACATCTCGGTGGGTCTGCTGGTCGCCTTCCAGGCGCTGGTCACCCGCTTCACCGCTCCCCTCACCCGGCTCAACGGCGTGGCGGGCCGCATCCAGGACTTCGCCGCCGACGTGGCCCGGCTGAAGGACGTGGAGAACTTCCAGGCCGACCCGCTCTACGCCCGCCCCGGCGGCGCCGACTCCACGCGCCGGCTGCACGGGCATGTCGAGCTGGAGAACGTCACCTTCGGCTACAGCCCGCTGGACAAGCCGCTGCTGAGCGGCTTCGACCTGACCGTGGGCCCGGGGCAGCAGGTGGCGCTGGTGGGCGGCTCCGGCAGCGGCAAGTCCACGGTGTCCCGGCTCATCTCCGGCCTGTACACCCCGTGGGACGGGGTGATCCGCATCGACGGCCGCCGCCTTGAGGACATCCCGCGCGGCGCGCTGGCCGCCTCCGTCTCCTTCGTCGACCAGGACGTCTTCCTCTTCGAGGGCTCGGTCCGCGACAACGTGGCGCTGTGGGACCCGTCGATCCCGGACGAGGCCGTGGTGGAGGCGCTGCGGGACGCGGCCCTGTACGACGTGGTGATGCGCCGGCCCGGCGGCATCCACAGCAGGGTCGAGCAGGACGGCCACAACTTCTCCGGCGGCCAGCGCCAGCGGCTGGAGATCGCGCGGGCCCTGGTCCGCAGGCCGAGCATCCTCGTCCTGGACGAGGTGACCAGCGCGCTCGACGCGGAGACCGAGCTGGTCGTGATGGACAACCTGCGCCGGCGCGGCTGTGCCTGCGTGGTGATCGCGCACCGGCTGAGCACCGTCCGCGACAGCGACGAGATCGTCGTGCTCCAGCACGGCACGGTCGTCGAGCGCGGGCGGCACGAGGAGCTGGTGGCGCGCGGCGGCGCGTACGCCGCGCTGGTCAGGGAGCGGTGAGATGACGACCATCGGCGAAGGTGACCTCGTGCTCGGTGCGCTGGGGTCCATGGGCACGCGCGTCGACTGCGCCGGCTTCAACCGCCTGGACCTGGAAGGCCCGCAGGTGCTCTGGCTGGTCGCGGCCGGCGCCCTGGACCTGTTCGCGGTGGACGCCGTCCAGCAGGGCCACTGGCACCACCTGGGCCGGCTGGAGCCGGGCGCGCTGCTGCTCGGCCCGGTCGCCGGACCCCAGCACACCCTGGTGGCCCGCCCGGTCCGGGACTGCGTGGTGCACCGGATCAGCCTGCGCGAGCTGTACCAGCCGGCGAACACCCAGACCTGGTCGTACGACGAGTACGGCAACCCCCAGTACGTGCCGCCCGCCACCAGCCCGCTGGAGTACGCCGTCGCGCTCGGCGTCGGCCGCGGCCTGTCGGTGCTCTTCCAGGCGCCGATGGCCGAGGAGCGGGCCCAGGCCCCCACCGACGACGACGTGTTCTGGATGCAGGTGCCGCCGGGCAGCGTCCAGTACGGCTCGCTGTACGGCGCGGAGGCCGCCGCCGACCTGCTGATGGACCCGGCGCTGTGGCAGTCCATGGTGGACCAGCAGTACCGGCTGCTGACCGCGCTGGACCGGTGGATCGAGCAGCTGGAGCGCACCCACGAGACCCGTACGGCCGCCGGGATCAAGGCCGGTGAGGCGGTGCGCGCCGAGGCCGACCAGACGCTGCTGGCGTCCATCGGCAAGCGCTCGGCCCGCCGGACCACGGCCGCCGACGCCGACGCCGGCTACGCCGCCTGCAAGCTGGTCGCCGAGGCGGCCGGGATCAGGCTGGCGGAGCCCGCGCAGAGCGGCACCGGGAGCGAACGCCTCGACCCGGTCGAACGGGTGGCGCTCGCCTCCCGGGTGCGCACCCGTGCCGTACGGCTCCAGGGGCGCTGGTGGCGGGAGAACGTGGGCCCGCTGGTCGGGCACCGGGCGCTGTCCGGGGCGCCGGTCGCGCTGCTGTGGCGGCGCGGCGGTTATGTGGCCGTCCACCCCGGATCCGGCCGCGAGACCCCGATCGAGAAGGCGAACGCGGACGAGTTCGAGCCGCGCGCGGTGATGTTCTACCGGCCGCTGCCCGACAAGGCGCTCTCGCCGTTCGGCCTGCTGCGGTTCAGCCTGCGCGGCACCCGGGGTGATCTGCTCGGCCTGCTGCTGGCGGGCCTGGTGACGGTGGCGATCGGCGCGCTGGTGCCGATCGCGACGGGCAAGGTGCTCGGCGAGTACGTGCCGCGCGCCCAGGAGGGCCTGATCGTCCAGGTGTGCCTGGCCGTGATGGTGAGCGGCGTGGTGGCGGCGGCGTTCACGCTGCTGGAGAACCTGTCCATCCTGCGCCTGGAGGGCCGGATCGAGGCCGCGCTCCAGCCCGCCGTCTGGGACCGGCTGCTCCGGCTGCCCACCCGGTTCTTCACCCAGCGCTCCACCGGTGAACTCGCCAGTGCCGCCATGGGCATCAGCGCGATGCGGCGGCTGCTGGCGGGTGTCGGCCCGGTGGTCGCCCAGTCGGTGACCGTCGGCGCGATGAACCTGGGCCTGCTGTTCTGGTACAGCCCGTCGATGGCCCTGGCGGCGATCGGCATGCTCGTCGTCATCGCGGCCGTGTTCCTGGGGCTCGGGCTGTGGCAGGTGCGCTGGCAGCGGAAGCTGGTGGCGCTCGGCAACAAGCTGAACAACCAGGCCTTCCAGACCCTGCGGGGGCTGCCCAAGCTGCGGGTGGCGGCGGCCGAGAACTACGCCTACGCGGCCTGGGCGCGGGAGTTCGCGCACAGCCGGGAGCTGCAGCAGAAGGTCGGCCGGATCAAGAACCTCACCACGGTGCTCGGCGGGATCTACCTGCCGGTGTGCACCCTGCTGATGTTCATGCTGCTGGCAGGCCCGGCCAAGGGCGCGATGTCGGCGGCCGACTTCCTCGCCTTCAACACCTCGGTGACGATGGTGCTGACCTCGGTCACCCAGCTGACCGGCTCGTTCGTGTCGGCGGTGGCCGCGCTGCCGCTCTTCGAGGAGATCAAGCCGGTCTTCGAGGCGACCCCGGAGGTGCGCACGTCGAGCACCCGGCCGGGCCCGCTGTCCGGCGCGATCGAGGCCCGCCGGCTCTCCTTCCGGTACGCCGACGACGGCCCGCTCGTCCTGGACGACGTGTCCTTCGCGATCCGGCCTGGCGAGTTCGTGGCGGTCGTCGGCCCGAGCGGCTGCGGCAAGTCCACGCTGCTGAGGCTGCTGATCGGCTTCGACAAGCCGGTCTCCGGAAGTGTCCTGTACGACGGCCAGGACCTCGCGGCGCTCGACCAGTCGGCGGTGCGCCGCCAGTGCGGGGTGGTGCTCCAGCACGCGCAGCCGTTCACCGGTTCCATCCTGGACGTCATATGCGGCACCGAGCCGTACACGCCGGAGGAGGCGATGGCGGCGGCGGAACTGGCGGGTCTCGCGGAGGACATCAAGCGGATGCCGATGGGCCTGCACACCATCGTGGCCGGCAACGGGTCCGTCTCCGGCGGCCAGCGGCAGCGCCTGATGATCGCCCAGGCGCTGATCCGGCGCCCGCGGATCCTGTTCTTCGACGAGGCCACCAGTGCCCTGGACAACGACACCCAGCGCATCGTCATCGACAGCACCCGCAAGCTGAACGCCACCCGGGTCGTCATCGCGCACCGGCTGTCGACGGTCCTGGACGCCGATCGGGTGATCGTGATGGAGGACGGCAAGGTGGTCCAGCAGGGCACCCCGTCCGAGCTGCTCGCCGACACCACGGGCCGGCTGCACGAGCTGGTGCGCCGCCAGATGGCCTAACCGGTCTCCGTGTCGTCCTCCTGGTGGTCGTCGTGGTGCGGCATCCAGTGGTGCTCGCAGAACCAGCGGCCGAACAGGGCGCCGCCGTAGATGACGAAGCCGACGCCGATCAGCCAGGACTCCACCACGAGCACGGTGCCGACGGCGCCGTAGCTGAGCGCGTTGGTGACGATGAGCGGGGTGAAGACGAGGTAGGAGAAGGCCCGCAGCCCGACCAGGCCGATGACCGTGGCCACAGCTCCCGGGAACAGCGAGCGCCAGTGGATCTGGCCGCCCAGCAGGAACCGCTGTCCCCACCAGAAGAACAGCACGCCGCTGGCGGCGGACAGGGCGATCCGCTGGGCCCCGTGCAGCGAGTTCTTCGTCGCCACCTCCTGGTAGAGGTAGGCGGTGAGCACCACCAGCCAGGTCGCCTGCCGCCAGACCCGGTGCCAGGGGCCGGGGGGCACGCCCCAGATCCGTTCATAGGCGTTCTGCACGCTGCCGCCGAAGGACACGCCGAACACGGCCAGCAGGACACCGCCCAGGACACTGGTCGTGCCGATGACCTTGCGCGGCGGGCTGATGACGTCGGTGATCACATGGGCGGACCGGCCGGACAGGCCCATGCCGTCGGTCAGCCACGAGGCGAAACCGCCCCGCACCAGGGGATCGGCGGCGGCGACCACGATGAGCAGCGGTGCCAGCGTCACCAGCGCCAGGGTGGCGAAGCCCATGGCCCGGTGCATCAGTTCCAGCTCGCGGCCGTGTGCCAGCAGGGCTCCGGCCCTGAGCCACTCCCACGCGCGGTGCAGCCCGCGCCGCAACCGCCTCACGGCTCCTCCCGTGCTCGCCGCCCACACGCTCTCCTGTGCCGATTCATCCACTCCGGCGCGCTCCGGGCAACTCACGACACGGCCCGGGAGAGGGCTGTTTACGCGCCGTGTGCACCGGAGAATCGGAAGCCGTGCGTACTCCTGCCGAGGTGCCCTTCCCGGAACCGGCCGAGCCGGGTGCCCGGCGGCGCCCGCTGATCCTGAGCGCGGGCATGGGGGCCGGGCACGACACCGTGGCCACCGAACTGGCGCGCCGGGCCGCGGCGTGCGGACACGAGCCGCAGGTGGCCGACGTCCTGCGGCTGCTGCCGTACGGCCTGGGCGGTGGGCTGCGCCGCTCGTACCAGGCGTCGGTACGGCACTTTCCCTGGCTGTACGCCGGTGTCTACGGCGCTTTCCTGCGGGGTGCCACGGGGCCGCGCCCGAGCGGGGTACCACTGGCCCGGCTCGCCGGTGACCGGCTGACGGAGCTGGTGCGGCGGCTGGACGCCGACGTGGTCGTGTCGGTCTTCCATCTGGCCGCGCAGCTCACCGGTCACCTCAGGGCCCGGGGCCGGCTGGGGGTGCCGAGCGCCGTCTTCCTCGTCGACTTCGCGGTGCACCGGCAGTGGCTGCATCCCGGCAACGACCAGTACCTGTGCCTCACGGACGGGGCGGCGGCCGAGGTGCGCCGGGCCCTGGGCGGGCCCGTCGTGACGACCGGTCCGGCGGTCGCGCCGCAGTTCCGCGCGTCGGCGCCGGGTGCGGCCCGGTGGCGGGAGCGCTTCGCCGGGCAGGCGCCCGGCCGGCCGCCGGTCCTGCTGTCCGCCGGCGCCTGGGGCGCGGCGTCCCGGGCGGGCGCCACCGCGCGGCTGCTGGCGGGGGCCGGGTATCTGCCGGTGGTGCTGTGCGGGCGCAACGCAGCGCTGCGCGAGCGGGTGGCCCGGGTGCCCGGGGTGCTGGCCCTGGACTGGGTGGACGACATGCCCGGGCTGCTGTCCGCCGCGTACGCCCTGCTGGACAACGCGGCCGGCCAGACCGCCGTACAGGCCCTGGCCGCCGGGCTGCCGGTGATCGGGTACCGGCCGCTGCCCGGCCACGGGGTGGACGGGGTCCGCCGGATGGCCGATCTCGGCGTGTCGGAACACGCCCCGGACGGGCCGGCGCTGCTGACGGCTCTGGCCGGGCTCACGGAAGGCAGCGCGGAGCGGGCGGCACGGGTGGCGCGGGGGCAGGCGCTGTTCCGGGGGGATCCGATGGAGTACGTGACCGGGCTGTGACTCGGGGACACGGGGACACGGGGACACGAGAAGGGTCGTACCAGCCGCGCCGTGCGGTGTCGGTTCGCACGTGCGTGACGTCGGCGTGTCGGGTGCCCGGCCGTCATCGGGGGCCCGGCGGCAGGGATGCGACGGTGGCGGCAGTGACCGGGCGGTGGTCGCGGAGCGGGCCGACCGCCAGTCCTGCGTCTCGGCAGTCCTGCACCAGGGCGGGCAGGGCGCCGAGGGCCGAGCGCCAGCAGCCGGGGGCCGCGAGCCGGTCGGAGTCGTGCAGCAGAACCGTTCCGCCGCCGCGCAGATCCGCCGCGATCCTGGCCTGCACGGACGCCGGGGTGGCGTCGGCCCTCCAGTCCTTGCCCCACGCCGACCACAGCACCGGCCGCAGCCCGGCCCGGCGGGCGGCCAGCCAGCGTCCGGAGGTGAGGATGCCGTACGGCGGCCGGTACCACTGCGGCCGGTGGCCACAGACGTCCTGCACCGCGCGGACGGTCCGGGCGACCTGCGCGGCGTCCCGGGCGGGGGCCGGCCGCCAGGGACGGTCGTGCGTCCAGCCGTGCACCGCCAGTTCGTGTCCGCGCCGGGCGGTCTCCCGGGCCAGCGCGGGATGGCGCACCACGTTCTCACCGAGCACGAAGAACGTCGCCCGCACGCCGAGGTCGTCCAGGGCGTCGAGGAAGTGCGGTGTGGACCGCGGGTCCGGGCCGTCGTCGAAGGTCAGCGCGACATGCCCGCGGCGTCCGGTGCCGGACAGCCCGGGGAACAGCAGCAGCCGCACGCCCGGAAGCCAGGTGGCCGCCGGTCCGATGTGTGCGGCCGCGATCCCGGCCGGGAGCAGGAGCGCCGCCTTCCGCCATGGCCGGCCGGACATCAGAGACATCGCCGAACCGCCTTCCTGGTCAACGGTGTGCTCGATTCGTATGACGTGTTCCGCCGTCCCGGCGGTCCCGCACGTGCGTGTCCCACTCCTGTCCCTCGGCCGAGGCGCCGGCGAGTCCGAGGCTGCCCGCCCCGATCAGCCCGATGCCGATCACTTCCGGGATCACGCGCAGCCCGAGATGGATCACCTCGTCGAACAGCACCCAGCCGAGGACGACGCTGGTGATCGCGTCGCCGAGGGTCAGGGCGGGCTGGGACGCCGTCAGGGAACCGGCGCCCAGCGCGCTCTGCAGCAGCAGGAAGGCGACGAGCCCGACGGCTCCGGTGGCGTACAGCGCCCAGTGCCCGAACATCGCGTCCGGCCTGTGCGCCAGCCGCCCCACGGCCTCCTTCAGCAGCGCCGCGGTGGTCGCGAAGGACACGGCCGAGGCGAGACCGAGCAGCGCGGCCCGGGCGGCACCCCTCGTCGGACGGGCGGCCGCCACCAGCAGCACCACGACACCGAGCACCCCGCCACCGCCCACCAGCCAGGACCGGGGCGACGCCGTGGGCTGCCCGGCGGACGGCGACGCCGCCACGAGGAAGAGGGCCAGCCCGACGGCCAGGGCGGCGAACGCCAGCCAGGTCCGGCGGTCCGGTGCACGCCGGAAGACGACACTGCCCACGACCAGGGTGAACAGCAGCTCGGCGGCGAGCAGGGGCTGCACGAGGGACAGGCTGCCGGTGGCCAGCGCCCCGCCCTGCAGCACGCTGGACAGCGCCAGCAGCCCGGTGCCGGCCAGCCAGTTCGGGCGCCGCAGCAGATGGGTGAGCCGGCGCAGGGCGGCCCGCGCCCCGGTGCCCTCGTCGGACTCCTGCACGGCGGCCCGGCGCTGCAGCACCGAGGCGGACGCGTTGGACAGCGCCGCGAGCAGGGCGAGCAGCACGGTGACGGCGATCATGGCCGCTCATCCGAAGCGGGCGGCGAGCCGCCGGTAGAGCCCGGGCGCGACGCCGCGCACCCGGGCGGGGAAGCTCAGCCAGCCGGGGACGTACACCTCGTCCCTGCCGTGCAGGACTGCGCTCCAGACGGCGTCCGCCACCCGTTCGGGTGACACCGGACGCGGCCATGTCCTGGTGTAGGGGACACCCCGCCGCTCGAAGAAGGGGGTGTCGACCACGCCGGGGATCACATGGGTGACGCCGACCCCGGTACGGCGCAGCTCGTGGCGCAGGGCGTCGGCGAAGGTGGCCAGGGCGGCCTTCGCGGCGGAGTAGACGGCCTCGCCGCGCACGCCGAAGCGGCCCGCGGCCGATCCGATGAGCACGATGCGTCCCGTGCCGGCCGCGACCATGTGGGGCAGCAGGGCGCGCACGAGGTGCAGCGTGGCCAGCAGGTCGACGCCGACGACCTCGTCGATGCGGGCGTGGGGCATCTCGGTGAAGTCGCCGGCCCAGCCCACGCCGGCGCCGGCCACCAGCAGGTCGAGGCGGCCCGTGTGGTCCAGGACGAGATCGGTGAGCAGACGGTCGGCGCCCGGCCGGGTGAGGTCCGCCGGCAGGGCCAGGGCGTCGGCCTGGGCGGCCACCTGCTCCAGACGTGTGGCGTCGCGTCCGTTCAGCACCAGCCGCCAGCCGCCCTCGGTGGCGAGCCGGCGGGCGACGACGGCGCCGATGCCCGAGGAGGCGCCCGTCACCAGGGCGGTGCGCTGCCGGCCGGCCCGGCCCCCGGATCCGGGGGCCGGGCCCGTCTCGGGGACGGAGGTCCCGACCAGCCCGGTGCGGTCCGACGGTCCTGCGGGGGGCGGGGCATGGGACATGGTGACGACCTCACTGCGACGTATGTGCACGGGCTCGCGAGTTCCGGGGCCGAACCCTCGCGGTGTATCCAGGGCGCCACACACTGAAACACCGCGCACGGCGGAACCCCGCCGAACGCCTGCGGCAGGCGGAACGGAGGAGTCCGAAATCGCCGGGTGGTGCCGTTTCGACGACGGTCGCCACCATGGTCGCCCGGCGGAACGCTTGAGACGGCACGGGCGGGTAACCCGTGGTGGATCAAGACGTCGGCGACGGCGGGAGGAGACGCCATGCCCGGTGGAAACGGTGAGAACGGCGGGAACGGGGGGAACGAGCACGAGGACCGGCCCGAGACGGCGCTCGAAGAGGTGCTCCGGGAGGTCGAGGAGGCCGAGAGGCGCGACGAGGCCAAGGCCTCGGGCGGTGCGGCCGGGGACGCCGTCACCCCGAACACGGGAGCGCAGGAGGAGGCGCACGGGGAGTGAGACGGCGGACCGGCGGCTCACCGATGGGTTCCGGAGGGACCCCCGGTGCCCCGGGGAGGCGGGGGTACCCGACCTCCATGACCAGCCACCCACGAGGACCCCGGCTGCCCCCGCCCCGGGGTCCGCTGTCCGCCGCGATCGCCGCGTACCTGCGTGGTACGGGCCCCCTCCCCCGTCCCGGGGAGGCCGAGGCGGCGGCTCCCTACGACGACGACCCCCAGCTCGCCCTGTACCTGTGCTACGAGCTGCACTACCGGGGCTTCGCCGGTGTCGGCCCCGAGTTCGAGTGGGACCCGGACCTGTTGCGGGTCCGCGCCGCGCTGGAGCGTCGCTTCCTGTCCGCGCTGCGTGCCGACGCGCCGGGCCACGACAGCCTCGACGACGCGCTCGCCGCGCTCCTCGTCGAACCGGCCGAGGGTACCGGGGTGACCCATTTCCTGTGCGCCGAAGGCGAGTTGTGGCACCTGCGCGAGTACGCCGCCCAGCGCTCCCTGTACCACCTGAAGGAGGCCGACCCGCACGCCTGGGTGCTGCCCCGGCTGTGGGGCCGGGCCAAGGCGGCGATGGCGGCGGTGGAGTTCGACGAGTTCGGCGGGGGCCGGGCCGACCGGGTGCACGCGCGCCTGTTCGCCGCGCTGATGGCGGACCTGGGCCTGGACACCGCCTACGGCCGCTATCTGGACGCGGCCCGGGCGGAGATGCTCGCCGTCGTCAACCTGATGTCGCTGTTCGGCCTGCACCGGGAGCTGCGCGCCGCGCTGGTGGGCCACTTCGCCGAGGTGGAGATCACCTCTTCGCCGGGTTCCCGCCGGCTCGCCGAGGCCATGCGCCGCACGGGCGCCGGGGCCGCCGCGGAGTTCTTCTACGACGAGCACGTGGAGGCGGACGCGGTGCACGAACAGGTCGTACGCCATGACGTGATCGGCGGACTGCTCGCCGAGGAGCCGGAACTCGCGGCGGACGTCGCCTTCGGGATCGACGCCACCGAGTACCTGGAGGACCGTCTGACCCGGCGGCTGCTCGCCGACTGGCGCGCCGGACGCTCCTCGCTGCGGACGCCCCTGCCGCCGGAAACAGCCCATATATCCTGAATGCCGGGGTACTCGCGCGCTGTGATCGCTTTGGTGCTCCCGGGCGTGTACGCCCCACAGGACGACACGGAGCTGCTGGCCGAGGCCCTCCGCGAGGAGGCCCCGATGCCTGGTGCCCGCGTGCTCGACGTCGGCACCGGCAGCGGGGCACTGGCCCTGGCGGCGGCCCGGCAGGGCGCCGAGGTGACCGCGGTGGACGTGTCGCGCCTGGCGGTGTGGACGGCGCGGATGAACGCGTGGCTGTCCCGGCTGCCGGTACGGATCCGGCACGGCAACCTCTTCGCACCGGTCCGGGGCCGCACGTACGACCTGATTCTCGCGAACCCTCCCTACGTCCCGGCACCCGAGGCCGGTCGCGGCCCGCACGGCAGGTCCCGGGCCTGGGACGCGGGTCAGGACGGGCGGCTGCTGCTGGACCGCATCTGCCGGGACGCACCCGCGCTGCTGCGCCCCGGCGGCGTGCTGCTGACCGTGCACTCCTCGCTCAGCGATCCCTGCCGCACGCTGGAACTGCTGCGCGCCGCGGGCCTGAAGGCCGCGGTCGTCCGGCGCCGCTGGATCGCCTTCGGGCCGGTGCTGCGCTCCCGGGAGGACTGGCTGCGCGGGCGCGGTCTCATCCCCCCGGACGAGGACAGGGAGGAACTGGTGGTGGTCCGTGCCGAACGAACACGCTGACCGGGCCCGTCGGATCACCGTGCAGCGGCACGGGCCGCTGTTGGTGGAGGGGCCGGTCGAGATCGAGCTTGAGGACGGCACGACGGTCTCCTCGGACCGCTTCCGTGTCGCTCTGTGTACCTGCCGGCGCAGTCGCCGCTACCCGTGGTGCGACACGAGTCACCGGCGCAGGGCCAAGGACACCGACTGAAACCGCTCGTTTTTCGCCGCCCCCCGGGAAGGGCCCCCCACGGGCCCACCCGGGGAGCGGCTGTGTGCCCGGAGACCGGCGGGCGGCCCCACTCCGCCCGTCGGTTCCGGTGCGAGATCGCAGGTACCCCGCTCCAGGGGCCGCACTCCCCAGTTGCGGACCTGATCCGGTGTGTGCGGGGACACATGCGATCCCGGTCTCTAGAAGGCGAAGACGCCGTCGCCGATGGCGTCACGCTCACAGCTGTTGCCGAAGGTGCGCTCGTAGGAGACGCGCTTGCCCTGCCAGACACCCTGAACGGTGACGACGACCGGGTTGTACAGCTTGTTGCACCACACTTCGCCGGCCTTCAGGGCGTTGAAGTCGCCGCCGGTGCCGCGCAGTTCTGCGCAGGCCTGGGCCGCGGCCGGGTGGGTGCCGGAGGCCGCGGGGGCGCACGTCAGGGTGACGGCGCGCTCCGGGGTGGCCGTGGCCACGTCGCTGCCGTGGCCGGTGGTGAGGACCAGCGCCGAGGGGGCGTAGAGCGACGACGGGGCGGCGCCCGGTGCAGCGACGGCGGCCCCGGTCAGGGGTCCGCAAACGGCTGCGGCCGTGAGGCCGAGGGCCGCTGCCCAGCGCGCGGTGTTCCGCATTGTGTGCATCCTTCCGCTCGAATAGACGAGATGCCGGCCCGGACCCGGTCGGGCGCCGGGGCGGCGAGCGCCACTCTGCCGAGTCCGCCGGGGAAACTCACATCGACCGCATGCGTTTCGGTAACCTTTCGTGTTGAAGTAGTGGCGTGAAGTCACGGAATCCGCACAGCGTGACCCTGGAACTGAGCGGGTCCAGCCCTTCCGGGCCCCCGGGATGGCCGAAAATCAGCGCTTCGTTAATCGTCCTGAAACATTCCGACTCCGACCGCGCCGAACCCCTTCGTGACGCCTTGTGTTCACGAAATGATCACCATGCTCAGTGCAGTTGCCTGATCGGCCGGGCGGCCGGCCCCGCGACCGACAGCGAGCCCGGCCTCGCCGAGGTCGTGCCGGCCGACCAGCGCTGGCCGGCGGAGCGGTCCCGGACCTTGACGACGAGGTCGGCGCCGGCGTTCTGGCCCGAGGTCGCGAGCGCGAGGGTCCGGTCCCAGCGGGGCAGCAACTCGCCCTGCCCGGTGAGGTCGTAGCGCACGTCGTCGCCCCGCGCGGAGCCGGCGCCGGCGCAGGTGCCGAGGATCACCACACCGGCGTCGGCGTGCGAGTCCAGGCACAGTCCCGAGTCGGCCGCGCTGCGCAGCAGCCCGTCGGCGTCGTACGTCCACTGCTGGGTGAGGGCCGAGGAGCAGACGGCGAGGCCCGTGCTCGCCCCGGTCTTCGGTGTGCCCTTGATGTCCAGGCACAGCCCGGCGGCGGCGTTGCGCAGCAGGGTGGGACGGCCGGCGGCGGGCAGTCCCGCGGGGGCGGTGGCGGACGACGGCGGGGACTGGCCCGTGGCGGTGCCGGGCACGGCGCTGGAGGAGGCGGCCGGGCCGGTCCCGTCAGCGCCGTCCGGCCACACGCTGACCGCGAGGACGGTCGCCAGCAGCCCGGCCGAGGCCACGCCGACGCCGGTGAGCAGCGTCCTGGAGGACCAGGCGGCGCCGGGGATCCGGGCGAGCGGACCGGGCCCGCCGCCGCGCCGCCTGCCGCGCGGGACCGGATCGGGGGACCCGGGTTCGCCGCCACCGCGCCGCCGGGCGCCGGTCAGGGCGGCGCGGGCGAGCAGGCCGGGCCCGCCGCCGCGCCGGCGTCCGCCGGAGCGCCGGGAGCCGCCACGGCCGCGGGCCGGGCCGGGGCGGCGGCCGGGGCGGGATTCGAGGTAGCGGCGGGCGCCCCAGCCCAGCACGGCCTCGGCGAGCAGCACGCCCAGGGCGGCGTCGGCGTGGCCCAGTTGCTCGGCGGCGTGCCGGCAGTAGGCGCAGCCGGACAGGTGTTCCTGGACGTCGGGCAGCAGGGCGCCGGCCCCGCCACGGCGGATCGGAACGTCGAGCAGGCGGTTGTAGTAGCGGCATTCCTTGCCGGGCGCGAGTTCCCGGTGGGCGCGCACCAGGCCCTCCCGGAACTTCTCGCGAGCCTGCTCCAGCGCGACCGCCGCGCTCTCGATGTCCACGCCGAGCAGCCCCGCGGGAACGGTCATCGGCTCGGCCTCGACCTCGATGTGCCACAGCAGCGCCTGCTCCAGCAGGGAAAGGGCGTGAAAGGAGCGGTCCGACAGGGCGCGGTTCTCCGGTATCAGGGTCTTCGCGGCGCGCATCCCCCGGCCCCCGGCGGGCTTGGCGAGTCCGGGCAGTACGGCGGTGATCCGGTCGGTGCCGGACCAGTTGACGACCGTGTCCCGGACCGTCACCAGCAGCCGGGGCCGCAGCGCTTCGGCTCCTTCGCCGAGCGCGAGCCGGCCGAGGACCTGGTGGAAGGCGGTGGCGGTGACCATGTGGGCGAGCGGCCCGGACTGCGCCAGGCAGACGACGGCGTAATCGTGGGCCGGCTGCCAGTGACGGGCCATCAGCAGGGCGGCGGACCGGGAGCCCTCCGCGTCGGAGCCGGCCCGCAGCGGACCGGCGAGCAACTCGTCGGACTCCCCGGAGTCGTCGCCGGGCGGCGGATAGGGCGGACGAGCGGGGTGGGGGGTGAGCACTGAGCGTGTTCCTTATGGTGCGTGCTGCGTCGATGCGTGTCTCTGCGGCGCGTGGCGAGGGAAATGGGCCGGAGCTCGGCCGGTGACGTTCCGCATCCGCCGGAGAAACCCCGGACTCTACCCCCCGCACGGGCGTTTCAACCCTTGCACAACTTCCACACCAGCAACAGGCCGCCCACACAACCTCGGAAGTTTTGAAAGAAAGTCAGACAGCGGACCGGCTCTTGGGCAGGTGGCGCGGCCTCCTCAGATCTGCCAGGAGCGCAGCCGGTCGGCCGCGCCGTACACGTCCGCCTTGCCGGACATCAGATCGCGGGCGAGGTCGACGAGGGCGCCGTAGGGCGGGTCGATACCGACGCCGCTGACGAACATGTAGGCCACCGCGGTCGCACAGGCGAAGCGGGCGTTGGCGGCGGGCAGGGGCTTGAGCACGGCGAGCGTGTGCAGGAGTGCGGCGGCCCGCCAGGCGGGGTCGGAGTCCACGCCGAGCCGGGGCGGATCCACGCGGTGCCGGGCGACGGCGGCGACCAGCGCGGAGAAGTCGTCGACCGCGGGCTGGTCGGGCAGGACCTCCTCATGGCGCTGGAGCAGCCAGGGGACGTCGATATGGATGACGGAAGGCATGCGTCAGGCGGCCTCGTCGTTCACGGCGGGTTCGTCGTCGGGGAAGGCCGCGGCGAACTCCTCGGCGTGCGCGGCGAAGAACCGCCGGAATGCCTCGGCGCCCTCCTGCAGGGCCCGGTGCCGCGCTATGTCGGCGGCTGCGGCCTCGCGCACGAGGGCCTTCATCGACGTACCCCGCTCCTTGGCGATCTGCCGCAGGTCCTCAAGTTCCCGTTCGCTGAACTCGACGTTGAGAGCTGGCATGTCCCTCACGGTACCGCGCGGGTACTCACCCGTAAATCTCGCCAGGTCAGCTGCCCTTTCCCGCGGTACCCGCGGTCGGGCCGCCGGAGGTCGCGGCCCGGACCGCCCCGGCGCCCTCCACCGGTCGGCCGGCACCCGGTCCTCGGCGCGGGCGCGGTGGAACGCGGGCGGCGTGTCCGGACGCGCGCAGTAACTGGCGTCCGCGTACGGGGGGTTCGGCGGGGCGGGGCGGTCGGGCCTGTCGTGGGGCCTGTCGTCCGGTGCGGCGGTGCGGACGACCGGGCGGGGCGGGGTCGTCCGCCCCCGGACCGCACCCGGACCGCGCCCGTACACAGGCCGTCCGCCCGCGCGGTGGCGGCCAGCGGGACCGGACGGGTACCGGAGCGGACGGCGGCGAGGGCCTTGTCCGGGTCGGCGGCCCCTGCGTACGCGCCGGTCGGGTCGGTGACACCGCCCGGGTCCGGCCGCCGCCACCCGCGACACCCGCGGCCGGAGGCCCCACGTACCGATCGTCGGGTGACCGCCGTGGCGGCTCCCCTCATCAGGGGCCGGAAGCAGAAGTACTCACAACTGATCGTGAACAAACAGATTCTGACGGATTGCCCTGTGCGATCGTCAAGGGTGCGGCAGTACACGACCGCGCCCGGCCGGGATCGGCCGGATCCCCGCCTTGACCGGCTCCGGCCGACTGGCCGGGGCGGTGGAGGTTGTGGTTCACGGGAGTCCCCGAAGCACTAGGCTGGAACACGAGAGGTGCCACCTGTTCACTGTGAGTGTGCGCTTGGGAGCGGCGACGATGAGCCGGGTCTATCCGTTCGACGACGCGGCGACGGCCCGGGCTGTCATCGACGACGAGGGAACGCTGGTCGAGTGGAACGAGGGCGCCCGACGCCTGCTCGGCCACCCCCCGGACGACGTCCTGGGCCGCCCCGCCGCCCGGTTGCTCGCCGGGGAGTACCCCCCGGCCCTGCCCACGGGCGCCCGCTGGGAGGGAACCGTCGGATTGCGCCACCGGGACGGCCGTACCGTGCCGGTCTGGCTGCTGGCGCACCGCCGGCCGCCGCACGACGGACACGGCGGCGGCTGGCTCGTCGTCACCCCGCTGCCCGCCGCGGAACCGCCCGCCGAGGACGACCCGCTCGCCGCGGCGGGCCTGCTCCAGTCGCCGTGCGCGATCGCGGTGTACGACGCGCAGCTGCGGCTGCGCCGGATGAACGAGGCGATGACCCAGGTCATCGGGCTGCCGGAGGAGCGCCTGCGCGGGCTGCGGCTCGCCGAGATCGGCGGCAGGCCGCAGACCGACGACCTGGAGCAGGGCATGCTCCAGGTGCTGACCACGGGCCGGCCGCTGGACGTGCAGACCTCCATGCGCACCGGCGGCGAGGACCGCGCCCACGCCTGGCTCGCCCGGATGGCACCGGTCAAGGACGCGCGGGGCCGGGTGCGCGGGGTGTGCCTGGCCGCGCACGACATCACCGACAGCCACCGCGCCCGCCAGCGGCTCCAGCTGGTGAACGAGGCGAGCGTGCGCGTCGGGAGCACGCTGGACGTCACCCGCACCGCCCAGGAGCTGGCGGACGTGTGCGTTCCCGCGCTCGCCGACTTCGTCACCATCGACCTGCTGGACCCGCAGGAGTACGGCGGCGAGCCCCCGGCCCGCCTCTCGGCGCCGGTCAGCCTGCGCCGGGCCGCGCACCAGTCGGTCCTCGACGGCGTGCCGGAGGCGGTGATGGAGCCCGGGCAGACCGAGGTGTACCCGGCCGGCTCCCCGCAGGCGGACTCGCTGACCGCGGGCCACACGATCACCGCCTCGGTGGCCGCCGGCGACCTGCAGCAGTGGCTGACCTGGAACCGCGCGCGGGGCGAGCAGGTGCGCAGATTCGGCATCCACTCCTCGATGTCGGTGCCCATCCAGGCCCGCGGGCTCACCCTCGGCGTCGCCGTCTTCACCCGTCACCGGCGCGCGGACCCGTTCACCGCGGACGACCGGCTGCTCGCCGAGGAGATCACCACCCGGGCCGCGGTCTGTATCGACAACGCCCGCCGCTACTCCCGGGAACGCGAGACCGCGCTCGCGCTCCAGCGCAGCCTGCTGCCGCGCACCCTGCCGCGCACGGCCGCGCTGGAGGCCTCCTCCCGCTATCTGCCGGCCGCGCGGGCCGGAGTGGGCGGCGACTGGTTCGATGTGATCCCGCTGTCCGGGATGCGGGTCGCGATGGTCGTCGGGGACGTCGTCGGACACGGCGTGGAGGCCTCGGCCACCATGGGCCGGCTGCGGACCGCCGTACGCACCCTCGCCGACATCGACCTGGCCCCGGACGAGCTGCTCACCCACCTGGACGACCTGGTGGTCCGGCTGTCGGAGGAGTCCGGCGGCGACGGCAGCCCCGGCGAGGTCGGCGCGACCTGCCTGTACGCCGTCTACGACCCGGTGTCGCGGCGCTGCACCCTGGCGCGCGCCGGGCACCCGCCGCCCGTGCTGCTGCGGCCCGGCGGCCGGCCGCAGCTGCTGGACCTGCCCGCCGGTCCCCCGCTGGGCCTGGGCGGACTGCCCTTCGAGTCCGCCGAGGTGGCCCTGCCCGAGGGCACCGTGCTCGCGCTGTACACCGACGGTCTGGTGATGTCCCGGGAGCGGGACGGGGACGCCGGCCGGGAGCTGCTGTACGAGGCGCTCGCCGGGCACACGCACTCCCTCGACGTGACCTGCGACCGTGTGCTGCACGCCCTGCTGCCGCCGGGCGGTGTCCCCGACGACGTGGCGCTGCTGCTCGCCCGCACCCAGGGCCTGCCCGCCTCGCAGGTGGCGACCTGGGACATCCCGGCCGACCCGGCGCTGGTCGCCCCGATCCGCAAGCAGGTCGTGGAGCAGCTGGGCCCCTGGGGGCTGAGCGAGGCGGCGTTCACGGCGGAACTGGTGGTCAGCGAGCTGGTCACCAACGCCATCCGGTACGGCTCGCATCCCATCCGGCTGCGTCTGATCCACGACGCGGCCACGCTGATCGTCGAGGTGTCCGACACCAGCCACACCGCTCCGCACCTGCGCCGGGCCAAGACCTTCGACGAGGGCGGCCGCGGGCTGCTGCTGGTCGCCCAGCTCACCCAGCGCTGGGGCAGCCGGCACACCCCGGAGGGCAAGACGATCTGGGCGGAACTGTCCCTCTTCGAGGAGGACGAGTAGCGCTCAGGACCCCGCCAGCCACGGCCGTACCTGTTTGCGGGCCTCGTGCAGGCGGGACTTGAGCGTGCCGAGCGGGATGCCGACGCGCTCGGCCACCTCGGCGTAGTCCAGCTGGCAGATGTCCCGGTAGACCAGCGGCGCGACCAGGTGCGGATGCGTCCGCTCCAGCCGCTCCAGCGCCTCCAGCAGGTCCACCCGGGAGCCGGCGATGACGCTGGTGGTACGCGGGTCGACGGCGTACGACGGCTCGATGGCGGCAGGCTGCTCGGCCGCCCGCCGCTTCAGCTCGCGGTACTTCTGCCGGGCGCAGTTGGCGACCACGGTGTACAGCCAGGTGCTGAACCGGCTGCGGCCCTCGAAGCCGGAGATGTACCGGGCCACCTGGAGCAGCACGTCCTGCGCGGCCTCCTCGGCGTCCTCCCGGCACGGCAGGAAGCGCCCGCAGCGGCGCAGGACCTCCGGCCGGATCTCGGTGAGCAGCCGGTCCAGGGCCGCGCTGTCGCCGGCGGCGGCCCGCCGGGCGAGGTCTTCCATCGGCGCCTGGTCCTGCACGGACGGGCCCTCCTCCAAGTCGATCTCAGGCCAGGCATGATAGTCGTATGCACTCCCTGGAGCGGATCGGCCGCTACCGCCTCGAACGGCCGCTGGGCACCGGCGGCTTCGCCACGGTGTGGCTCGCCCACGACGACGAGCTTCAGGCCCCGGTCGCGGTCAAGGTCCTCGCCGACAACTGGGCCCACCGGCTCGACATCAGGGACCGCTTCCTGTCCGAGGCGCGGCTGCTGCGCCGGGCCGGTTCCAGTCGCGTGGTGCAGGTCTACGACATCGGTGAACTCCCCGACGGGAGGCCGTACTTCGTGATGGAGTACGCCGCCGGCGGCACCCTCGCCGACCTGCTGGCGGGCGGGCCGCTGCCGGTGGGGCACGCGCTCGCGCTGACGGCCGAGGCCGCCCGGGCCGCCGCCGCGCTGCACGAGGCGGGCATCGTGCACCGGGACATCAAGCCCACCAACGTGCTGCTGCACACCGCCCCGGACGGCACCCGGCGGGTGCTCCTGGCCGACCTGGGACTCGCCAAGAGTCTCGCGCAGGCCTCGGTCCTCACCCTGGCCGCGGGCTCGGCGGGCTATCAGCCGCCGGAGCAGGCCGAGCCCGGCGAGGGCATCGACGAGCGCGCCGACGTCTACAGCCTGGGCGCGGTCGGCTACGAGCTGGTCACCGGAAGCGTGCCGGGCCCGCCGGGCAGGGTGGTGGCGCCCGGGCGGCTGCGGCCGGACCTCGGCGAGGACGTGGAGCGGGCACTGCTGCGCGCCCTGGAGCCGGACCGGGCGCGCCGCTGGCCCGGCGCACAGGCGTTCGCCGACGAGCTGGACCGGCTGGCGGCGGCCGCGCCGGCGCTGCGGCCCTCCCGGCGGCTGGACGGCGTCCGCGGCCGGCTGACCCCGGTGACGCTGACCCTGGCCGCGGTCCTCGCCGCGGCGGCGGCCGCGGCCACGGTGACCGTGCTGATCCACCACGGCGGCTCCCCGGACGAGGCACGGGTGACGGACTCGACCGGTCGGGTGGTCGTGAGGGTTCCGGCCGGCTGGAGCCGCGAGCTGCGCGACTCCGGCTGGGACCCGGGCGCGCTGGGACTCGGCAAGGGCCACGAACCGGGGCTGGTGGTCGCCGACGACCTGAGCCGCTGGCCCGATCTGGGGAAGGCGGTGGACGGCGTGTTCGTCGGGGTGAGCGAGCACGGTGACGTCACCGCGAAGGTGAAGGCCCTCGCCCACTCCGGCTGCCGCTACTCCGGCAGCCGCACGTTCTCCGACGGCGACTGGCACGGCCTGGTGCGGGCCTGGAGCGGCTGCCCGGACGGCGGCTCGGTCACCGAGTCCGCGCTGGCTCCGGCGGACGGCGCCGCGCAGCCCCAGGTGTACGTACAGGTGCGCGAGCGGGGCGCCACGGACGCGACCGACGGGATACTCCGTTCGCTGAGCGTGACCTGACGCGCGGCTGGCGGGGGTCACGGCGGGGAAGAAAACCCTCCGTGCCGAACTTTTCCGGCGTTCGGCGCATCGGAGTGTGAGGACGGCGCACTCGGCGCCGTCAGGCACGCGGTCCGCCGCGTGCCGTGACCATCCAGGAGTGTGGAGCGACATGGTGTACACACCCCGGTCCGCGCGGCGCGGGACCCTCCTCGTGGGCGCGGTCGCCGTGCTGGGCCTCCTGACCGCCTGCGGCAACGGCCAGGACGTCCACGGCAACCCACCGGTGACGTCCTCCGGTACGGCCGCCCCGGCGACCGGCAGCACGAAGACCCCGGACGCCACCACGACCGCCCCGGTGGCGTCCTCCAGCGCCGCCCCCTCGTCCTCGACCACGAAGGCCACGGGTTCCACCGGGTCCACGGGCGGTGGTACGGCCACACCCGCGGCGAGCACCCGCTGCCACACCTCCCAGCTGCGCGCCTCGGTCGGCCGCAACGACCCGGGCGCCGGCCAGGAGAACTTCCCGGTCGTCCTCACCAACAGGTCCGGCCGGACCTGCACCCTGCACGGCTATCCGGGCACGGCGTTCGTGACCGCCTCCGGCGCCCAGCTCGGCCCGGACCCCCAGCGCGAGTCGGGCTCCCCGACCACCATCACCCTCAGGCCCGGGCAGAGCGCCTGGGCCGGGCTGACCTTCTCCAACCCGGGTATCAGCGGCGCCCGGACCGCCACCCCGGCCGCGCTGCTGGTCACGCCGCCGGACGAGCGGGAAGCGCTGAAGATCGCGTGGACGGGCGGAGCGGTGCCCGTCTCCGGCAGCTCCTCGTCCGTCTTCCTGTCCGCGCTCAGCCCCGGCACCGCTCCCTGACCCCTGCCGACATCCCCGGGACGAACCCCGCTGCCCCGCCTCCGGGCAGCGGGGTTCGTCATGAGCGGGCCACAACTGTCACAGGACGGCAACAGGCGCCGCAAGCCGCGATCTTTCCACGGGACCCCCTCATCGAACCCGGCGACCCACACCGGCGAGCAGGCCCCCAGGGGCCGTGACAGGAAATCGGGGAGAAGATGAGCGGGATCTCACGCAGGCGGGTGCTGACGGCGGGAGCGGCTGCGGGCGCCCTGGGCACGCTGGCCGCGTGCTCCTCCGGCACCGGCCTCTCGGTCGACGGCCCGGCGGACGGCAAGGGCACCGCCCAGGCCCGGCCGGCCAAGCCGATAGGCGACGGCTCCACGGCCGACACCGGGCCCCAGCCGCACCAGCCGAAGCCCGAGCGGCTGAAGCCGGGCCAGAAGCCCCCGCAGTTCGTGGTGTTCTCCTGGGACGGCGCGGGCGAGCTGAGCAACGGCCTGTTCTCCCGGTTCCGCAAGGTGGCGGCCGACCACGGCGCCAAGATGACGTTCTTCCTCAGCGGCATCTACACGCTGCCCGAGTCCAAGAAGCACCTGTACCGTCCGCCGCAGCACCCGGTCGGCGCCTCCGCGATCGGCTACCTCGCCGACCGGCACATCCACGCCACGATCCAGCAGGTCCGCGCGGCCTGGCTGGAGGGCCACGAGATCGGCACCCACTTCAACGGGCACTTCTGCGGCGCGAGCGGCGTGCGCAACTGGTCCCCGGCCGAGTGGCGCAGCGAGATAGACCAGGCGGTCGACTTCGTGACCAAGTGGAAGACCAACACCGGTTTCACCGACCTGGAGCCCCTCCCCTTCGACTACCGCAAGGAGCTGATCGGCGGCCGTACGCCGTGCCTGGAGGGCCAGTCCAACCTGCTGCCCACGGCCGCGGCCCTCGGCTGGAAGTACGACGCCAGCTCGCCGGGCGGGCTGCAGATCTGGCCGGGCAAGGTGCAGGGCGGGAAGATCTGGGACTTCCCGCTGCAGTCCATACCGTTCCCCGGGCACTCCTTCCAGGTGCTGTCGATGGACTACAACATGATGTTCAACCAGTCCGGCGGCAACCCGCTGGGCGACCGCGCCCACTACGACGCCTGGCGCGCCCAGGCCCGCGACGCCTATGTCGCCGGATTCCGGCGGGCGTACGAGACCAACCGCGCCCCCTTCTTCATCGGCAACCACTTCGAGCGCTGGAACGGCGGCATCTACATGGACGCCGTCGAGGAGGCGATCGGGAAGATGGCCGCGTACGGCGACGACGTGCGCTTCGTGTCGTTCAAGCAGCTCGTGGCCTGGCTGGAGGCGCAGGACCAGGCGGTGCTGCGCAAGCTGCGCACGCTGGTGCCGGGGCAGGCCCCCGCGGGCGGCTGGGCGGAATTCCTGGGCGCGGCGGGCAGCCGGTCGTCGTAAGACGTTCGACGCCTTCTGTTTTCATGGGCGGGCACCCACGTGATCGATTCCCGGAGGACCCGCCCTGAACGCGCCGCTCGCCGAAGCACTGTCCGCCGCGCTGCTCGTCGCCGTGCTCGCCTGGGCCGTCGTACGGCCCTTCGGGTGGCCGGAGGCGGTGATGGCCGTTCCCGCCGCGGCCATCGCGGTCGCCACCGGGGCGATCTCACTGGACCACGCGCGGGCCGAGGCGGAGCGGCTGGGTCCGGTGGTCGGGTTCCTGGCGGCGGTGCTGGTGCTCGCCCATTTCTGCGATGTGGAGGGGCTGTTCCAGGCGTGCGGGGCGTGGATGGCCCGCGGGGCGCGGGGCCGCCCGGTGCGGCTGCTGACGGCGGTGTTCGCGCTGGCCTCCGCCATCACCGCCGTCCTCAGCCTGGACGCCACGATCGTGCTGCTCACGCCGGTGGTGTTCGCGACGGCCGCGCGGACCGGCGTACGGCCGAAACCGCATGTGTACGCCTGCACGCACCTGTCGAACACCGCCTCGCTGCTGCTGCCGGTGTCCAACCTGACGAACCTGCTCGCGTTCGCGGCGAGCGGGCTGAGCTTCACCCGGTTCGCGACGCTGATGGCGCTGCCGTGGCTGGTGGCGATCGGCGCCGAGTACCTGGTGTTCCGCCGGTTCTTCGCCCGGGACCTCGCGGCGGCGGCACCGGCGGGCGGGGAGAGCGGCGAGGCTCCGCGGCTGCCGCTGTTCGCGCTGGTGACGGTGGCCTGCACGCTGGCGGGGTTCGTGGTGGCGTCGGCGTTCGGCGTGGACCCCGCCTGGGTCGCGGCGGCGGGCGCGCTGGTGCTGGCGGGGCGGGCACTGGTGCGGCGCCGGGCGACCCCGCTGACCGTCGTGCGGGCGGCGGCCCCGGCGTTCCTCGCGTTCGTGCTGGCCCTGGGCATCGTGGTGCGGGCGGTCGTGGACAACGGGCTCGCGGACGTGCTCGGGCACGTGGTCCCCGGCGGTACCGGGCTGCCGGCGCTCCTGGGGACGGCGGCGGTGGCCGCCGTCCTGGCGAACCTCATCAACAACCTGCCGGCGGTGCTGGTCCTGCTGCCGCTGGCGGCACCGGTCGGGCCGGGCGCGGTGCTGGCCGTGCTGCTCGGGGTGAACATCGGCCCCAATCTGACCTACGCCGGGTCGCTGGCGACGCTGCTGTGGCGGAGGATCGTGCACCAGCACGAGCACGGCGTGGACCTCGGGGAGTTCACCCGGCTGGGTCTGCTCGCCGTGCCGTCCTCGCTCGCCGTCGCGGTCGTGGCACTGTGGGGGTCGCTGCAGGTTCTCTGAGAGGCGCGTGCACCGAGGGAGTGACCGGATGCGTGTGATCGCCTGGCTCGTCGAAGGCACCTGGCCCGCCTGCGTGGACGCCGTGCGCGGCCACGCACCGGAGACCGCCGAGGTGGTGCTGCTGCACGTCAGCGGGCCCGAGGTGCCGGGTCTCGCGCACGGCGCGTTCGCGGGGCTGCTCGGGCGGGGGCATCCGGAGAGGGATCCGGGCGACCTGGTGGAGTCGCTCGGCGGGAGTTCGGCGGCCGATCTGCTGGACGCGGCGGCGGAGCGGCTGGGGCGGCCCTGTGCGCGCCAGGAGCGGGCGGGCCGGGTCGAGCGGGAGGTGGTGGCCGCCGCCGAGGGCGCCGATCTGCTGGTGCTGGCGCGGGACGGCGACCGGTCCCGGCTCGGTCCGAAGAGCCTCGGCCCGGCCGTCCGGTTCGCCGTCGACCACGCGCCCTGCCCGGTGCTGCTGGTGTGGCCGGAACCGGCCCCGGGGCTGGGCACGATCCCGCCGCCACCGCCGCACCGTCCCTGAGTCAACGGCTGTGGTGCCCGCCGTCGTTGTAGCCGCCGTAGCCCCCGCCGCAGTAGTACCGGTACGCGGAGCAGGGATCGACCGTGGTGGAGGGCGTGGGCGACGGCGACGCGGACCCGGTCGCCTCCGGGGCCGGCGACGACGTGGTCCTGGAGGCCTTGGGCGTGGGCGTCACCTGGGGAGCCGACCGGTGCGGGGTGGCGGCCGGCAGCGGGCTGCTGTCGCTGTCCCAGTTCACGTTCTGCATCTGCAGATCGGGCTTGGCGGTGTCGACGGACCAGCGCTGGGCGGTGCCGGTGGCGCGGGTCTTGAGGACCAGGGCGCCGGAGCCGTCGGTGGCGGCCGGGGTGAGCGCCAGGTCCTGGTTCCAGCGAGGGATCAGGGCGCCCTGGAGGGTGAAGTCGTAGCGGATGTCCCGGGCGGCGCTGCCGGTGGCCGAACAGGGGGCCAGGCGGACCGAGTAGCCGAGGCTGGAGTCCAGGCACAGGTCGGGGGCGGCGGAGTTGCGCAGCAGTCCGTCGGTCTCGTACGTCCACTGCTGGCTCGGTGTCGCGGAGCAGGCGGCGAGTTCGGTCTCGGCGCCCTTGACGGCATCCTTCCCCACGACGCCGACGCACAGGCCGGAGTCGAGGTTGTGCAGCCGGCCGTGCAGGGCACCCTGGGCCGCCCTGTGGGCCCCGGCCCAGGACATCCCCGGACTCGCGGAGCCCTTCCCCGGCGCCGGGGTGGAGGTGCCGTCGCCGGCCGGTGCGTGGCCGTCGCCGGAGCCGAGCACCGACCACAGCACCAGGGGCAGCACGACCAGACCGCTGACGGTGCCGGCGGCCAGCACGAGGTTGCGCCGCCGGGCACGCCGAGCGCGGGCGGCTCGCTGGGCCGAACGTCCGAGGACGCCGGCTTCCCCGCCACCGGCGACCCCTTCGGCACCGTCAGCCCCACCGGACCCACGTCCCAGCGAAGCCTCCCCGCCGATCCGCGTCGTCCCGCCGGCCCCGTCCCACGGCCCGCCCTCAGCGAAACCGCCCCCATGCCCCGCCTCAGCGGAACCGGACCCGTCCAGCGGCTCCGTGGAGGCGGCGTCGTCCCGTGGCCCGGCGGGGAGACGCCGACGCGAGGGCTCGGCGGAACCGGCCCCGCCCGGTGACCCGGCAGAAGCAGCCCCGCCCGTGGAACCCACCGCACCACGCCGACGCGGGACGCCGGCAGGCCCGGAATCCGAGGAACCTGACCCGTCCAGCGGCTCGGTGGAGGCGGCGTCGTCCGGGAGCTCGGGGGTCCAGAAGGGTTCCCCCGGTGGGGGTGTGAGCGTCGTCGGTCGGGGGGACGGAGCCGTCGCGTTCTCGTCGCGGCGTGCCCGGGCGTCCAGGTAGGCGCGGGCGCCCCAGCCGAGGACCGCCTCGGCGAGGGCGAGGCCGAGACCGGTGTTGAACACGGCGAGTTGGTCGGCGGTCCGGCTGCAGTGGCCGCACCGCCCCAGGTGCTCCCGCAGATCCGGGTCGATGTCGACGCCACCGCGCCGGAACGTCACGTCGAGCATGCGCAGATAGCGCTGGCACTCGGACTCCGGAGCGAGTTCGCGGTGGACCTGGAGGCACTCCTCGCGCAGCCGTTCACGGGCCCGCCGCAACTCGACGCCGGCGTCGTCCTCGTCCAGGCCGAGCAGCGCGGCGGGTACGGCGAGCGGTTCGGCCTCGACCTCCGTGTGCCACAGCACGGCCCGGGAGGTCTGGGGCACCCGCTGGAACGCGCGGGACAGCAACCGCCGGCCGGGCGGCGGCAGCAGCCGGGCGGCGGCACGCTCACCGGTGGCGTCGGACCGCAGGCCCGGGTGGAGGAGTTCCTGACGGCCGTCGGTGTCCCACTCGGCCGCGATCCGGCGGACGGCGACCAGCACCTGGGGCCGCCACGCGGCGGTCGGACCGACCTGTCGGATCGATTCCCCGAACAGCCGGGTGAAGGCGGCGGTGGTCAGCATGCCGGCGGCACGCGTCCCGTCCGTGCACAGCCGGGCGTAGGCGAAGGCCGCTTCCCAGTGCCGGTCGAGGAGTTCACCGACGGGATGGAGCGCGGGTGTCCCGCCCGTCCACTTCTTCAGCTCCGCACTGAGTCGTTCGTCCGACAGGCCTGCCTCATTCACGACCGAAATTCCTCCAGACGCGATACGGAAATTAGTCCACACCAATCGGTATGGGAAGGCGGTGGGGCTGCTCGAACGTCCACCTGAGGCAGCTCTTTTGAAGCGTTGTGGGGGTGTACGGGGAGCGGCCTGGCGCAAACAGCGGAATGGGGATCCGCCTGCGCGCCGACGGTGCACACTTTCGCACAGCCGCACACGCGCGAACAAGAGATCTTTCGACAGTCGACAAATACGTGCGGCACCGTTCCTTATTGACGCGAATTCAAGGAAATCCTTTTCTTCCCCTTACCGCCGCTCAGTGACCGCTGATCGCCCGTGGCGTGTAGGGCTGCTGCAGCTCTTCGAGTTCCTTCTCGGTCAGCTCCAGTTCCACCGCGGCCACCGCGTCCTCGATGTGCTGGGGCCTGGGGGCGCCGACGATCGGGGCGGCCACCGTGTCCTGGTGCAGCAGCCAGGCGAGGGCCACCTGCGCGCGGGACACACCGCGGGCGTCCGCGACACGGGTGACGGCCGCCACGATCGAGCGGTCGCTCTCCAGGTACAGGCGGCCGCCGAAGTCGTCGTTGGCGCTGCGCCCGGTGACCGTGCCCCAGTCACGGGTGAGCCGGCCGCGGGCGAGCGGGCTCCACGGCAGCGCGCTCACTCCCTGGTCCGCGCAGAGCGGCAGCATCTCCCGCTCCTCTTCGCGGTAGAGCAGGTTGTAGTGGTTCTGCATGGACACGAACCGGGTCCAGCCGCCCAGGTCCGCCGTGTACTGCAGCTTGGAGAACTCCCAGGCGTACATCGAACTCGCCCCGAGATAGCGGACCTTGCCCGACTTGACCAGGTCGTGCAGTGCCTCCATCGTCTCCTCGACGGGAGTCGTGTGGTCGTAGCGGTGGATCTGGTAGAGGTCGACGTAGTCGGTGCCGAGGCGGCGCAGGCTGTGGTCGATCTCGGCCATGATGGCCTTGCGGGACAGTCCGGCTCCGTTGGGGCCCGGCCGCATCCGGCCGTTCACCTTGGTGGCCAGCACGATCTCGTCGCGGTTCGCGAAGTCGCGCAGGGCCCTGCCGACGATCTCCTCGCTGGTGCCGTCCGAGTAGACGTTGGCGGTGTCGAAGAAGTTGATGCCCGCCTCCAGCGCCCGCCGGATGAGCGGGCGGGACGCCTCCTCGCCGAGTGTCCACTCGTGGACGCCGCGGTCGGGCAGGCCGTAGGTCATGCAGCCCAGACAGATCCGCGACACGTCCAGGCCCGTCGAACCGAGCTTCACGTACTGCATCGTTGCTGCTCCCGCCTTCGGCACGGTGGTCACCGACGAGCGTACGAGTGCTGTGCCGGCGCCTGCCAGGCCCGGCCTCGCCCGCACCCCTTCGGGGCGCCGGCATTGCTGCCCCCAGGTGACCGCCCGGCGTGGGAGCCGGGGATTGTCGTACGGTCGGATCATCCTCGGCGCAGGCGACCGGCATCCGGCCGGTCCCGGCCGCCCGGAGGGAAACGCGGTGCCGACTCGTCCCACCATCCTGAGAACCCTGGCCGGAGCAGCCCTGTTGCCCCTGGCTCTCGTCACGCCCGCCTGGGGGCACCCCGCTGCGGCACCCGCGCCGGCGCCCGAGAGCCCGGCCACGCTGTGCGCGACCGCCGGCGTCCTGCACGGCGCACACGGTGAGGAGGCGCAGGTCAGCCTGTGCACGGACACCGGCTCACCGAGACTGACGATCACGGCCCCGGCCACCTGCCGGCGCGCCGGTGTCCGGGTCCGGTACGCCTGCCGCACCGAGGGCACCTGGACGGTCCGCCGCGCCGGCAAGACGCTGGACACGGGCACCCTGCCGGGCTCACGGATGTATCCGGGCCCGGGCACGTACGACATCAGCGCCACCGTGCGGGTGCGGTCCACGCCCTCCGGGGTCGACCTGAAGGGCACGGTGCAGACCACCCTGTCGCTGACCACGCCCAAGGCCCAGCCCACGCACGCCGTCACCGTCGACCGGACCACGCTGCGCCGCAATGCCACGACGACGCTGACCTACACCGTCCGCCGGGACAGTGACCAGGGCGACGGCAACGCGCGGCTGGGGCTGATCGGCGAGGAGGGCACCGGTGTACGGATCGCCACGGCCGACCGGCGCTGCGTCAACCCGCTGGTCGGCCGGTACCCGGCGAAGACCCGGCTGGCGCACTCCGTGGACTGCGCGCTGACCGAACTGCAGCCCGGCCACCCGGAGAAGGTGACGGTCCGCATCACCGTCGGGGCGAAGTGCTCCACGGTGGTGTCGAAGCTCGGCTACTGGCTGCCGAAGGGCCAGGCCCTGGAGACCGGAGGCATGCTGGCGGGACCGACGCTGACCTGTCGCTAGTGCCCCCACAGGCAACGTACGCACCGGATGCCGCTCTTCGACGGGCACACGTTGCCCGCCGGGAGCACTAGCGCGGCGGGAGCAGGTCCAGGGCCCGCTCCCAGGCGAAGTCGCGCCGGCCGCCGTCCGACCGGACGTCACCGGCGTACGCGTCGGCGAAGCGGACCCCCATTCCGCGCAGCCGTCGCAGGCTGTCCTGGTAGGCGGGATGGGCGGCCAGCGCGTCGGCGACGCAGGGCAGGACGGCGATCGGTACGCCCAGGCCCGCGGCCTCGCACAGGGTGCCCAGCGCGAGGGTGTCGGCTATGCCGGCCGCCCACTTGTTGAGGGTGTTGAAGGTGGCGGGCGCCACCACGACGGCGTCCGGGGGCGGGAAGGGGCGGGGGTCGGTCGGCCTGCGCCAGGACGATCTGACGGGGCGGCCCGTCTGTGCCTGCACGGCGCCGCTGTCGAAGAAGCCGCCCATCGCCACGGGGGTGGCGATGACGCCGACCTCCCAGTCCCGTTCCTGGGCGGCGGTGATCAGCTTGCTGACGCCCGCGGCGATCCCGGCCGCGCACACGACGACGTAGAGGAAGGGTTTCCCGGACTGTTCGGTCACCCGGGCACCCTACTGAAGCGGGAAGGACACCCCTCGCTCGGCCTCGGGGCGGGGTCCGTGGATGCGGCGCTCCCTCTCCTCGATGGCCACGTCGTTGATGCTCGCCTCCCGCCGGGTCATCAGGCCGTGCTCGTCGAACTCCCACAGTTCGTTGCCGTAGGAGCGCCACCACTGGCCGTCGGCGTCGTGGGACTCGTACTGGAACCGTACGGCGATGCGGTTGCCGTCGAAGGCCCACAGGTCCTTGCGCAGCGCGTAGTCCAGCTCGCGCTGCCATTTGGCGGTGAGGAACGCGACGATCCCGTCGCGGCCGGTGACGAAGGTGTCGCGGTTGCGCCAGACGGAGTCCTCGGAGTAGGCGAGCGCCACCTTGTGCGGATCCCGGGTGTTCCAGGCGTCCTCGGCTGCCTGGACCTTCTGCGCGGCGGTCTCGCGGGTGAACGGCGGCAGGGGCGGGCGATCGGCCATGGTCTCCTCCTGGGCTCGGACAGGACGGCACGGCCGCCCGGGACCGGGCGCTCGACGCCGTCGAGGATCTGGAGGACCTGTTCTACGCCTGCGGTGTCCGGTGCGTGGGCATGGACGGACTGCCCGGCGCGCCGGGTGTCCCACTCGACTGGCTGGAAGGGCTCGTCCGGCTGGAAGGGGGATCAACGCCCGGAGTGACCGTGTCTAGCCTGGTCGCGGCCGGCGGCCGAGGCCCGCGAGGTGGCGCGGGCCTTGGGCGGCCGCCGGCCGGGGTGAGCTCAGCCGGCCGTCTCGGACAGCGTGATGGCACTCACCGGGCAGGCGCGGGCCGCCTCCCGGACCATCGGGTCGCCCGCGCCGTCCTCGCGTCCGGGCAGCAGCGTGCTGTAACCGTCGTCGTCCTGTGTGAAGACGCCCGGTGCGGCCAGCGCGCACTGGCCGGCTCCGATACAGACGTCCGTGTCGATGTCGATGCGCATGAACAGAGCCTCTTACCAGGTCACGGGGAGTTCCAGCATCCCCTGGATCGTGTCGCCGGGCTTGAAGCGGACGTCCTCGGCCGGGACGGCCAGCCGCAGCCCGGGCAGCCGGGTCAGCAGGGTACCCAGAGCGATCTCCAGCTCCGCGCGGGCGAGGTTCTGGCCCAGGCACTGGTGGATGCCGAAGCCGAAGGCCACGTGGTGGCGGGCGGGGCGGTGGAAGTCCAGGCTGTCGGGGTCCTCGTACTGGGCCGGGTCTCGGTTGATCACCGAGGCCGGGAAGAGCACGCCCTCTCCGGCCCGGATGGTGGTGCCGGCTATCTCGATGTCCTCCAGCGCCACCCGCAGCAGCCCGTCCGCGATGGACAGCATCCGCATCAGCTCCTCGACGGCGGCGGGCAGCAGCGCCGGGTCGGCGCGCAGCTCCGCCAGCCGGGCGGGGTGCTGGAGCAGGGTGTAGGTGCCGAGGGAGATCATGTTGGCGGTCGTCTCGTGGCCCGCGACCAGCAGGACGACGGCCAGCGGGACGAGTTCCTCACGGCCGAGGGTGCCCTCGCGCAGCTGGTGGTGGACGAGGTCGTCGAGGACGCCGTCGCCGGGTTCGGTCTGCTTCGCCTTGTCGTCGACCAGCTCCCCGAGATAGCTCTCCAGGCGGTCGCGGGCGTCCTCGGTGTCGGCCGCCGTGGGACCGCGCAGCAGCCGGCGGGACTGTTCCTCGAAGTACTCGTGGTCGGCGTACGGCACTCCGAGCAGGCGGCAGATCACCATCGAGGGCACGGGCAGCGCGAAGGCGGAGACCAGCTCGGCGGGCGGTCCCTCGGCGATCATCGCGTCCAGCAGCCGGTCCACGGTCCGCTGGATCCACGGCCGTATCTCGGTCGCGCGCCTGACGGTGAACGACGGGATCATCACCCGCCGCTGGCGCTGGTGCTCGGGATCGTCCACCCCGATCAGGGCCGCCCGGCGGTCGCGGACGCCCGCGAAGCGCTCGGTGGGCACGGGGAAGCCGGGGCGGCGGCGGTCGCTGGACAGGCGGGGGTCGGCGAGCAGGGCGCGCGCGGTGGCGTGCGCGGTGACCGCCCAGACCTCGCGGCCGTCGAAGAGGGTGACGCGGGACAGGGCGCGCCCGTCGCGCAGCGGCGCGTATCCGGTGGGCGGGTGGTAGGGGCAGGTGCGGTCCTGCGGGAAGGCGACGGGTTCGGCCGGGGTCGCCGGGCCGGTGGTGTCCGTCAGTTCCGTCATGGAAAGACCTCGCAGACGAAGAAGTGCGTCGTGCCGATCTTCATTAGATGCCTCAGGCACCTATGGGTCGACGGCAAGTTCGGCCACTTCGGTGAGGTGCGGGATCTGGCCGAAGAACGGTGCTCGAAGGGGCGGTATCCGGCCACCCCCCCACGGCCCCGTACGCGTCCACCGGTCACGGCAGCCGACGGTCCGCGTCGGACGGGGCGAAGGCACGCGCGACCGCGAGACTGTCCTCGTACACGTGATGCCGTACGACCATGCCGGCGCGGACGGTGAGGTGCAGGGCGAACCGGGCGGCGTAGGCGCGGCCGGTGGGCGCGGCCGTCTGCCGGATGACGCCGAGGACGACCGCGTCCTCGCCGTCGACCAGGATCCGCTCGACACGGGTGTCCGCCCCTTCCGGTACGTGGTACGCGGCCAGCTCGCGGTAGTGCGCGGCGGCGTCGGCGCGGGTGGAGCGGTGCCGGATCCACGGGGTGTCGGCGCGGCCGTGCTCCTCCGCCGGCCAGTCGAGCCGCCAGTCGCAGCCGTCGGCGTACAGCTCGGCGATCCGCTCCGGGTCACCCTGCCCGATCCGGTGGAGCAGTTCCTCGACCGCGGCGCGGGTCGACAGGTCGTGGCTGGTCGTCATGGGGCAGCTCCTTGCACGCACGAACGGACGGGCTGTCGGGACGCGGACCACTGTGCCGCGTGCACCCGGGCGGCGCGATTACCCCGGAGGTCATCACCCCGCCGGCCCAACCGGTCGACGACGCGGATGATTCGCGGGTGCGCCGGTGTTGAATGGCCGGTGGCAGACAGCCGTTGGACCGACGAAGGGGACGGATCCCATGCCTCTTGAGGGAGAGTACGAACCCAGCCCGACGCAGTGGGTGCGCGAACAGGTCGAGTTGTACGAGAGCTCCGGTGGGACGAAGGGCACGACGCTCCGGGACACCGGGCTGCCGGTCGTCGTGCTGACCTCCCGGGGTGCGAAGAGCGGAAAGATCCGCAAGACCCCCCTGATGCGGGTGGAGCACGAGGGGACGTACGCGGTGGTCGCCTCGCAGGGCGGCGCGCCCAAGCATCCGGTGTGGTACTTCAACATCACCTCCGATCCGCATGTGGAGCTTCAGGACGGCCCGGTCAAGCGGGACATGAGGGCCCGTGAGGTCACCGGTGAGGAGAAGGCGCGGTGGTGGGAGCGGGCCGTCGCCGCGTACCCGCCGTACGCCGAGTACCAGGAGAAGACCTCGCGGGAGATCCCGGTCTTCGTGCTGGAGCCCGTTGCGGAGAGCTGACCGAAGAGGGCCGGCGGGAGCGGATTCGCGCCGCGCACCGGCCGGTTTCAGAAATATCCGTGCCGGTCGGGTGTGAACCCGTCCCGAGGTGGGCACTCGTGCTTCAGGCCCCGCCGCGTTCCCCCGTCGCGGCGGGGCTTTCCGCTGCCTCGCCCGCCGGCCGGTCGGTCACGTCCAGGAAGATCTGGTCGGCCTCGGGGAAGGTCCTCGCCAGGGACCGCTTGATGCGTACGGCGACCTCCTCCACCTGTTCACTGTCCAGACCCGGCACCAGGTCGACGCGGGCGGCCACCAGGGTGGAGTCGAGGCCCATCTTCATCGTGAACAGCGCCTCCACGCTGTCGATCTCCGGCTGCGCCCGCAGCAGCGCGCGGATACGGCCGCTCAGTTCGGGGGCGGCGGCCTCGCCGATGAGCTGGTCACGGGCGTCGCGGCCGAGCCGGTAGGCGACGTACACGAGCAGCACGCCGATCGCCAGCGAGGCCGACGCCTCCCACGCGACCTGCCCGGTCACCATGTGCAGGGCCATCCCGGCGAGGGCGAGCGTCACACCGAGCACCGCCGTGCCGTCCTCGGCGACCACCGTGCGCAGTGCCGGGTCGCTCAGCGAGCCGAGGCCGCCGCCCTGGCGGCGTACCTGGTGCACGGCCCGCAGCAGTGAGACGCCTTCGGCGACGAGGGCCACGCCCAGCACGACGAGGCCCGCCACATAGCCGCCGAACGTCTCCTCGGTGCCCTGGCTCAGTGCCTGGGCGCCCTGGAAGAAGGAGAAGCAGCCGCCCATGACGAAGATGCCGACGGCGGCGAGGAGGGACCAGAAGAAGCGTTCCTTGCCGTAGCCGAAGGGGTGTCGTTCGTCCGCGGGGCGGCGGCTGCGGCGCAGCGCGGCCAGCAGGAACACCTCGTTGAAGCTGTCGGCGACGGAGTGCGCGGCCTCCGACAGCAGCGCGGGCGAGCCCGCGAGAACACCGCCGACGGCCTTGGCGACGGCGATCACCAGATTGGCGGCGAGCGCCACGAGGACGGTGACCTTGGTACGCGAGTCGGGCGCGGGTTCAGCGCGGCTCTGCCCTTCGTTCTCCACGGCACCGGCCATGGCCTCCGCGCCCGGCACCGCCCGCCTCCGCCCGCCATCCCCCGCAGCGGACCGGGGTGCGGCCGGGCCGGACTCCCCACGGCTCCGCTCACCTCCCCCCGCCCCGGCGGAAGCGGCACCCGCACCCCGCACCGGCCGGCTCCGCCCGCCATCCCCCACGCCGGCCCCCGGCACAGCCGAGCCGGGCACCCCACGGCGAGGCTCGGCTCCCTCCGCCCCGGCGGGAGCGGCGTCCGTGCCGGGTGGCCGCCGGGCCGGCTCGTCGGGCTGGGCGGGGGGCGGTGCGGGGGGCGTGGTGTTGTCCTCGGCCGTTCGGGCGGCCTGGTTCCGTTCCGAGGGTGTCCCGCTCACCTGACGACGACTGCCCCCGAGCGGGCGGATCACACCGTGCGGGCGGCGGAAAACGGGGAAGGCGAATCCGAGAGGCACCCGGCCGAGGAGGAGACATGGGCGGCGACGGCAACCGGGCCTACGGCCACAAGACGTTCAGCCGGTCCAGGAGCCACTTCACGGACCGGATCACCGCCGACGGACGGGACGGCTGGCCGGTGGAGGCGGGCCGCTACCGGCTGGTGGTCTCCCGTGCCTGTCCGTGGGCGAGTCGGGCGGTGATCTCCCGCCGGCTGCTGGGCCTGGAGGAGGCGCTCTCGATGGCCGTCGCCGACCCGGTCCAGGACGACCGCAGCTGGCGGTTCACCCTGGACCCCGACGGCCGGGACCCGGTGCTCGGCATCCGGTTCCTGAGCGAGGCCTACGACCGCCGCGAAACCGGCTACCCGGGCGGGGTCAGCGTGCCCGCGGTCGTGGACGTGCCCAGCGGACAGCTGGTGACCAACGACTACCAGCGGCTCACCCTGGACCTGGCGAGCGAGTGGACGGCCCTGCACCGCTCCGGCGCGCCCGACCTGTACCCGGCGGACCGGCGGGACGAGATCGACCAGGTGATGGCCGAGGTGTACGAGGACGTGAACAACGGTGTGTACCGGGCCGGGTTCGCCACGCACCAGAAAGAGTACGAGGAGGCGTGCACGGGCGTCTTCCGGCGGCTGGAAACGCTCGCCGAACGGCTGGCCGGACAGCGGTATCTGGTCGGCGACACCCTCACGGAAGCGGACCTCCGGCTGTTCACCACGCTGGTCCGGTTCGACGCCGTCTACCACGGCCACTTCAAGTGCAACCGCTGGAAGCTGACGGAGAACCCGGTGCTGTGGGCGTACGCCCGGGACCTGTTCCAGACACCCGGGTTCGGTGACACCGTCGACTTCGACCACATCAAGCGCCACTACTACCAGGTGCACACCGGCATCAACCCGACCGGGATCGTGCCGGTCGGGCCCGATCTCGCCGGCTGGCTGGTTCCACACCACCGCGAGGAGCTGGGCGGCCGGCCGTTCGGTGACGGCACGGCCCCGGGACCGGTGCGCCCCGGTGAACGGGTGCCCCCCGCGGGGCGGCCTGGTTGAGGGCCGCCCGACGAGGAAGGAGTGACACATGGGCAAGAAGAACAAGAAGAAGAAGCTGCCTTTCGCCTACCAGCCGGTCGGTTTCGTGCTGAGCTGGGCGAGCGGCGCGCTGGCCGGAATGGCCTTCCGGCAGGCGTGGAAGGCGATCCGGCACGAGGACGACGCGCCCGACGCCCTCGACCAGGACCGCGGCTGGGGCGAGATCCTGCTGGCCGCGGCGGTCCAGGGCGCGATCTTCGCCGTGGTCCGCAGCGCGGTGGACCGTACGGGTGCGAAGGCCATCGCACGGTCCACGGGGGTGTGGCCGGTGGCCTCCGAGGAGGGGGGCCGGGACTGAGCCGCCGATCCGCCGCGGGCGTGCGGACGGGACGTGGCCGCGGTGCGTTGTGGTCCTACGGGGTGCTCAGCCACTCGCCGTCCCGCATCAGCTCCCTGCCCCTCAGTTCGTTCTCCTCGCGCCAGGCCTGGACGCGCTGCGGGAGGATCTTGAAGTAGAGGTAGCGGGTGGAGAGTTGACGGGGGTCGAAGCCGGTCTTGCCGGCGAACACCTCGGCGTCCTCCTCGGGCAGGTCCTCCGGCGTCACCGCCTGGACGGTGCCCTCGATCACGACGACGTCCCGGGTCGGGCCGAGGCCGAGGCGGGTGCGTCCGGTCGCCACGAGGTTGCGGCCGGTGGGGCTCTGGGCCGGGGTGGCGATCAGCAGGGTGGCGCCGTCCCACACGAAGGACAGCGGCACGAGATAGGGGGCGCCACCGTCGGGACCGGCGGTGGCGACCCAGACGTCGACATCGTGCTCCAGCCGGTACAGGGTGTCCTTCTTGCGCTGCTCGGCGGTGCGGGCGGGCGGTGGGGTCATGGCGTACGGCCTCCTCGGGATCGGCTCCCGTCCAGTGTGGCCGTCGGTCCGGGATCGGCGCGCATGTGATCAAGGCGTGTCCGGGCGGCCGGCGCGGACCTCCGCGCGCTGCGGCGGGCGGCGTTGCCGCGGCTCGTGCCGGTTGCGATGATCATGCCTTGGCCCACCGCCCCCACCGACCGACCCGGAAAGGCCCCATGCGCGCTGACCTGCTCTTCACCGGCGGCCCCGTCCTCACCCCCCACGGCCGTACCGCGACCGCCGTCGCCGTCACCGCGGGCCGCATCGCCGCGGTCGGCGGCGACGAACTGCGCGACCTGGCCGGTCCGGGCACGGAGGTGGTGGACCTGGCCGGACGGCTGCTGCTGCCCGGCTTCCAGGACGCGCACGTCCATCCGGTGCCCGCGGGGCTGGAGCTGGCCCGGTGCGATCTGAGCGGCACGACGACCGCCGAGGAGACCGTGGCCGCCGTGCGCGCCTACGCCGAGGCGCACCCCGAGCGGGAGTGGATCCTCGGCGGCGGCTGGTCGATGGAGGCGTTCGAGGGCGGTACGCCGACGAAGGAGCTGCTGGACGCGGTCGTACCGGACCGGCCGGTGTATCTGCCCAACCGGGACCACCACGGCGCCTGGGTCAACAGCCGCGCCCTGGAGCTGGCCGGTATCGACCGGCACACGCCCGACCCCGCGGACGGGCGGATCGAGCGGGACGCCGCCGGGGAGCCGAGCGGCACGCTCCAGGAGGGCGCGATGCAGTTGGCCGGCCGGTTCGCCCCGCCCGCCACACCGGCCGACCGGCTGGCCGCGCTGCTGCACGCACAGCGGTATCTGCACGCGCTCGGCATCACCGCCTGGCAGGACGCGCTGGTCGGCGACTTCCTGGGCATGGACGACCCGGCCGAGGCGTATCTCACCGCGGCGCGGGACGGCTCGCTCACCGCGCGGGTGGTGGGCGCGCTGTGGTGGGACCGGCGGCGCGGGGCCGAACAGATCCCCGAACTCGTGGAGAAGCGGGCCCGCTTGAGTCACGGCCGGTTCCGGGCGGGAACGGTGAAGCTGATGCTGGACGGGGTCGCCGAGAACGGCACGGCCGCGCTGCTCGACCCGTATCTCGACCGGTGCGGGTGCGTGACCGCCAACCGCGGCACCAGCTTCCTCGACCCCGGTCAGCTCCCCGAGTTCGTCACCGAGTTGGACGCCCTCGGCTTCCAGTGCCACTTCCACGCGCTGGGCGACCGGGCCGTACGCGACGCGCTGGACGCGGTCGAGGCGGCCCGGGCCGCGAACGGGCCGAGCGACACCCGGCCGCACCTCGCACACCTGCAGGTCGTGCACCCGGACGAGGTGCCGCGCTTCGCCCGGCTCGGCGCCACGGCCACCATCCAGCCGCTGTGGGCCGCGCACGAGCCGCAGATGGACGAGCTGACGATCCCCTTCCTCGGGCCGGAACGCGCCGCCCGGCAGTACCCGTTCGGCGCGCTGCTGCGCTCGGGAGCACGGCTCGCGGCGGGCAGCGACTGGCCGGTGAGCAGCCCCGACCCGCTCCAGGGCGTCCACGTCGCGGTCAACCGGGTCGAGCCGGGCGGCACCGGACCGGTGTTCCTGCCGGACGAACGGCTCGGCCTCGCCGACGCGCTGGCGGCGTACACGGCCGGATCGGCGTACGTGAACCACCTGGACGACACGGGCCGGGTGGCCGTCGGGGCGCTCGCCGATCTGGTGGTGCTGGACCGCGACCCGTTCGCCGGGCCGCCGGAGGCGATCGCGGGGACGGCCGTGGCGCTCACCTACGTGGGCGGGGAGCGGGTGTACGCGGCCGGGTGAGCCGCCGCGACGGCTCAGCGGGCCTGCTGGAAGGTGCGGCGGTAGGCCTGCGGGGACACGCCGATCGCCGCGTGCAGGTGCTGCCGCAGTGAGGCGCCGGTGGCGAAGCCGACCTCGGCGGCGATCCGGTCCACCGGCAGGTCGCTGGCCTCCAGCAGGTGCCGGGCGCGGGCGACGCGCTGCTGGATCAGCCAGCGGCCGGGGCTGAGGCCGACCTCGTCGTTGAAGCGGCGGGCGAAGGTGCGCAGGCTCATCCGGGCGTGTACGGCGAGGTCGGACAGGGTGAGCGGCTCGTCCAGGCGCTCCAGGGCCCAGGCCCGGGTCGCGGCCGTGCTGGCGGCGCCGCTGACCGGGACCGGCTGCTCGATGTACTGGGCCTGGCCGCCGTCCCGGAACGGCGGGACGACACAGCGGCGGGCGACGGAGTTGGCGAGTTCGCTGCCGTGGTCGGTGCGCACGAGGTGCAGACAGATGTCCACGCCGGAGGCGGCTCCGGCCGAGGTGAGGATGCGTCCGTCGGCGACGAAGAGGACGTCCGGGTCCAGGTCCACCTCGGGGAACCGGCGGCGGAACACGTCGGCGACCTGCCAGTGCGTGGTCGCGCGGCGGCCGTCGAGCAGGCCGGCCTCGGCGAGCACGAAGGCGGCCGTGCAGATCGACACGATCCGCGCGTCCGGGCGGATACGGGCGAGCGCCGCGGCGACCTCGTCCGGCAGCCGCTCGGGGATGTACGCGGGCGGCATGGAGGTGACCACCACGGTGTCCGCCGTCCCGAGGATCTCCGGGCCGTGCGCGACACCGATCGTGAAGTCGGCGCTGGTGCGCACGGGTCCGCCGTCGACCGAGCAGGTCCGCACCTCGTAGTGGCCGTCGGCGGCGCCGAGGATGCGGCTGGGGATGCCCAGCTCGAAGGGGTAGGCGCCGTCCAGGGCCAGGACGACCACCCGCTCCGGCGGCCGGGTGCGCAGCTCCATGTCATGCATGGCACGATCCTATCGAAGCTTGGCAATCTTGCCATTTTCCCAGCGGGCGGCGCCCGGCAGGCTGGGTGACCATGAGCGATGTGAACACGATGCGAGCCATCAGCCAGGACGTCCTCGGCGGTCCCGAGGTCCTGAGGGAAGTACGAGTGGAGCGGCCGAAGCCGGGCCCCAACCAGGTGCTGGTCCGGGTGCGGGCCGCCGGGGTCAACCCCACCGACTGGAAGCACCGGGCCACCGGCGGCTTCCTGGGCGAGCCGCCGTTCGTCCTCGGCTGGGACGTCTCCGGCGAGGTCGTCGAGACCGGGATCGGCGTGGCCGCCTTCCGGCCCGGCGACGAGGTCTTCGGCATGCTCCCGTACCCCTACGGCCACGGCTCGCACGCCGAGTACGTGATCGCCCCGGTCCGCGCCCTGACGCACAAGCCGGCCGCGATCGACCACACCCAGGCGGGCGCGTTGCCACTGGTGTCCCTGACCGCCTGGCAGGCGCTGGCCGAGCACGCCGGCCTGCGGCCCGGGCAGCGGGTGCTGATCCACGCGGCGGCCGGCGGCGTCGGGCATGTGGCCGTGCAGATCGCCAAGACGCTCGGCGCTCATGTGATCGGTACGGCCAGCGCCGGCAAGCACGACTTCCTGCGGGAGATCGGCGTGGACGAGCCGGTCGACTACCGCTCCACCGACGTCACGGAGACGGTGCGGGACGTCGACGTGGTCCTGGACACGCTCGGCGGGGACACCTCCGTCGACTCGCTGAAGGTGCTGCGCCCGGGCGGTGTCGTGGTGTCGATCCTGCCGGTGGGCTCCCAGGAGTTCTACGACGAGGCCGAGCGGCTCGGGGTACGGGCCGTGCGCATGCTGGTGGACGCCGACCGGGCCGGGATGGAGAAGATCGCGGAGCTGGCGGAGTCGGGGAAGCTGAAGGCGACGATCGCCGGCACGTTCCCGCTGTCCGACGCGGCGAAGGCGCACGAACTGGGCGACACCGGACGGACCACGGGAAAGCTGGTCCTTCTGGTCGACTGACGGGTCGGCCGAGGGTCGACCGACGGGTCGGCCAGGGGGCGACTGCCGGTCGTGTTACGGCGGTTACCGGGCGACAAGCGCCAAACTCGAAGACATATGTCAATCGAACATGCTCAAATTCCTTCCATCAAGGGTAACTTGACGATCGGGAGACCGACGTCCGGGCACGGGTGGGAGGTGATGCCGGCGTGCGAGACGAGCCTGCCCCGTTCACCCGTCACCTCCGTGTGTACGAGCACCGGGCGCACACGGTCCTGGAGTTGCGCGGCGAGATCGACCTGGTCTCGGCCACGGAGATCGGCCCGCTCCTGGACCGCGTCACCGCCCGGCCCGGTGCCCGGGTCGTCGTCGACCTGCGACCGGTGGAGTTCTTCGACTGCTCGGGGCTGCGGCTGCTGTACCGGGCCCGCGCCCGGGTCCTGGGCGGCGGCGGGCAGCTGCACCTGGTGTGCACGCACCCGCTGACCCTGCGCGTCTTCCGGGTCACCGGGCTGTCCCGGCTGCTGCCCCCGCAGCCCACGCTGGACGCGGCCCTGGCCCGGTCCGGGGCCGCGTCCGGCTCGCTGTGAGCGTCCTTCCCGTCCGGACGCTCTACGACTGCTCGAACAGGGCGCTGACGGATTCACCGTTGTGGATGCGCCGTACCGCCTCGGCGAGGGCCGGGGCGATGGAGAGCACGCGCAGCTTGTCCGTGCCCTCCCCGTCCGCCGGGACCGGCACGGTGTTGGTGCAGACGATCTCCAGCACGTCCGGCTGCTCGCTCAGCCGCTTCAGCGCACCGGCCGCGAACAGCCCGTGCGTGCAGGCCACCCGGACCGACCGCACGCCCGACGCGCGCAGGAGGCCGAGGAGTTCCAGCACGGTGCTGCCCTTGGCGATCTCGTCGTCCAGCACGATGACGTCCCGCCCGCCGACATCGCCGATGACGGAGCTGATGCTCACCCGGTCCTCCGCGAACCGCTGTTTGGCGCCGGCCGCCACCCTGGCCCCGATGAGCCGGGCGAAGGCGGCGGCCTCCTTGGCGTTGCCGAGGTCCGGGGAGACCACCGTGGTGTGCGTGAGGTCGTACTGCCGGAAATGCGCGGCGAGTTCGCGCAGCGCGTTCAGGTGGTCGACCGGCACCGAGAAGAAGCCGTGTACCTGCGGGGAGTGCAGCGTCATGGCGAGCACCCTGCTCGCCCCCGCCGCCACGAGCAGATCGGCGACCAGCCGGCCGCCGATGGAGATGCGCGGGGCGTCCTTCTTGTCGGAGCGGGCGTAGGAGTAGTGCGGCATGACGACGGTGATCCGGCCCGCGGAGGCGCCGCGGGCGGCGTCGCACATCAGCAGCAGCTCCACCAGGTGCTCCTGCACGGGGCGGACCAGCGGCTGGACCAGGAACACGTCCCGTTCCCGGCAGTTGGCCTGGAGCTGCACCCCCAGGCAGTCGTTGGCGAACCGGCTGATCCGGGTCGGGCTGAGCGGCACCCCGAGATGGGTGCAGACCTCTCGGGCCAGGTCGGGATGGGCACTGCCGCTGAAGACGGCGACGTCTCGCACGATCCGCTCCTCGCAGAATCGTCACGGGCTGGGCCGTCATGCTACTGGCGGCACCCTGTCCCGGCGCGTACGTCAGGCGTGCGATTGCGTCAACGCATCCGTCTGGCCCAGCCGTTGGAGGGGCATCCGGACAGCAGGAAGGAGGACCGTCGCGATGACGACTTCCGTCAGGCACCTGCCCGCATGGGCCAAGGCCGTCGCCGCGCTCGTCCTGGTGCTCGCCGTGCTGTTCGCCGGAATTCGGCTGGCCGTACTGCCCGGCATCAAGGACCTGTTCGGCACCGGGACGCACGACCGTTCCGGACCCGCGCTGCTCAAGTCGATCCAGGACATGAGCCGCTACGACGCCGCGTCGGGAAACTTCCAGGTGGTCGTCGACCTGGAGAAGGACGCGAAGTTCCTGCCCGACGCGATCCGCGGCACCCGCACCCTGTACGTCGGTGCGGGCACCGTGGACGCGTACGTCGACCTCGGCCAGGTCGGCGAGAAGGACGTGTCGGTCAACGGCGACCGTACGTCCGCCACGCTCCGGCTGCCGCACGCGCGGCTCGGCAGGCCGGCCCTCGACCCCGACCGCTCCTACGCCGTGTCCAAGCAGCGCGGGCTGCTGGACCGGCTCGGCGATCTGTTCTCGGACAATCCCAACAGCGAGCAGGCCGTGCAGAAACTCGCCGTCCGGCACATCGGCGACGCGGCAAGGAGCAGCGGACTGACCGCCCGCGCCGAGACCAACACCACCGGCATGCTCCAGGGGCTGCTGCGCTCGCTCGGCTTCACCGAGGTGCACATCTCCTACGGCACCCCGGCGCGCTGATCAGCCGCCCAGCACGCCCGGCAGGGCCAGCGCCCCCAGCAGCGTGGCGCCCAGCAGCAGCCAGGCCACGTAGTCGCCGACGTGGCCGGACTGCAGACGCCTGAGGGGCCGGGCCCAGTCGGGGGCGGCGGTCCAGTGCAGGCGGGTCACGGCGAGGCCGGCGAGGGCCACGGCCAGCGCGGTGGAGGCGAGGCCCAGCAGGACACCGGGGAGCGTCCAGTGGACGGAGGCGTGGGCGCCGCCCGAGCCCGCCTCGTTGACGGAGCGGGCGACCAGGTCGCCGAAGCCGGGGCCCACACCGACGGCGAGGGCGGCGGCGAGCAGCACGGCGGGCACCGTCGTCATGGTGTCCGGGATCCGGCCGAGCAGGCCGCTCGTCTCTGGTTCCTCACCGGATCCGCTGGTCTCCAGGTCGGAGTCGGCGTTCTCGGGGCGCGGCCCCAGGCCGAGGAACACCCGGGCGGTGACCCGCAGGACGGCGCCGGCGGTGATCGCGGAGGCGGCCACGTACACGACGGTGAGCGGGCCGCCGACCGCCTCCTCGGTGACCGCCTTGCCGAGCGCGGTGCCGAACGGGGGCAGGCCGGCGAGTGCGAGGCCGCCCACGGCGAACATCACCCCGGTCGGGCGCAGTTCGCGGGCCCGGCCGTGCAGGGCGTGCTCGTCGACGCTGCCGTACCGGTCGAGCAGCACTCCGGCACAGGCGAACAGCGCCGCCTTCACCCCGGCGTGCCCGAGCAGGTACAGGGCGACCCCGTCGTCGCCCTCCGGGGTGAGGACACCGAGGCCGACGAGGAACAGTCCGGTGTGGGCGACGGTGGAGTAGGCCAGGAGCCGCTTGATGTGCCGCTGGTACCAGCACATGACGGCACCGGTCGCGGCCGTGAGGGTGCCCAGGGTCACCAGGGCCCGGGTCAGGTCGGCGGCGGGGATGCCGCCGGGCCCGGCGAAGACGGTGCCGTACACGCGCCAGACGCCGTAGGCGCCGAGCTCCACCATCACGCCGGACAGCAGCATGCAGACCGGGGTGGGGGCGACGGCGTGCGCGTCCGGGAGCCAGAAGTGGAAGGGCACCGCGGCCGCCTTCACCAGCAGTCCGGTCAGGACCAGCACGAAGGAGGCGAGAACCAGCGCGTCCGGTCCGCCGTGTCCCGCCGCCGTGTCCAGGCCCCGGCCGATCTTCGCCATGGAAAGCTCACCGGTGCGCGCGTACAGCAGGCCGATGCCCATGAGCATGGCGTACGCCCCGAGGGAGTTGACGACACCGAAGGTCAGCGCCCCCTGTACGGCCTTCGCCTCGTCGATGCGGTAGCCGGTGAGGGCGTACGCGGTGACGCTCATCAGCTCGAAGAACACGAACGCGTTGAACAGGTCGCCGGCGATGGCGAACCCGCACATCGCGCCCTGGAAGGCGAGCAGCAGCGCGGTGAAGGCGCCGCGGTGGTCGCGCGGGGGCTCGTCGAAGTAGCGCCAGGAGTAGGCGAGGGCCGCCAGCGTCAGCAGGGAGACCAGCGCCGCCATGCCCAGCGCGGGGCCGTCGCCGACCACGACGATGCCGACGCTCTCGCCGCCGACGGGCAGCCAGCCGCCGACCCACTCGACCATCGGCGGCGAGGAGTTCAGCAGCAGGAGCAGCGCGAGGGCGGCCGTACCGCCGGAGACCACGAAGCCGGTGATCTCGACGGCGACCCTCGGCAGGTGGCGCCCGGTGGCCACCAGCAGGGCGGCGCCGAGCAGCGGGACCGCGACGAGCAGCGGGAGCAGATGGTGCATCAGCCGCGCAACTCCCGCAGTTCGTCGGGGTCGACCGTGCCGTGCCGTTTGGCGATCTGCAGGACGAGCGCGAGCAGCAGCGCGGTGACGGTGGCGCCGACGACGATGTCGGTGAGGGTGAGCGCCTGCACGACCGGGTCGACCACCGGCCGGGAGCCGGGCTGGAGGTCGGAGAAGACGGGTGCGGTGGCGCCGTCCCGGTAGCCGACCGCCAGCAGCAGCACATAGGTGGACGACTGGCACACCGCGAGACAGCCGACGGCGTGGATGAGGTTGCGGCTGGTGGCGAGGCCGTAGCAGCCGGTCAGGAAGACGTAGGCGGCGACCAGGTAGGGAAGGACGTGCATCACGGTGTACTCAACTCCCGTGCTCCTCCTCGATCTCGACGGCCTGGTCGAGGAAGTTCGCGAGCAGGACGACGACCGCGCTCGCCACCTCCATGCCGATGGCCGCGTTCAGCAGGGGGACGGTGCCGCCGGAGGACAGGGTGTTGAAGGTGCCGTACGGCAGCAGGGTGTTGGCGAGGAACGCGGTGCCGGCCAGGACTCCGGCGACGCCCAGCACCAGGTACGAGGAGACGGCGACGGCGTCGGAGGTCTCGAAGACGGCGAGCGGGCGGACGCGTTCCAGCGCGCGGTAGTCGGCGCCGAGGTAGAGCAGGTGCAGGGCGGTCGCGGCGACGACCCCGCCCTGGAAGCCGCCGCCGGGGCTGAGCTGGCCGTGGGCGATGACGTAGAGGCCGGTGACCAGGGCGACGGGCAGCACGATGAGGGCGTAGCGGCGGACCGGCCGGGCCACCTCGGCGGGTTGCGGCGGTACCCGGTGCTCGTCGCGGGCCTGGCGCAGCAGCACCACGCAGCCGAGGACGGCGGCGAACAGGATGCTCATCTCGCCGAGGGTGTCGTAGGCGCGCTGGTCGAAGTTGACCGAGGCGATGGTGTTGGCGGTGCGCCGGGTGAGGGAGGCGTGTACGGCGCGGGTGCCGTAGGGGTGGCTCCGGCCGCCGAAGCCGGGCAGGTCGAGGCAGGCGGCGACGAGCAGCGCGGCGAGGCCGGCGCCGCCGACGGCCAGCAGGGCGAGCCGCAGCCGCTTCACCGGGCGCCCTCCTTCCCGCGGCCCCGGCGTCTGACCTTGCGCACACACAGCATGATCAGCAGCGGGGTGAGCGCGGAGCCGACGGCCAGCTGGGACAGGCCGACGTCCGGGGCCTGGAGCACGGTGAACAGCACGGCCAGCACGGACCCGAGCACGGACAGCACCAGCGCCTGGCGGGCGGGGTCGCGCTGCGCCACGGCCGCGGTGGCGGACGCGGCCACCAGCAGGAGAGCGGCGACGATCACGGCATCGGCCATACGACACCTCCGCTCGAACCGGCCGACGGTCCCTCAGCCACCGCACACCGCTGCCGCCCGCCCGCGTGCGCAGGCGCATTCACGGCCGCGCCCCCGTTCGACCGGCCCGTACGCCCATCCGCAGCCGCCTGCCCCTTCGACCGTCCCGCATGCCTGTCGACCGCCGCACACCCCTGCGGCCGACCCGCGCGCACGTCGGACACACCACATCCCCGCGACCGACCCACGGCCACAGCAGCCGCCCCGGGCCCGGGCCGAACCACCGGCACACCCCTCGACCAGCCCCTCGGCACCCCGGCCGCCGGGCATGCCCGCGACCCGCCCCCACGCATGCCCGGCACGGCCCACTCCCCCGGACGATCCGCAGACACCTCGACCACCACGCTCCCCCGCAGCCGGCCCTCAGCCGCCGCGGTGCCGGGCAGCCGGCCCGCACGCGCTCCCATCGCCGCGCACCCCGGCAACCCGCCCCCACGCCCCCCGGCCGCCGCGCACCCCGGCAGCCGACCGGTGCCCGCGCCGGCCGGCCGCGTCCGGGACCCCCTCGCCTCATCCACCGCGCACTCCCCGGAACCCGCCCGACAGCGCGCGCGAGGCGATCACGTTGCCGGAGATCAGCAGGGCGCCGATGACCAGCAGCTTCACCATCGCCCGGCCGGGGCCGGTGGCGACGCACACGGCGGTCACGACCGCCGCGCCCGCTCCGGCGGCGGTCCAGGTCAGCCCCCAGGCGCTCGGCCGCCCGCCTTCCAGGTCGTCGGAGAGGAGCCGGGCGAAGACGAGGGTGCCGACCGGGCCGAGCAGGGCCAGCAACAGGGCGAGGTCCACGTAGGAGGGGCGGCCGTAGCCCTGGGAGAGCAGCAGCAGGGCCGGGCACAGGGCCGAGGTGGTCATGTTCTGGGCGACGACCCGGCGGGCCGGCGGGCCGGTGGTGACGCCCCACAGGGCGGCCGCCCCTCCGCCGCCCAGTTCGACGGTCGCCGCGAGGATCCAGCCGTTCACCGCCAGGTCACCGCCCGCCGGCCGGCCCGCGCCAGCAGCGCCCCGACGGCCGCGGCGCTCCCTCCGACGACCCGCTCCAGGGTGTCGACCGACGTGATGAGCACCAGCCACAGCAGCGCCAGCGCCCCCCACCAGGCCAGGAGTTCACCGATGGCGAGGAGGGCCGTACGCGGGGCCGTACGCCGGGTCATCGAGCACCTCCTCGGTCCACTCCGTCCGCATACGCGGCGATGTGTCAGGGTCGCCGCCCGGGCATCCAAGCACCGCCGGGCCCGCGGCGGGGCGGCGGCACGCGGGTCCGCAGCCGGAGTGCCCCGGGAGCGTGAACGGAAACGCCGCCGGGCGCGCGGAGCCGTCCGGGCGGTGGCATCCCGGGCCGGTTGCCGGGTAACCGCCCTACGGAACAGGGAAGTTGGAGAGCGGAGGAGCACATGGCCCGCACCGTCCCGCACCTGCCCGCCGCGCTGCGCCGACCCGGGGCCGGCAGGGCCCGCCCGCCGGCCGGGCGGCATGCGCTCGCCCTGCCCCTGCGACTGCTGGCGATGCTTGTCGCCTTCGCGTGCATGGTGGCGTTCGCCGCCGTCCTGGCCCGGCTCACCCTGGAGCCGTCGCCCGCCTCGGCGCACCTGACGCACAGCAACCTGCACCCGGGCCGCTCCCTGCGGGCCTACGCGGAGCACGCGCGGACGGCGGACGCGGTACGGCAGATCGGCGGGAACGTGCTCCTCGGTGTCCCGTTCGGGGTACTGGTGCCGGTCCTCGCACCGCGGGCCCGAGGGGTGCTGCGGGTGCTGGCGCTCACAGCGCTCGTGATGCTGATGGTGGAACTGGCGCAGGGCGCGCTGATCACCGGGCGGGCCTTCGACATCGACGACGTACTGCTCAACACCGCCGGGGCGCTGCTGGGCTGGCTGCTGCTGGGGCGGCGGCTCGGGCGCGTGGTGCACCGGCGGGTACGCCGACCGGCCGATGGACCGACGGACTGATGGCGTGTCAGCGACAGGTCTGTACCAGGGTATTGACGCCCACTTATCTCACTCCTTAAATCAAGAGGCGTTCCCGTAGGTTCCCCCAGCCCCCCACGCTGAACGGAGAGTCATGGCCTCCCCACGCCTGCTCCGCAGATGTCTCCTCGCCGCCCTGTCCGCCGCGCTGGTCGCCTCCGCGGCCGCCGGCCCCGCGCGGGCCCGGGCCGCCGCGCCGGCGGCGACCGTCACCGCCTTCTCCGACACCTTCGACGGCCCCGCGGGCTCCGCGGTCGACCCGTCGAAGTGGACGCTGGAGACCGGCGACAACGTCAACAACCACGAGCGGGAGTACTACACCCCGGGCACGCGCAACGCGGCCCTGGACGGGCAGGGCCACCTGGTGATCACGGCCCGACAGGAGAACCCGGCCGGCTACCAGTGCTGGTACGGCAGCTGTCAGTACACCTCGGCGCGGCTGAACACGGCCGGGAAGTTCGAAGCCCGGTACGGACACGTCGAGGCGCGGATGAAGATTCCGCGCGGGCAGGGCATGTGGCCGGCGTTCTGGATGCTCGGCACGCCCGTGAACTGGCCCGACTCGGGCGAGGTCGACGTGATGGAGAACGTCGGCTTCGAGCCCTCGACCGTGCACGGCACCATCCACGGCCCCGGCTACTCCGGCTCCGGCGGCATCGGCGCGGCCTACACGCTGCCGGGCGGGCAGGCCTTCGCGGACGCCTTCCACACCTTCGCGATCGACTGGGCGCCGGGCTCGATCACCTGGTCCGTGGACGGGAACGTCTACGAGCGGCGCACGCCCGCGGACCTCCGCGGAAAGAGATGGGTGTTCGACGACAGGCCGTTCTTCCTGATCCTGAACCTGGCCGTCGGCGGCTACTGGCCGGGCGACCCGGACGCCGGCACCCGGTTCCCGCAGCAGCTGGTGGTGGACTCGGTGTCGGTGACGACCAGTGACAGCGCGGCCGGAGCACCGATACGCGGGCTGTCCGGCAAGTGCGTGGACGTGGCGGGGGCGAATCCCGCGAACGGCACCCCGGTGCAGCTCTACGACTGCAACGGCACGGCCGCGCAGGCGTGGACGGTCGGCTCCGACGGCACGATCCGGGCGCTCGGCAAGTGCCTGGACGCCACCGGCAACGGCACCGCGGACGGCACGCCCGTCCAGCTGTGGGACTGCACCGGCGGCCCGAACCAGAGGTGGACCGTCACCGGGGCGCACGACATCGTCGACCCTCAGGCGGACAAGTGCCTCGACGTCACCGGGAACAACGCGGCCAACGGGACGCGGCTGCAGATCTGGACCTGCACGGGCGGCGCCAACCAGAAGTGGGCGGTCGGCTGAGCCGTGGGCTCAGCGCAGCGTCCAGGTGTACTTGTCGCCGCCCACGAAGCGGACCACGTCCGGGTCGTCCAGGTCGTGGATGGTGATGCCGTAGGACGCGGCCGCCTCCAGCACGTCGGTGACGGTCCTGGCCTCACCGACCACCTGCCCGTCGATCTCCATGATCCGGAACGGCGGCTCGCCCGGCCTGCCCGGGCACACACCGAGAACCAGAACCCGCGGATGGGAGATGTGGGGAACTGCTTGTTCGGTCATGACATCGAGGGTAGAACGCAACCCGCGCCGACGGGTCATCCACCGGAGCCGTCCAGAGGACCGGGCACCGACGCCCCGACCGCGCCCCGGAGCGTCCGCCGCGGCGGGATCGGCTCAGGGACGCCGCCAGTCGTCACTGGTCAGGTGGGAGCCGGCCTGCGGGCCCATGCGGAGCATGCCGCCGTCGACGCTCCAGGAGGCGCCGGTGACGTACGAGGCGTCCGGGCTCGCCAGGAAGGCGATCACCGCGGCGACCTCGCGGGCGTCGCCGGGCCGCCCGAGCGGCACGCCGGGCCGGCGCTCGGTGTGCACGTCGATGTCCTCCTGGCCGGTCATCGGCGTGGCGATCTCGCCGGGTGCGACCGCGTTCACGGTGATGCCGTACTCGGCGAGTTCGAGCGCCATCACCTGCGTGAGCAGGCCGAGTCCGCCCTTGGCCGCGCAGTACGGGGCCGCGCCGACGCGGGGCTGGTGCTCGTGCACGGAGGTGACGTTGACGATCCGGCCGCCGTCGCCCTGCCGGATCATCCGCCGGGCCGCGCGCTGTCCGCACAGGAACGGGCCGACGAGGTCGACGTCCAGGACGCGGCGTACGTCCGCCAGGGTCAGGTCCAGATAGGGGGTCATGGTGCCGGTACCGGCGTTGTTGACGAGGACGTCGACACGGCCGAGCTCGCCGCTGAGCTCGTCGATCGTGTCGGCGGCCTCGGGCAGGCGGGTGAGGTCCAGCTGGGCCACGGCCGCGCGGCGGCCGGTGCCGCGCACTTCCTCCGCCGTTCTCTCGGCACCCTTCTCGTCGGTGTGCCAGGTGATGCCGATGTCCAGGCCGGCTGCGGCGAGGCGTACGGCGGTGGCTCTGCCGATGCCGGAGTCGGCGCCGGTGACGATCGCTGCGCGGGGCATGGGCACCCTCCTCGGCTGCGGTTGCGCATCGCAGTACCCGGGGGCGGGGTGGGCAAACGGGTTCGCCCGCCCCCCGCGCCCCTCCGGGACGCCTCGGGCACCCTGGATGGCATGGATCCCGTGGCTGCTCTCGACCGGATCGCCTTCCTGCTGGAGCGGTCGCTCGCGCCCACCTACCGGGTGAAGGCCTTCCGTACCGCCTCCGGTGCGCTGGCCGCGCTGCCCGAAGGCGAGATCGCCGAACGCGCGGCGGCGGGGACGCTCGAAGCGCTCAGGGGTGTCGGGCCGAAGACCGCGCAGGTGGTGCGGGAGGCGCTGGCCGGGGAGGTGCCCGGGTATCTGCGAAAGCTGGAGGAGGAGGCCGGTACGGCGTCCCGGTCCGGCGCGGGAGCGCGGTTGCGGGCCCTGATCCGCGGGGACTGCCACACGCACTCCGACTGGTCCGACGGGGGAAGTCCGATCAAGGAGATGGGGCGGACGGCGGCCGCGCTCGGGCACGAGTGGACCGCCCTCACCGACCACTCCCCCAGGCTGACCGTGGCCCGCGGCCTGTCGCCGGAGCGGTTGCGCGAGCAGCTGGAGGTGGTGGCGGAACTGAACGCGCGGTGGGCGCCGTTCCGGCTGCTGACCGGCATCGAGTGCGACATCCTGGAGGACGGCTCGCTGGACCAGGAGCCGGCGCTGCTGGAGCGGCTGGACGTGGTCGTGGTGTCCGTGCACTCCAAGCTGCGGATGGACGCCCGGTCGATGACCCGCCGGATGGTGGCCGCGGTGCGCGATCCGCACGCCGATGTGCTCGGGCACTGCACCGGGCGGCTGGTAACGGGCCGGGGACGGCCCGAGTCGGAGTTCGACGCGGACGCGGTGTTCGCCGCCTGCGCCGAGTCCGGTACGGCGGTGGAGATCAACAGCCGTCCCGAGCGGCTGGACCCGCCCCGCCGGCTGCTGCGCAGGGCCGTGGCCGCCGGGGTGCTGTTCTCGGTCGACACCGACGCGCACGCACCCGGCCAGCTGGACTGGCAGATCCTCGGCTGTGCCCGGGCCGAGGAGTGCGGGGTGCCCGCCGAACGGGTGGTGACCACCTGGTCCGCCGACGAGCTGCTGGAGTGGACGCGGGAGGGGCGGGTGCCGGCGCGGGTGGCGGGTTCCTGACCCGGTCCGCGTGGTACCCGGTGGCGGGAGGAAGCCAGGGAAGGAGCCGGGATGGAGCGAGCCGCCGTCTTCGATGTCGACGGGACCCTCGTCGACACCAACCACCTGCACGTCGTCACCTGGTGGGAGGCCTTCCGCCAGGCCGGACACGACGTGCCCATGCACGCGGTGCACCGGGCGGTCGGCCTCGGCTCCACGGATCTGATCGCCCACCTGCTCGGCGACGGCCGCGACACGGACCGGGACGGCGAGCTGAGCGCCGCGCACAAGGCCCTGTACGGCCAGTACTTCGACCGGCTGCCCGCGCTGCCGGGGGCCGGGGAGCTGCTGCGCCGGCTGCACCGGGACGGCTGGACGGTCGTCCTCGCCACCTCGGCGAGCGGCGCCGAGCTGGGCGCCCTGCGCCGGGCCATCGACGCCGACGAGGTGATCGCGGCCACGGCGAGCTCGGAGGACGTGCGGGAGGGCAAGCCCGCGCCGGAGCCCGTGGAACACGCCCTGGAACTGGCCGGGGTCCCGGCCTCGCGGGCGGTGTTCGTCGGGGACACCGTGTGGGACATGCGGGCGGGCGGCAAGGCCGGGGTGCGCTGTGTGGGGGTGCTGTGCGGCGGGATCCCCCGGGCCGATCTGGAGGAGGCCGGGGCGGAGGCGGTCTATGCCGACCCCGCCGATCTGCTCGAAGGACTCGACGGGAGTCCGCTGGCCGGAGCACCATAGGAAGTGGCGCAGGTCACATGCGCGCCTCGCCTTGGCCTACGGGGACGATCGTCCGGCTGAAGCCCTGTGGAGCCCTTCGGGAGCCCTTCGCCGAGAGGCGACCGCCCTCCGTACCCACCCCCTGATCGCCCCGGTCGTGATTCCCCCGTCGCGGCCGGGGCCCTCTTCCGCACGGACGATCCGCACGGCGTCTACGCGTCGGCCTTCGCCCCGGCCAGTGCGCCGTCCCGGGGGGCTCCGGCGCCGATGAACTCGCGCAGATCCGCCGTGAGCCGCTCCGCGTGCGTGACGAACAGGCCGTGGCCGCCGCGCTCGTAGACCTTCAGGGTGCTGTCCGGGACGAGACGGGCCACGCGCTCCGCGGTGGTGGCCAGGGGCGCGGAAGTGTCGTTGGTGCCGTGCACGACGAGCACCGGCACGTTCACCGCGGGCAGTTCGGCCACCGTGTCCAGGGCGGCGACCACCCCGCGGATGCCCATCGCGGCGCGCGGGCCGGTGGCCATGCAGAGGCCGATCAGATGGCGGACGTACTCCGGGGACACCTCGTTGCCGGGCAGGTGGGCGGCGAAGAAGGCGTCGACACCGGAGACGAACCAGGCGGCCCGGTCGCGCCGGAACACCTCGTCGTCGGCACGCAGCACCTCCGGGTCCACGCCGTCCGGGGTGCCCGGCGAACGGACCACGCCCGGGCTGACACCGGCGACCAGGGCGAGGCGGGCCACGCGGGCGGTGCCGTGCCGGGTCAGGCAGCGCAGCACCTCACCGGTGCCGATGGAGTGCCCGACCAGGGTGACCTCCCGCAGGTCGAGGTGGTCGAGCAGACCGTGCAGATCGTCGGCGAGGGTGTCAAGGTCGAAGCCCGACCAGGGGCTGTCGGAGCGGCCGTGGCCCCGCCGGTCCAGGGCGACGCAGCGGTAGCCGGCCTCCGCGAGCGGCAGCATCTGGTACTCCCACATGTCGTGGCCGAGATAGGCGCTGGCCGCGAAGACGGCGACGGGGCCATCGGCGGGGCCGTGGTCGACGTAGTGCAGACGGGTGCCGTCGACGGGGCTGTCGTAGTACGGCATGGGGTGCCTCCTCGGCCGTGGGACCTGGTGCGACGCCTCTCGGTCGCGCTGACGTCCTCGATGTTCCCCGGATCGCGCGCACCGGTCGATTACCTCCCACGTCATGCCCGGGTGTGCGCGCGGCCGGGCCCGGGTACCCGGCCGTCCGCCGGAGCGTGGGCCGAGAGGAGCCGAAGGTGAGCAGCTCAGCGGGCAGCAGGGTGGTCGTCACGGGTGCCACCGGCAATGTCGGCACGAGTGTGGTGCGGCTGCTCTCGGAGGACCCGGGGGTCAGGTCGGTGCGCGGACTGGCCCGGCGTACGCCCGGGTGGTCGCCGCCGAAGACCGAGTGGTCCGCGGTCGACATCGCCTCCGACCAGGCGAACCTCGCGGAACGGTTCGAGGGCGCGGACGCCGTGGTACATCTGGCGTGGGCGTTCCAGCCGACGCACGATCCGGCGGCCACCTGGCGGACCAATGTGCTCGGCGGTATCCGGGTGTTCGAGGCGGTCGCCGCGGCCCGGGTGCCGGTGCTGGTGCACGCCTCCTCCGTGGGCGCCTACTCGCCGGGTCCGAAGGACCGCGCGGTGGACGAGTCCTGGCCGACGCACGGCTGGCCCGACGCCGCGTACTGCCGTGAGAAGGCCTATCTTGAGCGCACGCTGGACGTGTTCGAGCGGGACCATCCCGAGGTGCGGGTGGTGCGGATGCGCCCGGCGTTCCTGTTCAAGTGGCAGTCCGCCAGCGAACAGCGCCGGATCTTCGGCGGGCGCTTCCTGCCGGGTCCGCTGGCCCGGCCGGAGCTGCTGCCGTTCCTGCCGGACATCCCGGGGCTCAGGGTGCAGGCGTTGCACACGGACGACGCCGCGGAGGCCTACCGGCTCGCGGTGGCCTCGGACAGCGCCCGGGGTGCCTTCAACCTCGCGGCGGATCCGCCGCTCGACGCCGGTGTGCTCGGCGAGCTGCTGGGCAGCCGCCCGGTACGGCTGCCGCGCGCGGCGGCCCGGTCGGCGATCGCCGCGGCCTGGGGGCTGCACCTGCTGCCGGCCTCGCCGCACCTGTTCGACGCGGTGCTGCGGCTGCCGCTGATGGACTGCGGCCGCGCACGCACCGAGCTGGGCTGGCAGCCGCGGCGCACGGCGACGGAGGTGCTGCAGGAGTTCCTCGACGGCCTGCAGAAGGGTGCCGGGATGGAGACCGAGCCGATGCGCGGACGGAAGGTCGGCTGACGGGCCGTACGCCCACGCCCGAGGGGAGAACGCCATGACCGCACAACGGGAGCCGGAGCCGGGCCAGGACCGGGGCCCGGTCCCGAGGGACATGCCCGACCAGCAGGCGGGCGCCGGTGAGGACCCGTGGGGGGTGACGCCGGGCCGGCCGGGTGAGGACGACGCGACCCCGGCCGACGACGTCCCCGACACGGACGAGGCGGGCTCGGGGCCCCGCGGCGCACCGGACCCGGGCACGGCCCACCCCGAACACCCGGCACCGGACGAACCGTCGGGCTGAGCGGCGGCGAGCGGTGCGGGTCACTCCGTCGTCATCCCGGGCTGGGCCCGGTCGTCCGAGGCGGGGAGATCGTCGACCGCTGGCAGGTGACCGCGCGCGAACGCCTGGAAGGCACCGGAACCGTCAGCGTGGTGTCCGCTCCCGGAGCGCCGCGTGCCATGCCGGCGGGCGGGTCTCGGTGACCGGTTCCGGGCGTCGGCCGCCGCTCGCGAAGAACTCGGCCAGCGGCAGGATCGCCGCTCCGACGGTGACCGCGTCCGGGCCGAGCCGTCCGAGGTCGATGGTCACCCTGCCGGCCGGGTGGCGCAGCGCGTACGTCATGGCGTGGCGCCGTACGGCGGGCAGGAAGCGGGGGCCGAGCTGCAGCCCGGCCCAGCCGCCGATGAGGATCCGCTCGGGCTGGAAGAGGTTGATCAGGTCGGCCAGGCCGGCGCCGAGGTACTCGGCGGTCTCCTCCAGGACCGCCAGCGCCACCGGGTCGGGCTCGCCGCCCTGGGGCGGGTAGGCGGCGGTGAGCATCGCGGTGAGCGCGGTCTCCTCGTCGGTGCCCTCGGGGGGCCGGCCGCCCTCTTCCCGCCAGCGGGCGAGCAGCGACCCGGCGCCCGCGTAGGCCTCCAGGCAGCCGGGCGCGCCGCAGCGGCAGCGGCGCCCGCGCACCCGTACCGTCAGATGTCCCCATTCGACGGCCCGCCCGTGCTCCGCCTCCGGGGTGACCACGCAGGCACCGACGCCGGACCCGAAGAGCACGACCACGGCGCTGCGGGCGCCGCGTCCCGCGCCGAACCACATCTCGGCCTGGCCCAGGGTCTTGGCGCCGTTGTCGATGAAGTACCGGGTCGAGCCGGGGAGTTGTGACGACGAGCGGAGCAGCCGCTCCAGCGGGACCGCGTCCCAGCCGATGGTCTGGCCGTGGACGACGGCGCCCCGGTCCGGGGTGTGCTCGACGATGCCGGGCACCCCGACGCCGACGCCGAGCAGCCGCTCGGGCGCGGCCTGTCCGGCGCCGAGGACCTCGGCGATGCCGTCGCGGATGTGGCCGGTGATCGCCTCGGCGTCGTAACAGCCCTGCGGGGTCAGTCTGCGTTCGGTGCGGGCGAGTTCGGTCAGGGCCAGGTCGAACAGCTCGACGCGGACCCGGGTTTCGCCGACGTCGACGCCGATCATCTGGCCGCTGTCCGGGGCGACGCGCAGCAGGGTGCGGGGCCGGCCGCCGTCGGATTCGACGCTGCCGGCCTCCTCGACCAGGCCGTCCGTGATCAGGTCGGCGACCACGTTGCTGACCGAGCCGCTGCTCAGACCGGTCGCCGGGCCCAGCTCGAACCGGCTGAGGGGGCCGTCGAAGTACAGCTTCTGCAGCACGGCCGTACGGTTGCCCCGCCTGAGGTCGCGTACCGTGCGCCCGTTCCGCCCCGCCATGCGGCTCCCTTCACGAACCGTGTCCGACCTGCAACATACCCCTTCGGGCGGGCGGCGGGCGATATTCCGCCACCCCTTAGTTCACGCCCTGAGGTAAGCGGGAGCGCCCCCGAGGGGCGCCCCCCCGGCTCACCCCGCCGCGTACACGTCCTCCACGTAACGCCCCTGCGCGATCAGCGAGTCGAGCCACTTCCCGGCGTCAGCCGCGCCGGCGCCGGGAACGTGGTCCCGGTACAGCGTGCGGAACGCCTCGCGGACGCCCGGTGCCATCCGGGCGCCGTCACCGCAGACGTACACCCGGGCACCGGCGTTCAGCAGTTCCCAGATCTCGTCGGCCTCGGCGGCGATACGGTGCTGCACGAAGGCGGCGCCGCCGACGGGGGCGGCGCTGAAGGCCGGGCGCAGGGAGACCGCGCCCAGCGCCTCCGCGTCCCGCAGTTCCCCGGCGTGCAGGAAGTCGGCGTCGGGGGCGTCGCAGCCGAAGTACAGCAGCGCGGGCGGGAGCCCGGTGCCGGCGGTGCGGGCCGCGGCGCGGTCGGCGACGGCGCCGCGGAACGGGGCGAGCCCGGTGCCGGCCGCGACCATCACCACGGGTGCCGAGTCATCGATGCGGAAGGCCTCGCGGCACGGCTGGACGCGGGCGTACACGGTGTCGCCCGGCCGGACGGCGGCGAGGTGGCCGGAGCCGACGCCCCGGTAGCGCCCGCGGCCGGAGCGGGCGGGGGCGTCGAGCACCGAGACCATGAGGTCCACGTGGCCCGCGTCGACGGCCGGCGAGGAGGACACCGAGTAGTGGCGGGGCCGCAGCGGGGTCAGCAGGTCGAGCAGGAGCGCCCAGTCCAGCGCGCCGCGCAGGGCGGGGTGGTCCTCGGCCAGCTCCACCAGGGTGCGCGGATCGTCGCCGGTCAGGGCGGCGAGGGCGGCGCGCTCGGGCGGGCAGGGGTTGGCCTCGGCGAGCAGGGCCAGCTGCCGGGCGGTCGGCCGCTCCTGCAACTCGACGTGGTGGGTGAGGAGTTGCCGTGCGGTGAGCGGGCGGTCCACGGCGAGGCCGGCGCGGCGCGGACGGGTGGCGCGGATGTCCAGGACGGCGTCGGGGTCGAGCCCGAACGCGGCGACGGCGCGGTCCACCAGGTCCGGGGCGTTGGCCGGCAGGACGGCCAGGTGGTCGGCGGTGCGGTAGGTGACGCCCTCGGGCAGCGCGATGCGCAGGAACCGCTTGGTGCGCGGGTGGTCCGGCGCGGTCAGGTCGTACGCCTCGGTCACGGTCATCGGGACCAGTTCGTGCCGCGCGGCGAGGGCGTCCAGCGGGCCGCCGCTCAGCGTGCGCACCTCGTAGGCGTGGGCGGGCTCCTCGGCCGGGGCGCCCGGTACGGCGTCCGGGTCGCCGTACTCGGTCAGGAGGGCGGTGCGCAGCCGGGCCGTGAACTGCCGGACGGCGCCGGTGAGGTCTCCGGAGGCGTCGGCCGCGGCGCGGTCGGCCAGGCGGGTGGCGCCGAGTTCGGCGAGGCGGGCGTCGATGCGCGTGGGGACGTGCTGGTAGGTGGCGGACCAGTTGCGGTCGCCGACGCCGAGGACGGCGTAGGTGACGCCGGTCAGGTCGGGGGTGCCGTCGAGCCAGGCGGTGAAGGCGCCGGCGTCGTCGGTGGGGCGGCCGTTGTAGGAGGCGGCGGTGATGACGACGGCCCGGTCGGTGGGGAGTCCGTCCGCGTACGCGTCCAGGGCGGCGACCTCGGTGGCGCAGCCCACGGCGGCGGCCTCGTCGGCGAGCTGGGCGGCGAAGGCGCGGCAGGTGCCGTAGTTGCTGCCGTGCAGGAAGAGGACGCTCGTGCCGGGGCGGACCCGGGCCGGGAGCGTGTCCGGGGCGGACGTCCGGCCGTCCTGCGCGGGGGCGGTGCCGGGCAGCGCGGCGTGCACGCGGTCGGCGGGGGTGCGCGGGGTGAGCGTGAGGGTGAAGCCCTCCGGCTTGAGGGTGAGGGTCTCCTTGACGGTGAGCCGGTAGCCGGCGTGGTCGTGCAGCCGGTAGCGGTGCACCAGCATGGCGAGCAGCATGGTCGCCTCGTGCAGCGCGAACTGCCTGCCGATGCAGGCGCGTTCACCGGTGCCGAAGGGTTTGAAGGCGTGCACCGGGCGGGCCGCCTCCGCCTCGGCGGTGAACCGCTCGGGGTCGAACAGCTCCGGGTTGTCGCCCCACACGGGCTGCCGGTGCAGCATGGGGGTGAGCACGGTGACGGCCTGGCCGGCGGCGAGCGGCAGCCGCCCGCCGAGGACGGTGTCCGCACGGGCGTGCCGGCTGAACGCGGCGGCCGTCGGCCACAGCCGGAGCGCCTCGTTGAGGACCTGGCGGGTGTAGGTGAGCCGGCCGATGTCGTCGTACGACGGCTCCGGGTCGGCGGCGCCGCCCCACAGTGCGTCGGCCTCGCGCTGCACCAGCCGGAGCACGGCGGGGTGCTTGGCGAGGTAGTACAGGGCGAAGGACATCGCGCCGGAGGTCGTCTCGTGGCCGGCGATCAGGAAGGTGATGACCTGGTTGCGGATGTTGGCGGCGTCCAGGGTGGTGCCGTCGGCGGGGTGCGGGGCGCTGAGCATCAGCCCGAGCAGGTCCTCCGCGCCGCTCTGGTCGGTGCCGGAGCGGGAGGCGATGACGTCGTCCACGACCTGAGCGAGGTAGTCGGCGTCGGCCCGGAAGGCCGCGTCGGCCGCGGAGTGGTCCTGGCCCGGGGTGCGGGCCAGCTGGTTCATGCTCCACTCCAGGCAGCGGACCATCGACTCCACGAAGGGGTGCGGCTCGCTGCGCTCGAAGGAGCCGAAGTCATAGCCGAACCCGGCCAGACCGATGGTGTCGAGGGTCATGCGGGTCATGTCGTCGGGCACGTCGACGGGGCGCCCGTCGCGCGCCGCGCGGTCCCAGGAGTCGATGAGCCGGCGGGCCACCTTGAGCATGACCGGGTGGTAGGTGCGCATCGAGCCGAGCGCGAAGGCGGGCATCAGGATGTCGTGCGCCTTGGCCCAGTTGGGCTCGTCGTTGTACGCCGTGAACAGGCCGTCGGCGGTGAAGGAGCGGACGTTCTCCAGCGCGGGCCCGACGTGCTTGGCGAGCCGCTCCTCGTCGGCGAGGTCCGCGACCAGGTCGGCGTCGGCGACGAACAGCACGTCCCGGCCGTGCAGCCGGCGCACCAGCACCGGACCGTGGGCGCGCATCAGGCCCATGATCTGCTGCAAGGGGGTGCGGCCGGGACCGGTGGCGGAGATGTCGGCGATGGGGACGCCGGGCAGGGTACCGGCCGGGTCGGGGTGCACTGCGGTGGGGGGCATGGCGCGACAACTGCCTTTCGCGGTAACGGTGTACTCGCGGTAACGGAGTACTCCGTTCCAGGGTGATCCACGCGCGGGGCCGGCAGGTACCACCGCACTACACGATCGCGCAGTCAAAACTCTGTCACGGGCCTTGCGCGGCCCTCGGCTCCCCGGTTTGCCGCTGACCTGGATCTTCGTCTTGGATGAGAGCGCTTGCTCGGTGACTTCGGGAGGTGGATGTGGACGCGGAACGGGCCGACGGGGTCGTGTGGCGCAACCGGGCCCTGACGCTCTTCGACCGGGTGGCGGTGCCGGTCGCGGTGTGCGATGTCTACGGCCGGGTGGTGCTGGCCAACCCCGCGATGGCGGCGGAGTGCGGTGCGACGCCGGGGCAACTGCGGGGCCGGGGCGTGCTGGAGCTGTTCCGGCCGCAGGAGGCCACGCAGGTGGAGCGGATCGCGGAGGCGCTGCGGCTGCGGCACCGCTCGCGCTACCAGGTGTCGGTGCGCTGGCGGGCGCCCGGCGGGGCCGAGCGGTTCGGGGAACTGACGGCGGACCCGGTCAGCGACAGCGTGGACGAGACCCCGGCCCTGCTGGTGATGCTGCGGGTGGGGGGCGAGTGCGCGCCGGCCGAGCCGGAGCCGGCGCGGGTCACACCGGTGGAGGGCCGGGTGCTGGCGCTGCTGGCGGGCGGCGCCACCACGGCCGGCGCCGCCCGCGAACTGGGTCTCAGCAAGGACGGCGTCACTTACCACCTGCGCCGCCTGTCGGTCCGCTGGCACGCCGCGAACCGCACGGAACTGGTCGCGCGGGCCTATGCGTTGGGGGTGCTGACGCCAGGGGTGTGGCCGCCGGAGGCGAGCGGCGGGCCTCCGCGGTGACCGCCGCGGTCCCTGCCGGAAATCCATTGGCCCACACACTCCTTGGCTACGTAGGCTAGCCAAGAACCTAGGCCCATTAGGTTGACGTCCGCCAGGTTCACGCCGTCGCATCCGAAAGGACTCCCCCATGAGATCGCTCACCGAGCAGGTCATCCGCAACTCCTTCATCAACTGCTCCAAGGGGGAGGCCAAGAGGCTGACGGTCCCGCGGGACCTCGGTGAACGCCCGTGGGACGACCTGGACTTCCTCGGCTGGCGGGATCCGGGGGCGCCCGACCGCAGCTATCTGGTCACCGAACGGGACGACCGTGTCGTCGGCGTCGCCCTGCGCTTCCAGGCCTCGCAGCGCGGTTTTCTGCACCGCAGCATGTGCTCGTTGTGTCTGACCACCCATCCCGGCGGCGGTGTGACGCTGATGGCCGCGCGCAAGGCGGGGGCGGCGGGCCGCGAGGGCAACTCGGTCGGCTTGTACATGTGCACCGATCTGGCGTGTCCGCTGTATGTGCGGGGCAGGAAGGTGCCGGAGTCCGGCGCCCGGTTCGAGGAGAGCCTGACGACGGAGGAGCAGATCGCCCGCATGACGGGCAATCTGTTCGCGTTCATCGACAAGCTGTACACCTGACGGCCCGGCGTGCACCGGCTACCGGTCGCGCAACCGGGCGGCCGCCACCCGGTGAAGGTGGATCAGCACGTCGTGGCTGCGGGCGAGCGCGATGTCGTACGGCCCGTCGGGACAGGCGGTGCCGATGCTGCGGGTCGGCCGGGCACGCTCCAGCCAGCCGCGTGCGGGTGAGCGGAGCGTACGCAGGTCCACCAGGTAGTCCCTGAGGCGTACCCGGTCCAGGGTGGCCTCGTTGGTGCCCGGTCCCGCGGGGCCGAGCGCGAAGCGGTGGACGGCGTCGTCCGTGCCGGTGGCGTTGAAGGACCCCCGGTCGAAGGTCAGGCCCACACTCAGTCGTAGGCGTACTGGCGGGCCACCTGGTCCACCGCGGTGGCGCTGCGCACGGCTTCCTCGTACGCCGCCCGGTCCGTGCCCGGCCCGAGCCGCTTCAGCAGCTCCAGCGCGCGGCCCGTACCGCCGGCCATCGCCTTGCGTTCGGGGTACGGCGTGTGCAGGTAGTGCTCGATGCAGGGGCCCGTGGGCACGGCCGGCCGCAGCCCCCGGTACAGCTCGGCGAGCCGGGTGGCGGCCTCGGGGTGGGTGCGGGACACATAGCCGGTGACCGTGTCGTAGGCCTCGGGTCCGGCCCAGCCGGTGTCGTCGCCGACGAAGTGGACGGGGTCGGCCGGGTGGCGGACGTTGTAGGCGCGCATCCACTCCAGGAGGCGCACATAGTCGGTGTTGTTCCACCACAGGTAGTCCCGCTGGAACTCCTCGCGCATGATCCGCCGGGGATCGCCCTTGCCGTGCACCACGTAGGCGTCCAGACGCCGCCCGGTGCTCCAGGGTGCCTCCAGGGCGAAGGTGCGGAAGCCCTTCTTCTCGACGAGATGGCGGAACACCCGGTCCTTGAGGGCGAAGAACTCGTGCGAACTGTGCGTGGCCTCGCCGAGACCCACGCCCCCGGCGCCGCCGATCATCCGGTCCACGGCGCCGAGGTCACGGTCGGGGCCGCCGGGTTCGACGGTGCGGAGCGGGTGGGCGGCGCGGTCGAGGGCGGTGACGACCGGGCCTTCGCCGGTCACCGGGACGCTCGTCCGGGCCGTGGGGGGGCGCGGGCCGAGCGGCGGCCGCGGGTAACGCCGCCCCGGCCGCGAAGATGCCGGTGAGCAGGGCCAGGACGGTGGTGAGCCGATGCCGTGTCATGGCCCCAGGCTGCTGTCCCGGCACCGGTCGGAACCATACGGCTGCCCACCGCCGCACCGCTCCGGGCACCCCCCCTGCCGGCACGGGGGGTGCCCGGTGGCCCCCACACTCGGAACACCCCGCGCGCAGCCGCCGGACCAGGGGGTCGGCGGCCGGTCGCCGGCCCGCCGCCGCCGGTACGAGCGGCCGGTTCTGCCCGCTGCCCCTGCCGCCGGTGCGCCGGTGCGCCGGACGCCGTCGTGCACGCGTGGCCATCGCCGTCGCCCGGCACGGACCCGGCGCCGACGGGCAGCTGCCCACAGGCGTCGGCAGGCCGGAACGGGGCGGCGTGCGCCACTGCACGGACCCTTGAGGACAGCTGCGGTCCGCGTGTGAAGGACGTTCGTCCCGCCCCCGGAAGGGGAACAGGCCAAGGGATGCACGACGTACAGAAGGGGACCACGGGACTCCTGCGCCTGCTGGAGCGCCGCCGGCAGCCGGTGGTCGTCCAGACGCTGCGATCGGCGACGGCGGCGACGATCGCCTACGTCGTCGCGCTGCGGCTCAGCCCCGAGCCGGCCCCGCTGACCGCCCCGCTGACCGCACTCCTGGTCGTCCAGGTGACCTTCTACGCCACCCTCACCAACGGCATCCGCCGGGTGAACTCGGTGGTGGCCGGGGTGCTGGTCGCGATCGCCTTCAGTGTGCTGGTGGGGCTGACCTGGTGGAGCCTCGCGCTGCTGATCGTCGCCTCGCTGGCGGTCGGGCACCTGGTGCGGGTCGACGAGTACGTGGCCGAGGTGGCGATCAGCGCCATGCTGGTGCTCGGCGTGACCACCGTCGGGTTCACGGCGTGGGCGCGCATCGTGGAGACGCTGATCGGCGCGGTCGTCGGGACGGCCTGCAACCTGCTGCTCCCGCCCCCGGTGTGGGTGGACGAGGCGGGCCGCTCGATGGAGGACCTGGCACGCCGGATGCGGCAGCTGATGCTGCGGATGGGTGAGGAGGCCGCCGGCCGGATCCCCTGGGAGCGGGCGGCCGAACGGCTGCACGAGGCACGCCGGCTGGACCAGCACATCGCCCACGTGGACGCCTCGCTGCGGCAGGCCGAGGACAGCCTGCGGCTCAATCCGCGCGTCAAGGAGGGGCTGCTGCACCGGGTGGTGCTGCGCACCGGCCTCGACACGCTGGAGATCTGCACGGTGGTCCTGCGGGTGCTGGCCCGGTCCTTCACCGACCTGGCCAAGGCCCGCGGGTCCGAGGACCTCTTCCCTCCCCGGGTCGGGGCGACCGTGGAACAGCTGCTGTCGGAGATCGCGGACGCGGTGGTCAGCTTCGGAGTGCTGGTCACCACCCATCTCAGCGAGAACGCCGAGTCGGCGGAGGCCCGTCTGTCGGCCGAGCTGCACACGGCGGCCGGCACCCGGGACCGGCTGGCCGAGCTGCTGCGGGAGGAGATCGGCAAGGACTGGACGAACTGGCAGCTCCTCGGGGCCGTGCTGACCGAGACGACCCGGATCATCGACGAGCTGAACACCGAGCACCGCACCCGCCGCCTGCTGGAGGAGCTCGACCTGGTCTCCCGCGAGCAGCGGACGAAGCTGCCGCGGATGACCCGGCTGCGCGAGCGGCTCGGGGTGCAGGAGGAGCTGTGGCGGAACCGTACGGGGTTCGGCGAACGTTATCCGTGAGGAAGCCGCCGGGCAGGTCCGGCGCGCCAGGCGAGGGGGCGACGGATGACCGGTTCCGGGGTGCGGATCGACGGGAACACACTGCGGCTGCCGGGCGGGGCGGCGGTGCGGTTCGTCCGCACGCTGCGGCTGCCGGAGACGGGCACGCATCCGCTGCCGCCGGGGCTGGGCCAGTTCCCGGTCCGGCGGGTCGCGGACTTCGCCGGTACCGTCCCGGACGAGTGGCGGGCGCGCGGCGGGGTGATGCTGCCGGTGTATCTGCGCGAGGCGATGTGGCTGAGCTTCTCCGGCACGAGGGAGCCGGCGGCGCTCCAGGTCGGCGTCGGCAAGGTGTGCGCGGTGTCCGGCCGGCCCTGGAGCGACCGTCTCGCCCGGGATCCGCAGAACTACGTGGTGCTGCCCCGCCAGCCCTGGCTGGACGGCATCAACTCCGGCAAGGGGACCGTCCGCCAGTTCGTCGCCGTGCCGCTGGGTCTCGGCGCGACGGTGGAGGGGCAGGTCACCGGCGAGGAGGTGTGGGGCGGGGTGCAGCTCCAGTCGTTCCCGCTGAAGGAGCCGGTGCTCGCCGAGTGGCGGCGCCGGGAGCAGGAGCGGGAGCGGGAGGAGGCGCGCCGCAGGACCCGGTCGGCCGGGCCCGCGGGCGGGTACGGCGGCCCGGCGATGCCGATGACGGCGTCCGCCCCGGGCGGGGCCCCGCCGGGACCGGCCGCTCCCGGCGCGGCCCCGCCGCCGGGCGCCGGTGCCGCACCCCGGCGCGCCGCGGCCATGGGCCTCGGCGTCGGCGGCTCCATGCGGCAGGAGGTCTACCGGGACGAACGGCCGCTGGCGGACTGGTCCGAGGAGGCCGCCGGGCGGCTGTTCGTGCATCTGGTCACGCCGCCGGAGTGGCGCCGCATCACCGGCGAGGCGCCCCCGCCGTCCCCGGTGGACCGGGCGGCGTACACGCGCGCGGGACTGCCCTGGTTCGACTACTACGACGCCGATGCCGAGGATCTGGCCCCCACCGGCACCCTGGAGTCGGTCAAGCCGGTCGGCGACTGGCTGGGTGACGACCTGGACCCCTGGCAGCCGCCGTCCGCGGGCCAGGTGACCCCGCTGAAGGACGCGCCGGGCAAGCCGGTCGAGGACGGGGAGTGGTGACGAGCCACCCGTTGCACGCTCCGCAACACCCGTTGCCGGTCTTGCCCTTGGCGACGCGGCCGGGCCAAGGTTGCTGTCACGGGCCGGGGCGACCGACAACCTGAGGTGCGGTATGGGCGACGAGGCGAGGGCGGCGCGGCGGGGCTCTTCCCCGTGCGGGCAAAAGTCCGGGGGCGGCTGGAGCCGGCGCCGGTTCGCCGGGGCCGCGGCAGGCGCGGCGGCCGCGGTCGCCGTGCCGTCCCCGGCGGCTCCTCCGACCGGCTCCCCCGCCGCGGCGGACGAGCCCTCGGCCGCCCTTCCCCGCCGCGGGACACCCGGGCCGCGCCCGCTGTACGTGGGCACGTACACCTCGACCGCCGGCGGCGGCACGGGCATCGGGCTGGCCTCGTACGACCCGTCGACCGGCCTGATCACCGGTTCCGGCACGCTCACCGGCGTGCCGGACCCGTCGTATCTCGCCGTGCATCCGGACGGCCGCACGCTGTACGCGGTGGACGAGCGGGAGGACGGCGCCGTGACGGCGGTACGTCTCACGGACCTGCGGATCCTGGGGGCGCGGAGTACGGGCGGCGCGGGTCCCTGCCATCTGTCGGTGCACCCTTCGGGACGCTGGCTGCTGAGCGCCGACTACGGTTCGGGCAGTGTCGCCGTGCATCCGGTCGACGCCTCGGGCTCCCTCGGCGAGCGCACCGCCCTGGTCACGCACTCCGCCCCGCCACCCGGGCCGGGGCAGCAGGGCCCGCACGCGCACCAGTGCCTCACCAGCCCGGACGGCGGTCATGTCCTCGCGGTCGACCTCGGCACCGACACCGTCTACAGCTACCGCCTCGACCACGAGAACGGCACCCTGACGGAGGTGGCGCAGGCACACACGCGACCCGGCGCCGGACCACGCCATCTGACCTTCCATCCGGGCGGCCGGTACGCCTATCTGGCCAACGAGGTGGACGACACGGTCGCCGTCTGCGCCTACGATCCCGCGTCCGGCCGGCTGACGATCGGCGAGCCCCAGCCGACGGGGTCGGACGGCGGCACCAACTACCCCGCGCAGTTCGTGGTGACCGCGGACGGCGGATACGCGTTCCTGGCCAACCGGGGCCACAACAGCCTCGCGCGGTACGCGGTCGAGGCCGACGGCGCCCGGCTGCGGCTGCTCGGCACGGTGCCGGCGGGCGGGGACTTCCCGCGGCAGATCGCCCTCTCGCCGGACGGCGGGCTGCTGTTCGCGGCGAACCAGCGCTCGGGTACGGTCACCGTCTTCCATGTGGACCGGCGGAGCGGCGGTCTCCGGCCGGCGGGTGAGCCGTTCGCCTCACCGGTCGCCGTCTGCGCGCTGCCGCTGTAGGGCGCGGGGGCAGGCGGCGGCAGCGGCCTGGGCCAGCAGGGCGTGCATGCGCTCGGTGAGCTGGGCGACGTCGTCGGCGGGCGTATGGAAGGGGAGCCGTACGTCGCCGTGGGCGCGGGTGCGCTCGATGCGCAGGGTCAGTCCGTGCCGGTCGACGGCGAGGGGGAGCACACGGGTCGCGGCGTGCAGGCTCTCCGGCCGCACGAGGCGGGTCAGGCGCTCCACCGCGTCCGGGTGGGCGTCGGCGAGGTGGGTGAGGAGGCGGGCCTCGGCCTGGGCGAGCGGGTCGGGCCGGGCGGCGGCGTACTCGTCGAGGTCGACGGCAACGGCCCCGGACGCCTGCCGGAGCACCACCCGGGTGGGCCGGAACAGCACGGTGCCGCGGTCCGGGGCGAACCAGCCGGCGAGGTGGAGCCGGGCCCGGATCCGGCCCCGTACCGGTACGGGTGCCACGTCGGCGAACTCCAGCACGGCGGGAGGTTCCTGGCGCGGGGCGCAGAGGGTCGCGGTCAGCAGGGCGCTGTCGTCGGGCACCGTCAGCCGCACGGCGCCGTCCTCGGTCACGGTGTGCGCGCCGACGTACTCCTCACGGGCGCCGTCCGCGGTCACCGCGCACGACCAGGCGACGGCGAGCACCGACCGTGCCCGTTCCGCCGCGCCGGGTGCGGCCGTCCAGTCCTGCGTGTCACCCATCCGAGACCTCCTTAGGTAAGCCTTGCCTAACCTATCGGAGATCGGGGCGCACGCCAACCACAGCACTCGGTGCGAGGGGGATCAGGCGAGGACACCCAACAGCGCCCGCGCACACAGGTCACGCACCTGCTCACGGGTCAACTCGCCGTCGCGCAGCCACTCCAGGCACACGGCCGTGGTGAAGGCGAGCCAGCCGCGCACGGCCAGGCGCACCTGCGGGGCACCCTCGAAGGCGGGCCCGAACTCGGGGTCGGCGGCGAGCGCGGCGAGGATCTGCTGCTCCTGGGCGGCCAGGGCCCGGTGGTAGACCCGGCGTACGGCCTGGTCGCCGGCCGCGTCCGCGCGGTGGAAGGCACGGAAGCCGTGGGCGTGGGCCTGGACGTAGGCGAGGTAGGTGTCGAGGCCGGCGGCGAGCTGCTCACGCACCGGCACACCGGGCACGGCAGCCGTCATACGCAGCATCCGCCCGCTCTCGCGCTCCACGACCGCCGCGAAGAAGTCCCGCTTGTTCGGGAAGTAGTGGTACAGCAGCCCGCGGGAGACACCGGCGATCTCGGCGACCTGCTCGATCCACACGTCGTCGTAGGGATTCTCCGAGAACAGCCGCGCACCGACCGACAGCAGCTGCTCACGACGCTCCTCGGTGCTGAGTCGGCGCCGGGCACGCTCCCCCTGGTTCGCGGGCATGGCGTCACTTTACTTGACGCGGGTTCAACAAGCGGCCCACACTGAAACGCGTTATTGAACCCACGTACAACACGCGCGTCGCGGATGCACGCGGAGGAACGCGGCAGGTTCACGTCACAGGCCCACGGCCCGCTGGATCAAGGGAGATCGGCGTCATGGCGGAGACAGCGGAGAAGACGGAGAAGACACCGGCGACGGAGCCGCGGCCGGGACTGCCGAAAGGCTTCCGCAGCGCCGAGCAGGGCTGGCCCGAACTGCGCCGCATCCCGCATCCGCCGCATCGGGTGCCGCTGCTCGGCGATGTGCTGGGCGCCGACCGGCGCAGGCCGGTGCAGGATTCCATGCGCATCGCGCGCGAGCTGGGGCCGGTCTTCCGGCGGCGGGCCTTCGGCAAGGAGTTCGTGTTCGTGTGGGGCGCGAAGCTGGTCGCGGACCTGGCCGACGAGTCCCGGTTCGGCAAGCACGTCGGGCTGGGCGTGGCCAATCTCCGGCCCCTCGCCGGGGACGGCCTGTTCACCGCCTACAACCACGAGCCCAACTGGCAGCTGGCGCACGACGTCCTGGCGCCCGGGTTCAGCCGGGAGGCCATGGAGGGGTACCACGGCATGATGCTGGCGGTCGCGCAGCGCCTGACCGACCACTGGGACCGCGAGGCGGCGGCCGGCCGTACGGTGGACGTGCCCGGGGACATGACCAGACTGACGCTGGAGACCATCGCACGCACCGGGTTCGGACACGACTTCGGCTCCTTCGAGCGGGACCGGCCGCATCCCTTCGTCACCGCGATGGTCGGCACGCTCACCTACGCCCAGCGTCTGAACAGCGTGCCCGCGCCGCTGGCCCCGCTGCTGCTGCGCGCCGCCGCCCGGCGCAACGCCGCCGACACGGCTCACCTCAACCGCACGGTCGACGACCTGGTCGCGGCCCGTCGGCGTTCCGGCCCGGCAGACGGTGACCTGCTGGACCGGATGCTGGAGACGGCGCACCCGGAGACCGGCGAGAGGCTGTCGGCGGAGAACGTCCGCAGACAGGTGATCACCTTCCTGGTGGCGGGCCACGAGACGACCTCCGGCGCGCTCTCCTTCGCCCTCTACTACCTCGCCCGGCACCCCGAGATCGCCGCCCGGGCCCGCGCCGAGGTGAACCGCGTCTGGGGCGACACCGAGCAGCCCGCCTACGACCAGATCGCCAGGCTGCGCTACGTCCGCCGGGTGCTGGACGAGTCGCTGCGGCTGTGGCCGACCGCGCCGGCCTTCGCCCGGGAAGCCCGCGCGGACACGGTTCTCGCCGAGGAGCATCCGATGCTCCGGGGCGCGTGGGCGCTCGTGCTCACCCCGATGCTGCACCGCGACCCGGACGTGTGGGGCGAGGACGCCGACCGCTTCGACCCCGACCGCTTCGATGCGGCGGCCGTACGGGCCCGTCCCCCGCACACCTTCAAGCCCTTCGGCACCGGCGCGCGGGCCTGCATCGGCCGCCAGTTCGCCCTGCACGAGGCGACCCTGGTCCTCGGCCTGCTGCTGCGCCGCTACGATCTCTCGGCCGACCCCGCCTACCGGTTGACCGTGACGGAACGGCTGACGGTGATGCCGGAGGGGCTGCGGCTGGGGCTGGAGCGACGGCGAGCGGTGCCGTCCGGGGAGCGGCGGCGCGACGAGGAGCGGGGCTGCGCCGGATCCGCGGCCGCCACCGCGACGACCGGCCCGCAGACGGGCGACGGCACCGTGCGGCACGCGCACCGCGCGGCGCCGTCACCGGAGCACCCGGCGTCAGCGACCCGCTGTCCGGTCCACAGGTCGGCTGACTGACGCCGGCAGCTTCTCCCGCGTGCCCGCGAGCCGCGTCGAGCCGCGGCCGGGTCGGGAAGAACGCGCCGGTGAGATCCGCGTGGGTCAGGCCGGCGTCGCGCAGCTCCGCGCCGACCCGGGCCTGCGGACCGTGCGGGTCAGCGCTGTGCGAGCTGTTCGACGGCCTTCCGTACCCGGCCCGCGCCGTCCTCCCCGGCCAGCCGCGCCGCGGCGGTCGCGGCGGCCCTGCTGTACGTCTGCCGGCGCACCGCCCGGTCGAGGGCCTCGGCGAGCCGGCCGACGCTCAGGGCGGCGAACGGGAGGGGCTCGGTGGCGGCGCCGATCGCGGCGAGCCGGGCCGCCCAGAACGGCTGGTCCGCCGTGACCGGCACGGGAACGGCCGGGACCCCGGCGCGCAGTGCGGCGGCCGTGGTGCCCGCGCCCGCGTGATGGACGACGGCGGCGAGCCGCGGCAGGAGCAGGGCGTGCGGCACTTCGCCGATGGTCAGTATGTCGTCGCCGTCGGCGGCGAGCCCGGCGGCGCCCGACTGCAGGATGCCGCGCAACCCCGCGCGCCGCAGCGCCTGTACGGCGATCTCGCTCAGCCGCTCGCCCTCCCCGCTCGCCATGGACCCGAAGCCGACGAGCACCGGCCGGGGCCCGGCCCGCAGGAAGTCCTCCACGACGGCGGGCAGGTGCTCACCGGCACCGACGTACGGCCAGAAGGTTCCGGCGACCTCCAGTCCGGGCCGCCAGTCTGCGGGACGTGCCACGAGGGCCGTGCTGAAGCCGTGCAGCACGGGCCAGTTCTCCTGTTCCCGGCGCCGGCGCATCGCGACCGCGGTCAGCGGCGGCAGCCCGAGGTCGCGGCGCAGCTCGGTGACCGCCTGCCCGAAGACGCGGTCGGCCATGCGCAGGGCGAAGCGGCCGGCCGCACGGTTACCGGCCCGGCCCAGTGACCGTACGCCCGTGACGACGGGCGGGAAGTCGCCGGTCGGTGCCGTCGGCTGGAGGTAGACGCCGAGGCTCGGTGTTCCGGTGGCCTCGGTGAGATGCCAGCCGAGCGGGGCCGTCGTGGCCGACAGCAGCAGCAGATCCGCGCCCTCGGCGGCCACCTCGGCGAACCCCCGGCCGAGTTCGCGGGCGAAGGCGGCGGCCGTGCGCATCAGTTCGCGTCCGCCGCCGGCGCCGCCGTGTGCCCGCGGGTCGGCGGGCAGCCGCCGGAAGCCGAGGCCGGCGCCGTGGGCGAGCGGGGCGAAGGCGTCGGTGGTGGCCAGCGTGACCTCGTGCCCGGCCTCGGCCAGTACGGCGCCGAGACCGGTGTAGGGCGCGACGTCGCCGCGTGATCCGGCCGTGGCGATCAGGATTCTCATGGGTGCTCCTCTGGATCGGTGCGGGAGCCGTCACGGCGCGCGGCGTTGGCGTGGATCGCCTTGCTCACATAGGCGGCGAGGCCGGGGCGTGCGTGTGACGGCGGCACGAGGAGGGCGAAGGCGCGCGGGTCGGCGGCGAGGTCGTCCGCCAGGCGCCGGTGCATGTCCGGCGGGCACGGGGCGAACCAGCGGGTGAGATGGCGGCGGTGCTCCTCGGCGAGGTCCATCGCCCGCTCGCCGTCGGCGGGTTCGTCCGCGTCGAAGGCGGCGAGCAGCTCGCCCCGCCAGGCGGCGGTCTCACCCATGAGCTGCCGCCAGTCCTCCTTGGTGTGCGCCCCGGCCCGTGCCATCGCCTCGCGGTACGCCGCCGAGTGCCGCCACTTCAGCTGTGCCGCGGTGGCGTAGCTGAGGTCGAAGGAGATCTCGCCGAAGACCTCGAAGCGTTCCTCGGGCGTGAGCGCCACCCCGGTGCGCTGCACCTCGATGGCCTGTTCCGCCACCTCGGCGAGGCGCTCCAGCCGGTCGATCTCCTCGCGCAACTGCCGCTGCCGGGAGCGGAGATGGTGCAGGGCGTTCGCCTGCGGGTCCCGCAGGATGACGGCGATCTCGTCGAGCGGGAAGCCGAGTTCCCGGTAGAAGAGGATCTGCTGGAGCCGGGCCAGGTCGGCGTCGCTGTAGGAGCGGTAGCCGGCCTGGCTGCGTTCGCTGGGCGCGAGCAGTCCCTCCTTGTCGTAGTGGTGCAGCGTCCGCACGGTCACCCCTGCGAACGCCGCCACCTGCCCCACCGAGTGGCCCATGCGCCTGCCCTTTCGTCCGCTCACAGCCTCAAGCCTGACGTTAGGGGAGGGTCAACTCGGCGCGGCTCCCGGCCGGGTCAGCGGCTGAACACCTCGAAGGCCACCGCCGGTGTGCCGCCGAAGCGCTCGGCGAGGGCGGTGGTCTGTGCGGTGAGGAACTCGCGGACGTAGGTCTCCGGGTCCTGGTCGGTCAACGCCTCGATGTAGGTGCGGTGTTCGAGCAGCGAAGCCACCGCCCGCTCCAGTCCGGGTGTGGCGTCGACGGCGTGGGTGGGTCTGCTGGAGCCGGCGATGGCGGTCCAGCGGACGCCGTTGAACGGTTCGAGGCCCTGCTCGACGAGTTCCGGGAAGATCCAGCGGTTGCCGGCGTCCGCGACGGCGTCCAGGGTGGCCCGGCCCACGGCCACGTGATCGGGGGTGTTCCAGGCGAAACCGCCCCAGGTGTCCCGGTGGTTGAGGGTCAGGACGAGTTCGGGGCGGTGGCGGCGGATGGCGGCGGCGATGTCCCGGCGCAGCGCGGGGCCGTACTCGATCACTCCGTCCCGGTGGTCGAGGAACTCCACCGTGGTGACGCCGACGACGGCGGCGCCGGACAGCTGCTCGCGCTCGCGCAGCGGGCCGCAGGTGGCCGGGTCCAGGGTGTCTATGCCCGCCTCGCCACGGGTCGCCAGGACATAGGTGACCTCCCGGCCGGCGTCGGTCCAGGCCGCGATGGCCGCGGAGCATCCGTATTCGAGGTCGTCGGGGTGCGCCACCACGGCCAGGGCACGCTGCCAGTCGTCGGGCATGGGCTGGAGTTGGTTGTGATTCGCCTCTGTCATGTGCCGCAGACTATGCGCTGCGCCGGGAGAGCCGACCGCGGTGGGCAGGTGTTGCGAGGGGCAGGTGTTGCGAGGGGCAGGTGCACGCTGGGCCGTGGGGCGTCTGCGGCGCCGTCGCGCGGCCGCGCCCACGCGGCGGCGGCCGCATGCCGGACAGAGCCCCGCGCCCCGTCGGACGCTGCCCGTGCCCGGCGCTTCACACCTCGTCGCGTGCCAGCGCCAGCAGCCGGTCCAGGACCCGCGGTGCGCCCGCGCGGAGGCCGTCGTGTTCGAACTCGTCGGTGACCCAGGTGCGCAGGCCGCGGATGGCGCGGGCGGTCTCCAGGGAGTGGGCGGTGTCGACGTACATGTCGTCGTGGTAGACGGCCGCCACGACCGGGACCTCGTTGGCGGCGAGGCGAGCGGGGTCGTACAGGGGCTGCCAGTCGGTGCGGGCCGCGAGCAGGTCGGCGGTCTCGCGCAGCGGGCGCAGCGCAGGGTCGGTCTCGAACATCCAGGGGTGGACCGTCTCGCCGGTGAAGAGCACGGGGCCGTCGCCCGTGAGCGCCTTCGCCGCGTCGAACTGCGGGAACTCGGCGCGGACCCGCTCGGCGGCCCAGGCGGTGGGGCGGGTGTCCTGGCCGTAGATCGACTCGTGGACGAGCGCGTAGAGGGGGTGCGCGGCGTACGACAGCAGGGACTGGGCGTGCTCCTGGAAGGCGTCCGACAGCTCCGGGCCGCCGGGGGTGCGGACGAAGGCGTCCTCCAGGAGGTGGTGCAGCCGGTGGCTGCCGTCGCTCGTGCCGAGCATCAGGCCGAGCGACTGGAAGGCCTCGACGGTGAACCGGTAGCCGTTCGGCAGGACCACGTCCTGGGTGAGGAGGTGGTCGGCGATGCGGCGGACCCGTTCCACGTCCTGCGGGTAGCGCGTGTAGTGCGCGGTGACCTTGCGTTCGATGCGCGGATAGGCCGCCCGGTAGACGTCGTCGGCGTGGGCGTGCAGGGAGGGCAGGCCGCCGGTGATGACGGCGGTGGCGAGGCCCTCGGGGGCGAGGGAGAGGTACGACACCGTGCAGAAGCCGCCGAAGCTCTGGCCGAGCACGGTCCACGGGCCGCCGCCGGTGACCTCGGGGCGGATGGTCTCGCAGTCCCGGACGATGGAGTCGGCGCGGAAGTGGGTGAGGTAGCCGGCCTGCTCGGCGGGGCCGCCGCGCAGCGGGAGCGTCTGCCGGGTGGCGGGTGTGGAGCTGCCGGTGCCGCGCTGGTCGAGCAGGAGGACGCGGTAGTCCTTCAGGGCCCGGTCGAGCCAGGCCTGACGCCCGACGAAACGATTCGCCCCGAAGCCCGGGCCGCCCTGGAGATACAGCAGCCACGGCAGTTCCTGCCCGGCCTTGTCACTCGCGACCACCTCACGGGCGTACAGCTCGATCGTCTCGCCGTCCGGGTCGGCGTGGTCGAGGGGCACGGTGAAGCGGCGGTCGGTGAGGATGACGCCGGGCTGGCGGTAGCTGAGGCTCAACGGGTCTCCCGGGACGGACGGCAGGGACGGGACCCAGTTCAGCACATGACCCGGGCGCCCGCCGACCCCCGGGATCATGGTTTGTCACTGAACCCACGGTCAGCTACGGCCGGGGTACGGCTCAGCGTGCGGCGAGGCCGGAACGGCGTACCCACCAGCTCCGGCTGGAGCACCACCCGGCGGTGCTCGTGCGTCCGCCCGCCCTCGCCCTGCTCGGTCCCCTCCAGCAGCACTCGGCGGCGAGGGCACCCATGGTGACGGCGGGCTGCCGTACCGGCCGGGCGCGAGCGGTTCGCGTACATCCGCACCGGCACCTGGTCGCCGGCCGGGCCGGAGCTGGACGGCACGGTGCTGACCGAGGAGAGCCGGGCCGCGAACTTCAGCAACGAGCTGGGCTGGACGGCACGGTCCGGTGTCTGCGCGACATCATGGGGCGGTGGCTGCTCCAGGAGTGTCAACGCGCCTGGGGCGAGCCGGACTTGGGACCGCTGCTGCGCGAGGCCGGCACCCGTGCCGCCGCCGCGCTCGGTGGTGGACGCCGGGGACGAGACGTTCCGGCCATCCGGTGGACGTGGTGCACGTCGTCGGCGGCGGCGCCCGCGACGCGCTGCTGTGCCGGCTGACGGCCGACGCCTGCGGACTGCCCGTGGTGGCGGGCGCGACGCAGGCGGCGTCCCTGGGCGACGTCCTCGTGCGGGCCCGGGCGCACGGGCTGGTCGGCGACCTGGCGGCGATGCGCCGGCTGCTCACCCGTACCCGGCCGCTGACCCGGTACGCGCCCCGTGGCGGCGGCGCCCGCCGGCGGGAGGCCGAGGCGCGGCTGGCCCCGGGGTGAGGGCGTCCGCCCGGCGAGGCCCTCTCCCCTCGGCGGTGTCCGCCCACTACCCTGCACTCATCCGATGACCGACGCCGAGGAGCCGCGATGCGTGTCGCCCTGTTCCTGACCTGTGTCAACGACACGCTCTATCCGGACACCGGACGCGCCGTGGTGAAACTGCTGACCAGGCTGGGGGTCGACGTCGACTTCCCGAGCGGCCAGAGCTGCTGCGGCCAGGCGCACTACAACACCGGTTACCGGCACGAGGCCGAGCCGCTGGCCCGGCACTTCTCCGATGTCTTCCGGGAGTACGAGGCGATCGTGACCCCGTCCGGGTCCTGCGGGGCGATGGTGCGGGAGCTGTATCCCCGGATGGGCGAGCGGGCCAGGGCCGAGGGGCGCGGGGACGCGCTCGCGCGGGCCCTCGCGCCGGTGGTGCCGAAGACGTACGAGCTGACGGAGTTCCTGGTGGATGTGCTCGGCGTGACGGATGTGGGCGCCTGCTACCCGCACACGGTCACCTATCACCCGACCTGCCACGGGCTGCGCGGCCTGGGCCTGGGCGACCGGCCGCGCCGGCTGCTCCAGGCCGTCAAGGGGCTGGAGCTGGTCGAGTTGCCGGGTGCCGAGGAGTGCTGCGGGTTCGGTGGCACGTTCGCGCTGAAGAACGCCGAGGTGTCGGCGGCGATGGGCGCGGACAAGGTGCGCAACGCCGAGTCGACCGGCGCCGAGGTGCTGTGCGCGGCCGACAACTCGTGTCTGATGCACATCGGCGGCACGATGAGCCGGCTGCGGACGGGCATGCGGCCGGTGCACATCGCGGAAATCCTGGCGAGCACGGAGGAGGAACCGGCGGCATGAGCGGAACGTTCGTCGGCATGCCGGCCTTTCCACAGGCCGCGCGGAAAGCCGTCCACGACCCCACCCTGCGCGGCAATCTGCGCCACGCCACGCACACCATCCGCGCCAAACGCGCCCGCGCGGTGGCCGAGCTGGACGACTGGGCGGAGCTGCGCGAGGCGGGCCGCAGGATCAAGGACCACACGCTGCGCCATCTCGACCGGTATCTGGAGCAGTTGGAGGAGTCGGTCACCGCGGCGGGCGGTACGGTCCACTGGGCGGCGGACGCCGACGAGGCCAACCGCATCGTCGCGGACCTGGTGAAGGCGACCGGTGAGGCGGAGGTCGTCAAGGTCAAGTCGATGGCCACGCAGGAGATCGGGCTCAACGAGGCCCTTCTCGACGAGGGCATCCGCGCCTACGAGACCGATCTCGCCGAGCTGATCGTGCAGTTGGGCAGGGACCGGCCCTCGCACATCCTGGTGCCGGCCATCCACCGGAACCGGGGTGAGATCCGGGACATCTTCCGCTCCGAGATGGGCGCGTGGGGCCGCCCGGCTCCCGAGGGGCTGACCGACACGCCCGCCGAGCTCGCCGAGGCCGCCCGGCTGCACCTGCGGGAGAAGTTCCTGCGGGCCAAGGTCGCCATCTCGGGCGCCAACTTCATGGTCGCCGAGACCGGCACCCTGGTGGTCGTCGAGTCCGAGGGCAACGGCCGGATGTGCCTGACCCTCCCCGAGACACTGATCTCGGTCGTCGGCATCGAGAAGATCGTGCCCACCTGGCGGGACCTGGAGGTCTTCCTGCAGACCCTGCCCCGCTCCTCCACCGCCGAGCGCATGAACCCGTACACGAGCATGTGGACCGGCACCACGGACGAGGACGGGCCCCGGACCTTCCACCTGGTGCTGCTCGACAACGGCCGCACCGACACCCTCGCCGACCGGGTGGGCCGCCAGGCCCTGCGCTGCATCCGCTGCTCGGCCTGTCTGAACGTGTGCCCGGTGTACGAGCGGGCGGGCGGCCACGCCTACGGCTCGGTCTACCCGGGCCCGATCGGCGCGATCCTCAGCCCCCAACTGCGCGGCACGGCCAGCGAGATCGACGCCTCGCTGCCGTACGCGTCGAGCCTGTGCGGCGCCTGCTACGAGGTGTGCCCGGTGGCCATCGACATCCCCGAGGTGCTGGTGCACCTGCGGGAGCGGGTCGTGGAGGGCGGCCCGGCGGTGCGGCAGGGCAACAAGGTGGTGCTGAAACCGGCCAAGGGACACGCGGCCGAGCGGGCGGCGATGCGGGCGGCGCGCTGGGCGTTCGCCCACCCCGCCGCCCTGCGTGCCGGTCAGCGGCTCGCCTCCCGCACCCGCCGGCTGCACCCCCGCACCCTGCCGGGCCCGGGCAAGGCGTGGAGCGGCACCCGGGATCTGCCGGCCGTGCCGGCGGAGCCGTTCCGGGACTGGTGGCAGCGCACGCACGGCGGAAAGGACGGCGCCAAGTGAGCAGCAGGGACAGGATCCTGGGCCGGGTGCGGCGGGCGCTCGCCGATGTCACACCGGACGAGCGGCCGTACGGGCAAGCGGTGCCCCGGGACTATCTGCGCGAGCACGGAGAGCGCACGACCGGGCAGACGGTGGAGCTGCTGGCCGAGAACCTGGCGGACTACCGGGCGATCGTGCACCGCGCCGACGCGGAGGAACTGCCGCTGCTCATCATGCGGCTGCTGGCCGAGCACGGCGCGCAGGAGGTGCTGGTGCCGTCCGGGCTGCCGCCGCAGTGGATGGCCGCGGCGGACCCGGTGCGGATCCACGACCGGGCGTCGAGCACGACGCAGCGGCTGGACCGGGTGGACAGCGTGGTGACGGGATGCGCCGTGGCCATCGCCGAGACCGGCACGATCGTCCTGGACGGCTCCCCCGACCAGGGCCGGCGCCGTATCTCGCTCATCCCCGACCACCACATCTGTGTCGTGCGCGTACCCGGCCAGGTCGTCTCCTCGGTCCCCCAGGCCCTCGAACGCCTCGACCCGGTCCGCCCGTTGACCTGGATCTCCGGCCCGTCGGCCACCAGCGACATCGAACTGGACCGGGTGGAGGGCGTGCACGGCCCGCGGAAGCTGGAAGTGATCCTGCTGAGCTGACCGGGTCGGCGGCAGGGATGCGCGGAGTGACCCAAGAGTGGCCCAGGGGTGCGCCCGGGCTGCCCGGCCTCTTCCCGGCACGGCCGCTGTCCCAGACGTCCGGACGGCCCCGGGTGAGACGGCCGGGCGCGGTGGCCACGCGGATGCGCTACGCGGTCCGCCGACGGCCGCGCAGCGCCGGCTCCGTGCGCCAGGCGGACCTCGGCGCGTCCGCGTCCACGCCGAGCGGGTCGCTGCGGTGGTCCACGGTCATCGACGAGTGACGCCATTCGGGCAGCTGCGGCTGTCTCCAGAGGTGCGGCACGGATCGTCTGACTCGTTTCACCCGGCCGGAGAGCACGCTGCCGCCGGCGCCGTTAGCGTGAGGGAATGATCCGGTTCGAGCACGTCACCAAGCGCTATCCGGACGGTACGACGGCCGTGGACGACCTCTCCTTCGAGGTGACCGAGGGCGAGCTGGTCACGCTGGTCGGGCCGTCGGGCTGCGGCAAGACGACGACCATGATGATGGTGAACCGGCTCATCGAACCGACCTCCGGCCGGATCCTCGTCGACGGCGAGGACATCGCCGGCGTCGACCCGGTGCGACTGCGCCGCCGTATCGGGTACGTCATCCAGCAGGTGGGCCTCTTCCCGCACCGCACCGTCCTGGACAACACCGCGACCGTGCCCGCACTGCTCGGCTGGAAGCGCGCGCAGGCAAGGGCCCGGGCCGCCGAGCTACTGGACCTGGTGGGGCTGGACCCGAAGACGTACGGGCCGCGCTACCCGGAACAGCTCTCCGGCGGGCAGCGGCAGCGGGTCGGGGTGGCGCGGGCGCTCGCGGCGGATCCGCCCGTGCTGCTGATGGACGAGCCGTTCGGCGCGGTCGACCCGGTGGTGCGGGAGCAGTTGCAGGACGAGTTCCTGCGCATGCAGGCCGCCGTGCGCAAGACGGTGCTGCTGGTCACGCACGACATCGAGGAGGCCGTCCGGCTCGGGGACCGCATCGCCGTCTACGGACAGGGCCGCATCGAGCAGTTCGACACACCGGGCGCGGTGCTCGGGGCACCCGCGACCGCGTACGTCGCCGGTTTCGTGGGCGCGGACCGGGGGCTGAAGCGGCTGTCGGTCACCGCGATCGAGCGGGACGACCTGGAGCAGCCGCCCGTGGCCCGGCTGGACGAGCCCGCCGAACGGGCCGTCGAGCGGCTGCGGGCCGAGGGCGCGCGGTGGACGGTGGTCCTCGACGGGCACGGCGATCTGCACGGCTGGGCCGGCATCGACGAACTGGCGGCGGGCGGCCGGGTCGGGGACCTGGCCCACCGGATGACCGCATGGGTGCCGGTGGGCGCGCCGCTGAAGCAGGCGTTCGGGGTGATGCTCCAGTACGACGCCGGGTGGGTCGCGGTGCTGGACGGCGCACGCTTCCTCGGCGTGCTCACCCCGGCGAAGCTGCACGAGGCGCTGCGCCGCTCGGTGGACGCGGATGCGCGGGGCGTGACGCGGGGGCAGGTGCCGTTCGACTCGGTGGCGGACGCGTGAGGCCTCCTACTTCAGCAGGCCCTCTTCCTTGAGGTAGGTCCGGGCCACGTCGGCGGGCAGCCGCCGCCAGCTGTCGACCTGCTGGTTCAGCTGTGCCAGGTCCTTCGTCGTGAGAACGTCGTTGAGCCTGCCGAGCGCCTTGGCCACGCGGTCGCTGCCGGCGCGGGAACGGTTGACCACCGGGACCACGTAGTCGGCGTTCTGCAGATGCCTGTCGTCGGCGAGCAGCACCAGGCCGAAGGAGTCGAGCGTGGCGTCCGTGGTGGTGGTCAGCACCATCTGGTCCCGGCCCTCCTGCACGGCCCGCTTCGCCTGTGTGGTGCCGACGCCCTTGGGGTCGACGCCGGTGATGCCGATGCCGTACACCTTCTTCAACCCCGGTTCGCAGTACGGCCGTTGCACACACTCGTCACCGGCGGCGAGCCGCACCTTCAGCTTCGCGGCGCCGAGGTCGCTGAGGGTCTTGAGGTGGTGCTCACGGGCGTAGGCGGCGCTGACCGCGAAGGCGTTCTGGTCGACGGCACGGCCGGGTGGGAGGACGGTGAGCCCACGGGGTGTGGCGAGCGTGCGCAGGGCGTCCATGGTGGCGGCGAGGTCGGGTGAGCCGACCGGTCGCGCGTCGGCGCCGTGGGTCTTGGCGTTCAGCCAGTCGGCGAAGGTGGCCGCGTACTCCGGCACGACGTCGATCTGCCCGGACTCCAGCGCCGGTTCGTACAGCTCCCGGTTGGCGACCGTGAGGATGGAGGTCTTGTACCCCGCCTGGTTCAGCAGCTGTTCATACATCTGGGCGAGCAGATCACTCTCGGTGAAACCGGCCGAGCCGATGGTCAGATGGCGACTGTCACCGGGCGGCGCGGTGACCTGCCCCCGGTTCTCCAGGGAGGGGCCGGTGGAGCAGGCGGTGAGGGCGAGGAGAGGGAGGAGAGCGAGGACCCTTCTGACGGACCGTGCCAGGTGTACGGGGGCTCCGCACGTCGACCGCTGCGGCTCCGCGGGGGCACCGTCCACCGGCCGTTGCACCTCTGCAGAGGCCCCGCCCACCAACCCTTGCGGATCCGCCAGGACACCGCGCATCGACCGCCACGAGCCCACAGGAGCACCACCCGCCGGCCCTCGCGGGTCTGCGGGGACGCCGCCCGTCGGCTGCCCCCGGTCCCAGCATGCGCCGGTCGTCGGGCACCCCGTACCCACGCCGTTGCCGGTCATCGGCCGGACCGCGCCCACGTCGGTGTCAGCCTCTCCGCGAGTTCGAAGATGCCCTCGACGGCCAGTGCGAAGACGGCGACGAGCAGGGCGCCGGCGACCACCTGGGGTGTGCTGGCGAGGTTGAAGCCGGCGGTGATGATCCGGCCGAGGCCGCCGCCCCCTGCGAGCGCGGCGATGGTGGCGGTGGCGACGAGCTGGACGGCGGCGATCCGCACCCCGTTCAGGATCAACGGCAGCGCCAGGGGCAGTTCCACGCGCAGCAGCATCTGCCGTCCGGTCATCCCCATGCCCCGGGCCGCCTGTACGACACCGCGGTCGACCTCGCGCATGCCGACGTAGGCGTTGGTGAGCAGCGGCGGTACGGCGAACAGCACCAGGGCCACCACCGTGGGCCCCTCGCCCCACCTGCCGACCGGCGTCAGAAGCAGCAGGACCAGGACCGCGAAGGTGGGCACGGCCCGGCCGATGTTGGAGATGTTCACGGCGAGCGCGCCGCCCTTGCCGAGGTGGCCCAGGACCAGGGCGACGGGCAGCGCGATCAGGCAGCTGAGGACCAGGCAGACCACGGTGAGCACCAGGTGCTGGAGCAGCCGGTGCCGGACCCCGTCGTCGCCCGACCAGTGCGCGGGGTCGGCGAGCCAGTCCCAGGTCGCGGTGAGCGTGCTCATGCGCACCCCGTCCTCGTCCTCGGCCGGGCGGCGCTCATGCCCGTCCCGCCTTCGCCCCGACGGCCCTCGGGCGTGCCCGCCGGCGCCGTGGCGGCACGCGTGCGCGGCCCGCCCTGGTCCAGGGCGTGATCAGCCGCTGCACGCCCAGCAGGAGCAGGTCGGCGGCGACGGCGATCAGCACGCACAGCACGGACGCGGTGAGGACCTGCGCCTTGAAGTAGGTGTTCATGCCCGCGTAGATGAGGTTCCCGAGGCCGCCGAACCCGACGATCGCGCCGACCGTGACCAGGGACACCGCCGACACGGTGGCGATGCGCAGACCGGCCATCGCGGCGGGCAGGGCGAGGGGCAGTTCCACGGTGAGGAGCAGGCGGACCGGGCCGTAACCGAGGCCGCGCGCGGCCTGCCGGGTCTCCTCCGGGACCGCGCGCAGGCCCGCGAGGATGTTCCGGACGAGCAGGGTGAGCGAGTACAGCACCAGCCCGGCGACGACGAGCGTGGCCGAGAGGCCGTACAGGGGCAGGAGCAGGGAGTACATCGCCAGCGAGGGGATCGTGTAGAGGACCGTCGTCACCGCGAGGACCGGCCCCGCCGCCCAGCCCCAGCGGCGGGCCAGCACGGCGAGCGGCACGCCGATGACCAAGCCGATCAGGACCGACAGGACGGTCAGCTGAAGGTGTTGCACGACCGCGTCGAGGAGGATCTGGCGGCGGGTGCTCAGATAGGCGCCGCAGATCCACTCGTTGCGCGCGAGGCAGTCGTCCGGGGGCGCGGTCACGGTTTCATTGGACCGGGTGGACGAGCGGACCGGCGCGCTGTGCTGGCCCACACGGGGCACAGCCGGCCCGCGCGGAGGGCAGGGCGGCTCACAGAGGCACATGGGGTGCCAGGCCATTCCGGAGCAGCCCCCTAGGTCCAGACGCCGCGAGGCGGGGGGGGTGGCGGACTCCGGGTCGGGGTGGGCGAACCGAGCCTCGTACCCCGGGATGCGCCGCTCCAGGCTCGCGGCCGGCATCGCGTCCTTGCTGTCGAAGAGCTGGTACATCGACCGCTTGGAGACGCCCTCCTCCCGGCACGTGGTCCCCACTCGACACAGGATCTGAACAAGCGCTTAGATAGGTGGCCGGACCCCGCTCCCGACCCGCCGGAGGCCCCGTTGTTCACGTCCGTCGACGACGTCGCCGCCCGCCTCGCCGAGACCGGCTACCTCGCCTCGCCCGCCGTCGCCACGACCGTGTTCCTCGCCGACCGGCTGGGCAAGCCGCTGCTGGTCGAGGGTCCCGCGGGGGTCGGCAAGACCGAACTGGCCAAGGCCGTCGCCCAGGTGGCCGGGGCGCGGCTGGTCCGGCTGCAGTGCTACGAGGGTGTGGACGAGTCCCGGGCGCTGTACGAGTGGAACCACGCCAAGCAGCTGCTGCGGATCAGCGCAGGCCGCGACGAGAGCTGGGACGAGACCCGCACCGACATCTTCAGCGAGGAGTTCCTGCTCCCCCGGCCGCTGCTCACCGCCATCCGGGGCGACGAGCCGACGGTGCTGCTGATCGACGAGACCGACAAGGCCGACGTCGAGATGGAGGGGCTGCTGCTGGAGGTGCTCAGCGACTTCCAGATCACCGTCCCGGAGCTGGGCACGGTCGCCGCGACCCGGCGCCCGTTCGTCGTCCTCACGTCCAACGCCGGGCGGGAGCTGTCCGAAGCGCTGCGCCGCCGCTGCCTGTTCCTGCACATCGGTTTCCCCGAGGAGGAACTGGAGCGGCGGATCGTACGGCTGAAGGTGCCGGGCCTCGGTGCGGCGCTGGCCGAGTCGGTGGTCCGGGTGGTCGGGGCGCTGCGCGCGATGGACCTGCGCAAGGCGCCGTCCGTCGCCGAGACCATCGACTGGGCGCGCACCCTGCTGGCGCTGGGCGCCGACACGCTGGACGAGACGGTCGTACGGGACAGTCTCGGGGTGATTCTCAAGCACCAGGACGACATCCAGCGGGCGGCGGCGAAGCTCGACCTGGACGCGCTGTGACCGCGGTCGCCGAGCGGATCACCGGACTGGTCGGCGCGCTGCGCGCGCACGGGGTGCGGATCGGCACGGGCGAGACGGTGGACGCGGCCCGCGCGGTGCAGGCGCTGGGGCTGGCGGACCGGGAGCGGCTGCGCGAGGGGCTGGCCGCGACGCTGCTGCACGGCCCGGGGCAGCGAGCGGTGTTCGACCCGGTCTTCGACCTGTACTTCCCGCGCGGGGTCGGCGGGCCGGACGGGGAATCCGGGGACCGGGAGGCGCTGCGCGACCGCCTGGCGCAGGCGCTGGCGGCCGACGACCGTGCGCTGATGGCCCGGTTGGCGCGGGAGGCGGTCGACGGCCTGGGCGGGTACGGCAGTTCGTCCGGCTCGGACGGCTGGTCGGCGTACCAGACCCTGGACCGGCTGCGCCCGCAGACCCTGTTGGCCCGGGTGCGGGCCGATGCGCGGGACCGGGACGGCAGCGGTGCCGGCTTCGCGGACCGGCTGCTGGACGACGAGATCCGGCGCCGTATCGAGGAGTTCCGCCGGATGGTCGGGGCGGAGGCGCGGCGCCGGGTCGCCGAGCGGCGCGGCCGGGACGAGATCGCCCGGCGCGGTGTCGTACCGACCGCCGACCGGGTGGACTTCCTGTTCGCCAACCGGGACCAACTGGCCGAACTGCGCAGGGCGGTTCAGCCGCTCGCGCGCAAGCTCGCCACCCGGCTGGCGGCGCGCCGCCGCCGGGCCGCGCGCGGGACCGTCGACCTGCGCCGCACCCTGCGCTCCTCGCTGTCCACGGGCGGGGTGCCGATGCGGCCGGTGCTGCGCCGGCGCCGCCCGGTCCGCCCCGAACTGGTGCTGCTCTGCGATGTGTCCGGCTCGGTGTCCGGCTTCTCGGACTTCACGATGCTGCTGGTGCAGGCGCTGCACGACCAGTTCAGCAAGGTCCGCGTGTTCGCGTTCGTCAACCGGCTGGACGAGGTGACCGGCCTGCTCGGCCACGGCCGTGCCGACCCCGACGGCTTGAGCGCCCGGATCCGCGCCGAGGCCACCCTCACCGGGTGGCACGGCAGCAGTGATTACGGCGTGGCGCTGGGCGAGTTCGCCGAACGGTACGGCGGTGTGGTGGGCCCGCGCACGACCGTGTTCGTCCTCGGGGACGCCCGGACGAACATGAGCGACCCGAACCTGGCCGCCGTACGGGAGGTCGCCCGGCGGGCCCGCCGCGTGTACTGGCTCAACCCCGAGCCGCGCGCCCAGTGGGGCACCGGCGACTCGGCCGCGCCCGCCTACGCCGAGCTGGTCGAGATGCACGAGTGCCGTACGGCCCGTCAGCTCGGCGCGCTGATCGCCCGGCTGCTGCCGGTGTGATCGACTGGTCCCGGACGACCGCGACCGGCACCTGATCCGCAGCGAAGGACGTACGCCATGAGCAGCCACTCCCCCGTATCGCTCGGCAGCTTCCCCACGCCCCTCGAACCGGCCCCGCGGCTGGCCGCCGCGCTCGGGCTCGGGCCCGAGGACCTGTGGATCAAGCGGGACGACCTGACCGGTCCGGGCGGCGGCGGGAACAAGATCCGCAAACTGGAGTGGACGGTGGGCGCGGCTCTCGCCGAGGGCGCGGACACGCTCGTGACCACGGGTGCACCGCAGAGCAACCACGCCCGGCTGACCGCCGCGGCTGCCGCCCGGCTGGGCCTGTCCGCCGTCCTCGTGCTGCGCGGCACACCGGGCACCTCGCACTCCGGGAACCTCGCGCTGGACGGGCTGTTCGGGGCGCGGCTCGTCTGGGCGGGCGAGGCGGACCGGGCGGGGCTGGACGCGGCGGCGGCCGAGGTGTGCGCGCGGCTGCGGGCCGGCGGTGCCCGGCCCGCGCTGATCCCGTTCGGCGGGTCGGGTGTGCTGGGCGCCCGTGGCTATGTGCGCTGCGGCGAGGAACTGGACGAGCAGCTGCCCGAGCTGCGGACGGTGGTGGTCGCGCTCGGCTCGGGCGGCACCATGGCCGGGCTGGTCGCGGCCCTGGGCACCGGTGCGGTGCTCGGCGTGGACGTGGGCGCCCTGGCCGACCCGGCGGCGGCCGTGGCGGAGTTCGCGGCGCCGCTCACCGCGGAGAAGGTCACGGCCGAGGGGCTGCGGGTGCGCCGGGACCAGGTGGGCGCCGGGTACGCGACGCTGACCGGCCCGGCGGGCGAGGCGCTCCGGCTCGCCGCCCGCACCGAGGGCCTGGTCCTGGACCCCGTTTACACGGCCCGGGCCCTCGCCGGCCTCCGCGCCGCCGTCCGCGACGGTGACATCCGCCCGGGCGGGAAGACGGTGTTCGTCCACACCGGCGGCCTGCCCGGCCTCTTCGGCCACCCGGACACCGTCACCTTCGCGGAGGAGGGTGCGGGATCCTTCGAGGGCTGAGGGCATCGCAGGAGCGGGCGCAGGGAGCAGGCGCAGGAATGCGGCGCCGGGCACCGGTACGGCGACCGGGCCGCACCGTGTGCGACCCGGTTCTGCGAGCGGGCGGACCGCCGTGCCCGCTCGGTCAGCCCTTCGCGTACTCCTTCGCCATGGCCCCGGCGAAGTCGAAGACCACGACCTGTTCGTCGCCCACCACCCAGGCGTCGTGGCCGGGTGAGCACACGAACACGTCGCCGGGGCCGATCTCGGCCTCGCCGCCGTCGTCCATGCGCAGGCGCATCCGTCCCTGCATCACATAACCGTTGTGGTGGACCATGCAGCTCTCGGTGCCCGCGATCGGCGCCACGGACTCCGACCAGCGCCACCCCGGTTCGAAGGTGCCCACCGCGAAGTCGAGCCCGGTCAGGTGGAGCGCTTCGAGGTGGCCGCGGGGGAAGTCACGCCGTTCGTCCGGCTTCTCGACCGTCTTGACTTCCAGCATGACGGTGTCCTCCCTTCCGGCCGCTGGGCGCGGCCGGGGCCGGTCACCGTCCCCGGCGGCCTCGGACGGCACCGGCGCTGCGGCGGCCGTACCCCACGTCACCATCGTCGGCCCCGCGCCGGTACGGCGCCAATCGGCTCGGACGACGAGGCGGGGGGTAAGTCGGTTGATTGGCTTAACCAAGGAGATTCCGTGTTTCCGCACCCACCGGTACGACGCTCGCCCCGCTAAGTTGGGCGCCATGAGCAATCTTGACCGCGCGCCCGTGCCCAGTGTCTGCGGCGGCCGCGGATTCGTCGTCGCCGAGCCGGTCCGCGAACTGCTGAGCCCCCGCCGGGTGAAACTGGGCGAGTCGACGCAGGTGCGCCGGCTGCTGCCGAACCTCGGGCGTCGCATGATCGGCGCGTGGGCGTTCGTCGACCACTACGGCCCGGACGACATCGCCGACGAGCCCGGCATGCAGGTCCCGCCGCACCCGCACATCGGGCTGCAGACGGTGAGCTGGCTGCACGAGGGCGAGGTGCTGCACCGCGACTCGACGGGCAGCCTGCAGACGATCCGGCCCCGGCAGCTGGGCCTGATGACCTCGGGCCGCGCGATCAGCCACTCCGAGGAGAGCCCGCGCCCGCACGCCCGCTTCCTGCACGGCGCCCAGCTGTGGGTGGCACTGCCGGACGATCACCGCCACACCGACCCGAAGTTCGAGTACCACCCGGACCTGCCCACGGTCACCGCGCCCGGTCTGACCGCCACGGTGATACTCGGCGACCTCGACGGCTCCGTCTCGCCCGGTACGACGTACACCCCGATCATCGGCGCCGACCTCGCCCTCGCCCGGGGCGCGGACGTACGGCTGCCCCTGGAGCCCGACTTCGAGTACGGCGTCCTGGCCATGTCCGGCGAGGTGCATGTGGACGGTGTGCCGGTGCTGCCCGGCTCGCTTCTCTACCTCGGCTGCGGCCGCTCCGACCTGCCACTGCGCGCCGAGTCCGACGCCGGGATCATGCTCCTGGGCGGCGAACCGTTCGCGGAGGAGCTGATCATGTGGTGGAACTTCGTCGCCCGCTCCCAGGAGGAGATCGTGCAGGCTCGCGAGGAGTGGATGAAGGGAGCACGTTTCGGCGAGGTGAAGGGCTACGACGGGGCTCCGCTGCCAGCCCCCGAGCTGCCGCCGGTGTCGCTGAAACCACGTGGAAGGGTGCGCTGACCTGGGAGTATCTGGTCTTCCGGTCAGGTGGGTTCGAGACGACGCCGCGCGCAGTGGTCAGGCTTCAAGCTGTGCACACGATGCCGACCAGTTCTCCTGGGGCGGGCCAGGAAGTGCTCAAGCTGGTTTTCGTCGTGCGCCTGGCTGCTCCACCAGGACGAGCACGTGGTGCCCGTTCCGGGAAGCCGCACCCGGCGCATATCGCGGAGAACCTCGCAGTGGCGGGCGTCGAGCTGCATCCGGACACCCTGGCCCGGATCGACGCGGCACTGAGCCGCTTCACCCCCCAGGGCACCTGCGGCCTGCTCGGGCCGTGACTCCCGTGGCCATGGCGTCCCCGACGCCAACACTCCAGCAGCCTCAGCCGTGAGGGGTCCCTCTGGCACCTCCGATCCCGGAAACCCGCTACGAAGATCCGTGCTCGCCCTACGTGTCCCTGCCGCTTGTCAGGACTCCGTACTCCGGGTGCCGCCGGTCAGGGCCGTGCTCAGGGCGCTGCGCCGTCGGATGCCCAACTTGCGGTAGCTGTGCGTCAGATGGGTCTCCACGGTGCGGCGGGCCAGATGCAGCAGATCCGCGATCTCCGCGTTGGTGCGTCCCTCCGCCGCCAGTTCGGCGATCCGGCGCTCGCTGTCGGTGAGCGAGGCGGCACCGATGCGTGTCGTCGGACGGCGGGCGCCGCTCGCATGCAGCGCCTCCTCCGCCAGGTCCCGCAGCCGTACTGCGCCCAGGCGTTCGGCGAGGCCGGCCGCCTCCCGCAGGATGCCTCGGGCGCGCGAGGACTCGCCCGAGGCGGTCAACTGGCGGCCCACGGCCAGCAGCGCTGCCACGAGCTCCGGTCCGGCGGGGCCGCCGCGCAGCAGCCGTAAGGCCTCTTCAGCCAGGTCCAGGCCCCGGCGTCCGCCGGTCGCGGTGCCGAGGACACGCAGTGCCCGGCCCACCGTGCGGGGGGTGTTCCACACCCTGGCCAGGCGCAGCTCCTCCTCCGCCAGGGCGAGCGCCGCGCGCGGCACCCCCAGGGCCAGATGGCACTCGGCGGCGGCAGTTCGCCAGGGGGTGACGACCGGGCTGAACACCTCCCGGGCCGACTGGCGGCGGCCGCACTCCAGGAAGTCGTGCAGGGCGCCCGCCGGGTCACCGTTCGCGGCGCGCAGCCGCCCGCGCGCGTACAGGAACCGGTTCAGCTCCCAGGACTCCGGCGCCGTCCGCAGGTCGAAGGCTTCGGCAAGGCGTTCGGCGTCGGTGACACGGCCCGTCTCCACGAGTGCCGTCAACGCGTGGGCATGGGCGTTCCTCGGCGTCGTGGTGGCGGGCAGCGGGTCGGCCAGAAGGCGCGTGAAGTCGCCTCGTGCCGCGATGATGTCCAGACGGGTGTCGAGCAGCGCCTCCTGCATGGGGTGCAGGACGTCGGGGCGCTGCCCGGCCAGGCCGCGCTCCACCAGCCGTTCGGCTTCGTCGAGTTCGTCGGCCCACTGGGCGACCGCGGCGGCCGTCCCCAGCAGGTAGGGCTCGGACAGCGGGTCGGCCGGCTCCGACAGCAGGCCCCGCAGGCGCAGCATCGCGTCCTTCGCCGAGCTCCGGCCCGCCATGACCGCGTATTTGACCAGGAAGGCGTGACCGGCCGGGCTGATCGACTCCGGCGAGCGCTCGGCAGTCTCCACCAGCCGTTTGTACGCCTCCTGCCGCACCAGCAGTTCCTTGTCGGACAGTTGCAGAAACGCCTGCCGCAGGATGCGTATCAGGTCGGGTCGGTCGGCGAGCGCGTCGTACAGCGAGCGCAGCACCTCGACGCCCGCACGGGTCATGCCACGGCCGGTCAGCGCCGTCCCGAGAGCGACTGCGGCGCGCACTCGTTCCTGTGGCGGCCCCGGCAGCCGCAGTGCCTCGGTGAGCCTCAGGATCGCGGCCGAGGAGCCGGGTACCGCGTACTCCAGTGACCCCAGTTCGGTCAGCAGGCGTTGTCTGCCCTCATCGGAGAGAGGTTCCTCCAGAGCGCGGCGCAGGAAGGCCACCGCGTCCTCGATCTGCCCCTCACGCAATGCCAGCGATGCCGCCTCCTGGAACACCGGCAGCACCCAGGGCTCGTCCACCGCATCGGCGAGCAGCAGTTGGCGGGCGACGATCTCGCTCGCGACACCACGGTGCAGCATCGACTCGGCGCTCGTCCGGTGCGCGGCGCGCCGCCGGGCCGCGGGCACGCCGATGAGTATCGCGTCCCTCAGCAGCGGATGGGTGTAGCGGGCGCGGCCCATGCCATCGGGGCGAAGCAGACCGAGGCCGGTCATCGCGGTGATCCAGCCCGAGACCCGGGTCGGGTCGGCGCCGGTGAGTTCGGAGAGGAGCGAGGGGATGTGGAGGACCGGGAACCCCGTGCTGGGGGCGGGGCCGTGGTCCCAGCCCTCGTCCAGGATCGCCAGTGTCCGTGCCACCTCCGCGGTACCTGGCCCGGCGCAGTCCAGCCACCATTGGACGGCCGCCGAGAACGCTCCGGGGTACAGCGCGGCCGAGGTGTCCGGCACGACGGGGTGACTGCCGTCGGAGAGGTCGTCCAGCAGGGCGCGCAGCAGCAGCGGATTGCCCGCCCCGGCCCGTACACAGTCCTCGATCCAGGAGTCGTCCGCGTCGGGGAAAGCCGAACGGACCTCTGCCACGGCCGAACTGGGGGACAGCGGGGTCAGCGTGTGGGTGGCGACCAGGGCAGGAGAGAGACCGTGGGCGAGGCTCTGTGCGGGCGGGTCGACGTCGTACTGGCTGCGCTCGGTGACCGCCAGAATGATCGGCAGACGGTCCACGAGCCGGGCGGACTCCACCAGCCAGCGGCGGGACGCCGCGTCAGCCAGGTGTACATCGTCGACGGTGATCAGCAGCGGCGACCGCTCGGCGTGCGAGTGCAGCACCTTCCGCAGCCCGGCGCCGGTCCTGCGTTCATCACCGTCCCCGGTGGGATCGATCAACTCGGCTCCTGAGCAGAAGAGTTGAAGGATCGTGGTGAAGGGGAACGCGGAGTCGCCGGCGGAGCAACGGGCACGCATCACCTGCATACCACGGGCTGCGGCGTCCTCGGCGGCGGCCTCCAGAACGGTGGTGCGCCCCGTGCCGGTGGCACCGCGTAGCAGGACCAGACGACCGGTGCCCGCACGAGCGCGCTCGGCCGCTGCGGCCAGCAGCCGTGCCGCTTCCCGTGGTGCACATGCCGTTCGGCACACTCCTGCCTCCTCGTGTGGACGTGGGCGTCCTCATGGACGAGGACGCCGTGCGCGCTGCCTCGGTGGCGTGACCCGCACCGTGAGAAGAACCACCATGATCGCGCACAGGTGCGGCGGAACCGGAATGTCGCGTCCGCCATCACGTTCCCGGTGTCGTGGATCTGGCCTGCCGATCTCGTGGTCCGTGTCGTGGTGCTCCACGATTGCGCTGGTCACGGGGGTCGCAAGAGGGTGAAGAGGCGCCACCCGCCTCTGACCTCATAGAAGTGGCGGGTTCGCGGACAGGGAGACAGGGTGCTCAACTCAATCCGGATGACACACGCCGGTACGCCACACGGCACCGCCGTGCCGCGGGCTCGGGTTCCCGTGACGGGGCACGCCCGAGTGGTGAGAGCGCGTCAGCCGAGATGCCGGACAGATGTGTCGTGCCTCCGAGCGGCGTGGACGACGCACGCCGACGACGAACCGTGGGAACCGAAGGCGCGGACACGGGCGCTGGGCGATGACCCTCACCGCAGGGCGGTGACCCGTGCGGCACAGGGATGCGCTCTCCACGACACGCCCCTCCCGCCGGGACCGGCCGGCACCTGCCCCGGAGCGGCCCGCCCGCCCCGCCGCCGGCAGCCGTACCCGCCGAAGGCGAAGCCTGGAACCGGCCCCGTGGCGGAGATCGTCAGCTCTGTGTCCTTGCCGCCAAACGGCAGGGCGGACAAGGATGATCGGATGACACAACGGCGCGTCGTCTTCCTCGTCTTTCCGCAGTTCCAGGTGCTCGACCTGGCGGGACCGCATGAGGTGTTCACGCAGACGGAACGGTGGGTGCCCGAGGGCGAGGGCTACGCCGTCGAGATCGTCGCGGGCCGGGCCGGAACGGTGCGCGCCTGCAACGGAATCGACGTAGCGGCCGGTAGCGGCGTCCAACAGTGCGAGGGTCCGCTGGACACGCTCGTGGTCGTGGGCGGACCGGGCGATCGTGAGGCGGCGGACGACGAAGAGCTCATCGGCTGGCTCAGGGAGGCGGCCGGCCGGGCCCGGCGGACCGCTTCCGTGTGTACGGGCGCGTTCCTGCTCGCACGGGCCGGGCTGCTCGACGGGCGGCGCGCGGTGACGCACTGGGCGGCCTGCGAAAGGCTGGCCCGGGCGCACCCGGACGTCACGGTCACCCCGGACCAGATCTTCGTACACGACGGGCCGGTGTGGACCTCGGCCGGCATCACGGCGGGGATGGACCTGGCGCTCGCCATGGTCGAGGAGGACCACGGGCCCGAGGTCTCCCGAGCCGTGGCACGGATGCTGGTGATGTTCGTACAACGTCCGGGCGGTCAAGCGCAGTTCAGCACCCAGCTCGCCGCGCAGCGGCCCACGCGCAAGCCGTTGCGGGACGTGCAGGCGTGGGTCGCCGACCACCTCGCCGACGATCTGACCGTCCGGATGCTCGCCGACCGGGCCGGCATGAGCGAGCGGAACTTCACCCGGGTCTTCCGCGCCGAGACCGGACTCACTCCGGCCGCCTATGTGGAGACCGTACGCATCGAGGCCGCCCGGGCTCTGCTGGAGACGACGGACACCACCATCGACGCGATCGCCCGGCTCTGCGGCTTCGGCTTCGCCGAGACCCTGCACCGCCGCTTCAAGCACACCCTGGGCGTCACACCGGGGCAGTACCGCCACCACTTCTCCAGAACAGGGTGAAGAAGCACTCGCACCTGGCCGTCGCAGTGACGAGCCCGAGCGCAACCGGCGCGTCTCCTTGGACGCCTTCGGGCATCGCGGGTTGGCCAGAACCGTCCCGGACACCGCCCCGGTCGTGTGACGGCACGTCCACGGCAGGCACCGGCACCAGACACAGCACTTGGAGCGCACGTTCCCGATCAACGACGCGCCACACCACGGCACAGAAGCAGGATATGCATGACAGTCTCTTCAGACAGCGACAGCACCGTCGGAGCGGCAGCTCCCTTCCGGGTGCTCGGTCCGATCGAGGTGAGCGGCGAGCAGGGGATCGTGCCCGTGGCTCCGGGGCGTCAGGAGATCGTCCTCGGGGCGCTGGTGCTCGAACTGAACCGGGTGGTGGAAACGACCCGTCTGATCGACTTCATCTGGGACCACGGTCCGCCGAAGACCGCACGGGCCCAGGTGCAGATCTGCATCTCCCGGCTCCGGAAGGCACTTACGGAGGGAGGCGTGGACGCCACCATCGAGACCCGTCCCCGCGGATACGTGCTGAGGGCGCCGCAGGACGCGACCGACATCGGCGATTTCCGTCGCCTGGTGGCTCAGGCGCATGCCCTGGCCCGTGACGGTCTGAAGATGCCCGCGGTGGAGAAGCTTCGCTCGGCCACGGGCCTGTGGCGGGGGCGGTGCCTGGCCGGTGTACCCAGCGAGGTCCTGGCCGGCATGGCGGCGCAGTGGGACGAGAGGCGCCTGGAGGCGGTGGAGACCTGCATGGGGCTGTTGCTGGAACTCGGTCGTCACGAGCACCTGGTCGGCGAACTGATGCAGCTTGTCGCCTGCCATCCGTTGCGTGAGCGGCTGCGGAGTCACCTCATGGTGGCGTTGTACCGTTCGGGCCGGCAGGCGGAGGCGCTGGACGTCTACCACCAGGGCCGCGCGATACTCACCGAGGAACTGGGCCTGGACCCGGGGCGGGAACTGCGCGACCTGGCACAGGCGATCCTGACCCACGACCCCGACCTGGTCCTGGCCGGGCCGGCCGAACCACGTCCTGTCGTGGCGACGCCGTTCTCCGAGGCGGCTCAAGAACGAAGCGCCGATCCCGACCCGGTCGTGATCCCGAGGCAACTTCCCGCGGACACCGGCGACCTGGTGGCGGACGGCCGGTTCGTCTCAGCGGTCTGCGACGCCGTCACCGAGGGGCAGGACAAGGGGCAACTGAACGTGGTCCTGGTGCTCGGCGGACCTGGTGTCGGCAAGAGCACGTTGGCCAGGCATGTGGCGCACCGGGTGGCGACCGAGCGCTTCCCGGACGGACAGCTCTACTGCGACCTTCGCGGGCCGGGCGGACAACCCGTAGGCCCCGCAGAGGCGTTGGGGCGCTTCCTGCGGGCGCTGGGCGTGCCGGGCCAAGCCATACCCGACGCGCTCGACGAGCGCGCGGAGATGTACCGGAGTCTGCTGGCCGGTCGCCGGACACTGGTGCTGCTGGACGACGCGGTGAGCGAGTCGCAGGTGATGCCGCTGCTGCCGGGAACCAGCAGCAGCAGCGTGCTGGTCACCAGCCGCGGCCAGCTCACGGCGTTGCCGGGCACACGCCGATTCGGCGTGGCACCGCTGAGCCCGGAACAGGCCGTCCAGCTCCTGGGGCGGATCATCGGAGAACACCGGGTGGAGAGCGAGCCGGAGGCGGCGCGGGTCCTCGTGCATCTGGTGGGCGGGCTGCCCCTCGCTCTGCGGATCATCGGCGCCCGCCTGGCCGCGCGGCCGCACTGGTCGCTGGCCTCCATGGGAGACCGGCTGGAGAACGAGCACCGCCGACTGGACGAGCTGGCGCACGGCGAACTGTCGATCCGGGCAAGTCTTTCCCTCAGCTACGACGGCCTGGCGGCGGCCGACCGTCGCCTGTTGTGCCTGCTCAGCCTGGCCGAGGGGACGGAGGTCCCGAGCTGGCTGGGTGCCGCCCTCGTCGACGACCGCACGCCGCACTGCACCGACCTGCTGGAACCCCTCATCGACATGCGGCTCCTCGGCATCACCGCCATGGATCAGGACGGGGACTTCCGATGCGGACTGTCACAGATCGTCAGGATGCTCGCGCACGAACGGCTCCCGGCGGAATGCACCGAGGCAGATCGCGCTGGAGCGGTGCGGCGCATGGTCGGCGGCTGGATGGCGCTCGCGGAGAGGGCGCACAGAGAGATCTACGGCGGTACATGCACCATCGTGACGGGCCGGGGCGAGCGATGGCTTCCGTCGGAACGCCATGTCCAGCGGTGCGTGCGCGACCCGCTGGGGTGGCTGGAGAGAGAGCAGACCAACCTGTTGAACGCGGTCGAGCTGGCGGCCAGGTCGGGCCTGGACGAATTATGCTGGGAGCTGGCCACGACCCTGGTGACACTTTTCGAGGCTCGCGGCTATCCCGACCTGTGGGAGCGCACCCATCAGGTGGCGCTGACCGCGGTGCAGGAAGCGGGCAACGAACGGGGCCAGGCGGCGGTGCTCGGCTCGCTCGGGACCTTGCACCTGTACCGGGGCGAACACGAGGCGGCGGGCCCCTACCTCAGCGCCGCTCTGGAGATCTTCGAGCGGATCGGTGAGGTACGCGGTCAGGCGCTGTGCCTGCGTGACCTGGCGCGCATCGAGCGACACCGTGGTGACGACGATCGGGCGCTGGCCCTCTACACGAGCGCTGAGCGCGGCTTCCTGCGGGCGCGGGACGTGATCGGACGGGCGTACGTGCTCGGCGAGATGGCGCACATCACGATGCGGCGGGCGGACTTCACGCGAACCCGTTCCCATCTCGACGAAGCCCTCGGCATCTGCCGGTCGGCCGGCTTCGGCCGGGGCCAGGCCCTCGTACTGCGGCGGCTCGGTCAGATGCTGACGTGCCAGCAACGCTACGAGGCCGCGGAACAAACCCTGCTCGAGGTCCTCGCTATGGTCAGGGCGAGCGGCGACCTGGTCGGCGAGGGGTATGTGCTGCACGACCTCGGCCGGGTCAATGCCCACCTGCACCGAAGGGAACAGGCCGTCCAGTACTACTCGCTATCGGCCAAGATCCGGGAGCGGATCCTGGACCACAGCGGGGCCGCCGCCGCGCGGTCCGACATCGTTGCCATGCTGGGCAGGCCCATGACGTCCGTCGGCTGGCACCAGCAGGCAGACAGGTCCGTCACGTCCACGGCGTGTTGAGGGCGGGCAGCTCATCGGCCGGCGACTTCATGATGGCCATCTCGGTTCTCCTTACCTCCGCGACCCGTTCGGCAGTCCGTCCGGGCGTCACTGACACCAGCGTGAACCAGGTGCCCATCGTGACCGCATGACCGCGCTATCACCGCCCTATCCCGGCCCTGTCCGTGCCGTGGATGCGCCGTGATGCCGTGCCGATAGGGCGCCACCGGAAAGTGAGTCATGCCGACCTCGGCGCCCCTTCGGGGGGACAGCCCTCAAGGAGTGGTCCGAATGACCGTAGTGACCTGGGACGTGGTGACACCCGCCGCGTGCGGCGTCCCGCATGCCGAATCGCGGCGCGGCACGAGAGAAGCGGTGCGTGCGCACCAGAGCCTCCTCTTGACCCTGGCCCAAGAGGAGGTGCACGACTGATGACGATGGACGCGGAGTTCTACTCCCGGGTGGCCGAGCGGTTCGGCGGCTACTTCAGCGATGCGCGCAGCACCGACGTGTTCGCCGACGGCCGCCCGGACGCCGTCTTCGACGAACTGGCGACCGCGCTGGGCACGCCACAGGCCCGGCTGCTGGATGTCGGCTGTGCCGACGGGCGCAGTCTGTTGCGCATCTCACGACCGTACGGCGCCGTGACCGGGATCGATCTGTCGCCGTCGATGCTGGAGTGCGCCGCACGGTATCGAGCCGAGGCAGGTCTGCCGCATGTCACGTTCGAGCTGCGCGACGCCGCACATACGGGGCTGCCCGACGGATACGCCGATGTGATCACGTCCCGCCGCGGTCCGCTGATCGCCGGCGAGTTCGAGCGGGTGCTGCGCCCCGGTGGGGTCGTGATGTACATGGGGATCGGCGAGCAGGACGCGCGCGAACTCAAGGAGACGTTCGGCCGGGGCCAGAATTTCGACAGCTGGAACGGCAGGCCCTTGGCGGACGAGGTTGCCCTCGAACTCTCCGACGCGGGCTTCGTCGTGACACGAAACCAGGCGTTCCGGTTCGAGGAGTTCTACCACTCGCCGGACGACCTGAACACATTCCTGCACCAAGTGCCGATCGTCGACAACTACGATTCCGCGGCGGACAAGGAGGCGTTCGATCGATATGTCGCCGCGGTCTCCGTCGATCAGGGCGTCCGGCTGAGCCGGCATTGGTTCATCGTGCAGGCGCAGAAGCCGGCGGCCGTCGAGCCGTCCCACCCTTAGGAGGCGGTGCGCCATGGAACAGGATCTCGTGGTCAACGAAGTCTTCGGTCCGACCGTCCAGGGTGAGGGTCGGTCCATGGGACGCAGGTGCGCGTTCCTGCGACTCGGCGGGTGCAATCTGTCGTGCTCGTGGTGCGACACGCCCTACACGTGGGACTGGGTCGGAGCCGCTGACGGCGGGATCGCCCACGATCCCCGCAAGGAGCTTCACCGGCGCCCGGTCGAAGACGTCGTCGAAGAGCTGCTCGCGTTCGACACCGAACTGATCGTGATCTCGGGCGGTGAGCCCCTGGGCCAGCAGGAACGGCTGATCCCTCTGGTGGCAGCGCTGACCGAACGCGGTAAAGAGATCGAGATCGAGACGAACGGAACGCACGCCGCGCACCCCGAACTCGTCGCCGCCGGCGTCAGGTTCAACGTCTCGCCCAAGCTGTCGCACTCCGGTGACCCCCTGCGGCGCAGGATCGTCCCCGCCGCTCTCACCAGTCTTTCGGCCCTGCCGGGCAGCACGTTCAAGTTCGTCTGCCAGAACACCCGCGATCTCGACGAAGTGGCGCAGCTGGTCACCGACTTCGACCTGCCCTCGGTGTGGATCATGCCGATCGGGCGTACCGCCGACGACGTCACCAAACACATGGGCGAGTTGGCCGACGCGGTGGTGGAGCGCGGCTGGAACCTGACGACGAGACTCCACACCCTGCTGTGGGGCGAAAAACGCGGTGTGTGACCCACGGCCCGCACAAGAAGAAGGGAACTCGTCCGATGACATTTCGGATCACGAAGAAATTTGAATTCTCGGCCAGTCATCGGCTCTCCGGTCTTGCTCCGGATCACCAGTGCGCCCGGATGCACGGGCACAACTACGTGATCGAGCTGGAACTCGCAGCCGATGACGCGAGTCTGCTGCCCGTGGGCTTCGTTCGAGACTACGGAGAGCTGTCCGCGTTCAAGGAATGGATGGACAAGCAGCTTGATCACCGGCATCTGAACGATGTGATGGACGAAAACCCGACGGCCGAGAACATGGCCGCCTGGGTCTACAAGACATGGGTGATGGAGTTTCCCGAGTTGACCTGTGTCCGTATCTCCGAGACTCCCAAGACGTGGGCCGAGTACCGGCCGTGAGGCCGGCGACGACGAAGCCCGGACGAAAGGCAGCCGCATGTCGGTGACAGATGTGGAACTCGACGGTGACCCGTCGGCGACCAGGACGACCGAGGACCCACTGGTCGGGATCGCCCGCCAGTTGCTGGAGGAGATCGGCGAGGACCCCGATCGTGACGGACTGCGCGACACCCCTGCGCGGTTCGCCCGCTGGTGGCGCGAGTTCATCAACTACGACCCGGGTTCGCTGGGCACGCTTTTCGAGTCGATCGGCACGAGCCAGCTCGTGGTCGTCTCGGGCATTCAGGTCTGGTCGCTGTGCGAGCACCACCTCCTGCCGTTCAACTGCTCCGTGACGATCGCGTACCGCCCGACGGGGCAACTGCTCGGCCTGTCGAAGTTCGCCAGGGTCGCCCATCAGTACGCGCACAGGCTGCAGGTCCAGGAGCGTCTCGTGGACCAGATCGCGCTGGAGATCAGCACCCTGAGCGGCACCCCGGACGTCGCGGTGATAGCGAAGGGCGAGCACCTCTGCATGTCGATGCGCGGCATCAAGGCTCCCGCGCAGATGACGTCGACCGCGTATCGCGGGGACTTCGGCACGGACCCCGGGCTCCGGGGCGAGCTGTTCGACCTGCTCCGGGCCTGACGAGCCGTCCGGCTCCGTCAGTGGGGCGCCCACGTCCTGCCGGGGTCGATGGTCCGGTAGCCGCCGGAGCACGCGATCCGCACCGGGTGGCCACGCGTACCGGCAGCGCCGAACCGGACTCTCACCGCGCTCCCGCCGTTCCGCCGCGCCCACCGGCGACGGGCTTCGCGGTTCCGGCGAGTGTGCTCCGCAGGGGTTCGGCACCGGCTGCCGCTTCGGGCGTTCCTCGTCGAAACGTGGTTTCCGCCGGCTTCCCCGCCGGGTCATCCCCCGGCACGTCGATCGCCTCCACGCCGGCCCCCGCATTCGCCTTGCCCGCCGTGCCGCGAGCGCGGCGGTCGTCGGCCGCGTCCCGGTCGCGGAGCGGCGACATGAAAGGACAACGATGAACACCATTGATTCCTCCACGCCTGCGGAAGCGGCCCGGCTGCTTCCCGAGCTGGACGCCGAGCGGCTGCTGGCCGACCTCATGACCGCACGCGACCACCTGTGGGACGAACAGAGCTCGCACGAGAACGGGCGAGTCTCCAGGTGGGCCGAACAGGACTGGCGCTGTCTCCCGGTGCGCAGCCCCGGTGGTGACAGGACACGCACCGACCCCGGCGGCCCCGGCAGCGCGGAGTTCGCCGACACCGAGTGGCTGGACGACATGCCGTACGTGCGGGAGGTCCTGCACGCGATTCCCGGCCCCCTCTACGCCGCCCGGTTCCTGGACCTCGGCCCCGGAGTCGTCGGATACCGCCATTGTGACGCCAAGTTCGCCCCGGACTGGGGTCTGGCCCGGCTGCACATCCCCGTCATCACCCACGAGGAGGCCTCGCTCGACCTCGACGGAGAAATTCATCGCTGGCAGCCCGGTGAGTTCTGGTTCGGTGACTTCAGCCGCAAGCACCAGATCCAGAACCTCGGACCCGAGCACCGGGTGCATCTCGTCGTGGACGTGCTCGTCACACCGGAGCTCGCACGGCTGTTCCCGGCCGACTGGGCCGACTACTTCGACGGCCCGGATGTGCTCTACAACCGTCCGGGCGTGGCCACGACCGACCAGGAGCGCAAAGCCGCGCGGTGTTCGTTCGACGCGCCGGAGCACCTGCTGGAGATAGAGGTGTTCGGGTCGCTCACCGGCGCGCAGCCGCAGGCCGGCTTCGGCATCGTCGACACCGGCACGGAACTGGCCGTCCGCTCGCCGCAAGACCACCTCTTCCCGCTGGTGGCCCTCGGCGGAAACGAATACCGCCTGGTCGGCTGGAGCGAGGAGCGGACCATCACCACGAGGCTGGACGGTCCGCGGCCCGAGGTCGAACTGACCTACCGCAAGGGCCGGGAATCGACCCGCCTCGTCGTCCCGGCCACGCCGACGCCGTGACGGACGCCCCTGCGTCCGCCGCCGCTCCGGCGCACCGCGCACCGCAGTCCTGACCCTCAGGTACTGACCCTCCATCCCTTTTCCTTCTGCCGGAAGTCGACACATGCCGAAAACCGTCGCAATCGTGTCCGGCGGCCTGGACTCGGTCACCATGGCCTACCACCTCCAGGCGCAAGGACACACACTCCACCTGCTGTCCGTGAACTACGGACAGCGTCATCTCATCGAGCACCGGTTCGCCGCGAAGGCGGCTCGAACTCTCGGGGTGCCCCACGACGTCGTCGACCTCAGCCCCGTCGGCAAGCTCCTGAGCGGCTCCTCGCTCACCGACCCGACCGTCGACGTGCCGGATCACGGGAGCGGGTCGTCCGGCGGCAGCCCGAACGTAGTACCCAACCGCAACGCCCTCCTGCTGTCCGTCGCCTTCGCCGTCGCCGTCGCCCAGCAGGCACAGGCGGTGGCCGTCGGAGTGGTCGACGACCTCCAGGCCGCACCCGACAGCAACGCCGCCTTCATCGATTCCTTCCTCGCCATGGAGCGGATCGCGACCCACGGATACGCGCATCCCGACCTGACCCTGACAGCCCCGCTGGTCAAGCTGCGCAAGAGCGACGTGGTGTCGCTCGGTGAGGAACTCGGCGTCCCCTGGACCGACACCTGGAGCTGCTTTCGCGGCGACACGCTCCAGTGCGGGCGGTGCGCAGCCTGCGAGGAGCGCCGGCAGGCGTTCCGGGACGCCGGCGTGACCGATCCGACGACCTACCGGAACAGCGATTCGAAGGAGCTGTCATGACCGACCCGTTCCCCGTGCTCGATCTCCGGGACGCCGCCGGTTCGCCAGAAGCCCGGGCAGAGTTCCTGCTGCGGTTGCGCAGGGCCGTGCACGAGATCGGCTTCTTCCAGCTCGTCGGCCACGGCATCGAGGACGCCGACGACATGCTCGACCTCACCCGCCGGTTCTTCGAGCTGCCCGAGGCCGACCGGCTCGCGCTGAACATCCTCGACTCGCCGCTGTTCCGCGGCTACTCCGAACTCGGCCGCGAACACACCCGAGGTGTGCCCGACCAGCGCCGGCAGCTGGACATCGGCCCGGAGCAGCCCGCGAGGCCGTCCGAGCCCGGGGATCCCGCCTACCGGTGCCTGATCGGCCCGAACGAGTGGCCAGCCGCGATGCCCGAGCTGCGCCCGGCCGTCGAGTCCTGGATCACTCGGCTGACCGATCTGTCGCACCGGCTGCTGCGGCTCCTGCTCGAGTCGCTCGACGCCCCCGCCGACTTCCTGGACGACGTGGTCGACCCGGATCCACAGATCCACCTCAAGCTTCTGCACTACCCCGGTCCCACGCAGAAGAGCGAGGGCACCGGTTCCGACCAGGGGACCGGCATTCACAACGACCTCGGGCTGCTCACCCTGCTCGTCCAGGACGACAACGGCGGCCTTCAGGTCGCGGTCGAGGACGACCGGTTCGCGGACGTACCGGTGATCCCGGGGGCGTTCGTGGTCAATCTGGGAGAACTGCTGGAGGTGGCGACGCGGGGCTATGTGCGCGCCACCCTCCACCGGGTGGTCCGGCCCGCCCCGGGCGTCGACCGCTACTCCATTCCCTTCTTCTACAACCCCCGGCTGGACGCCACGATGCAGTCACTGCCCAGCCCCTACGTCGAGGGCGCCGACGGAGTCATCGACGTCGTCGGCAACCCTCTGTTCGCCCTCTACGGCGACAACGTCATGAAGGGGCTGGTCCGCTCCTTCCCCGACATCGTCGCCCGGCACCATCCCCACCTGGCCGCGGTGGCCGGGTCCGGGAACTCCTGACACCGGCCGTCGGCGCCACCGCCGGGCCCGAGTGGCCGGGCCCGGCGGTGGCGCCGGCGGCCGGTCCGAGGGGGACCGCACGAACCTGAGGCAAGGCGATTTTCATGAGAATCAACCTTCTCGGGCCGCTTCAGGCCTACGGGGACGATCACCGCGTCGACATGGCGCCGGCCGCCCAGAAAGTACGCCAGACACTGGCGGTGCTCGTACTCAACGCGGGCCGGGTGGTGCCCTTCGAGCACCTCATGGACGAACTGTGGAACGACAATCCGCCGGCCAGCGCGCCCACCGCGTTGCAGACGTACGTGTACCAGCTCAGGAAGCGGTTCTCCCTCGGCAATCCGAGGAGCGGCGGCGCGGTACGTGCGGCCGGGCCGCTGCTGGGCACGGTCGACGGCGGCTACCAGCTGTCGCTGCCCGCCGACCACGTGGACGTCTTCCGTTGCGAGCCGTTGCTCGCCCGTGCCCGAGCGGAGTTCCACGACGGAGACTTCGCCGGGGCCCGTGAGACAGCCGCCGCGGCGCTGCGGCTGTGGCGGGACGACGCCCTGGTGGACGTGCGCAAGGGGCCCATGCTGAAGGCCGAGGCCATCCGGCTGAAGGAACTGCGCACCAGCGCACACCACTTGCGCATCGAATCCGACCTGCACCTCGGCCGGCACCATGAAGTCCTCGGCGAACTCACCTCGATGGCCGTGCAGGAACCGACGGACGAGTGGGCCCAGGGCAATCTGATGACGGCGCTCTACCGCATGGACCGGCGGGCGGAAGCGCTTCAGGTCTACCGCCGGGCACGCGAGCGGATCGCCACCGAGCTGGGACTCGATCCTTCACCCCAACTCCAAGCCCTGCACACGGCCGTGCTCACGTCGGACGAGGCGCTGCTGCGTCCCGGCGGGCGGCTCACGGTCGTGTCCGCGGCCACCCGGCCACCCTGCCATCTGCCGGCCCCGCGCGAGCGTCTGACCGGACGCGCCGGCCAGCTGGCGCGCCTCACGGAGGTACTGGCCGGCCGGGCGCGGGAGGACCGGCCGCTCGTGGTCGTGGGCGGTGCCCCCGGCACGGGGAAGAGCGAACTGTGTCTGCACGCCGCGCATCAGGTGAGCGGTCACTACCCGGACGGGCGACTCCACGCACGTCTGCGTGACGGCGCCGGTCGGCGGGTGCGGCCCGCCGAGATCCTCCGTTCGTTCCTGCGCGGACTGGGTGCGACAGAGGAGCAGTTGCGGCAGAGTACGACCGACCTGAGCCTGCTGTTCCGTACCTGGACCGCCGACCTGCGCGTTCTGGTGGTGCTCGACGACGTGTGCGACGTGGAGGAGCTGACGCCGCTGCTGCCGTCAGGTGCCGGCTGCGGCGTGGTGATCGGCAGTCGTAGACGGCTGTTCGTGTCCTCGACGGCGGTCCACGTCGATCTCGCCGGACTGCCCTTCGACGACTGTCTGCGACTGCTCGCATCCTCCGTGCCGGGGCACCCCATCGCCCTGGACCCCGAAGGACTGCGACAGCTCGCCCGGTTGTGCCGGGGGCTGCCGGGCGCACTCTTCGCGATCGCGGCGCAGTTGCGCCGCCGTCCGCACTGGACGGCTCGGCAGGCCACCGCGTGGGTCCTCGCGTCCGGGGGCGCCGACAGCGATCCGCTGGGCGTGTGGGCAGGATTCGACCGGACGCTCGCGACACTGTCCGCCGAGTCGCGGTCCCTGGCCCACGGGCTGTCGTCCTCCGTCGCCCCCGACCGGCTCACGCCGGCGCTCGCCGCCGCGACCCTCGGGATCAGTGACCAGCGCGCCGAGGACCTGCTGGAGGAACTGGCGGAGAACTACCTGCTGCGCCCGCACCGTCCGAGTGTGAACGGCCGGTTCTCCTACGAATGGGAACCTGGGACAAGCCCGTTCGCGGCACGGCCGGGCAGCGCGTCGGTCATGCGCTCCGCCTGACGCCCGGTCCCGGTGCCATCCTGCCCCTCGTGTCGGGCGACTTCGGCGCGCGGTGCGCGGTGCGCGGCAGACGCTTCAGCCGAGTGCGCTCCTACCACGGGCTGATCGGCCTCCCCGGCCTGTGATCGCCGGGATGACCCCACACAGAACCGCTCCGGCCGGCGCGGCCCTTTCAGACCCTTCCACACAGCCGATCCTTGGAGAACCGTCATGCCGAAGCGCCCGAAACTCGTCCTCGTCGGTCAGTTGTCCGTGTTTCCCTGGGCGTTCGAAGCCGCCGAACGTGCCGGCATCGACCTGATCCTCGTCCCCAGGGGGGACGACACGCTGGAGTCCGCCGGGCGGCCCGACGCGGTCGTCGAACTCCTGCCACTGGACATCGACGGCGACCCGGACGGCGCGTTGTCGGCGCTCGCCGAACGCCACCGCCAAGAGCCCTTCGACGGCATCATGTCGGGCAACGAAAGGGTCATTCCCTTCGTGGCGCGCGCCGCTCGGGAGCTGGGCTTCCCCGGGCTGACCGAGGAGGCGGCGGCCGTGGTGCGCGACAAGCGCAGCATGCGTCAGCGCCTCCTGGAAGCGGGGCTGGGCGTGCCCGGTTTCGTGGTCGTCAAGGATCCGGACCACTGGACCGACGCGCTGACCCTGCGCTTTCCCGTCGTGGTCAAACCGGCGAACGGCCACTCCAGCTTCGCAGTCATCCGTGCGGATGACAGGGACAGCCTGGAGCAGGCCGTGGCCCGCACCTGGAGTCTCGTCGAGACCCACATGGCCGCCGCCGACGGATCGCACTCGGACACCGGTGTGCTGGTCGAGGAATACCTGGACGGGCCGGAGATCTCCGCAGAATCCCTGGTGTTCCACGGACAGGTACGGGTCTGCGCCATCAGCTGGAAGGGCGAACTGACGGGGCCCTACTTCGAGGAGACCACGCTCCGGGCCCCCGCCCAGCTACCGGCCGAGATACTCGCCGCGATCGAGGCGGAGGTGATCGGCGCCCACCACGCCTTCGGCGTCACGGAAGGCACCACGCACACCGAACTACGGCTGGTGGGCGGAGTACGGCCGGTGCTGCTGGAGATGACCGCGCGCCTCGGAGGCGGAGGCAACATGCACCACCTGACCCACGTCAGCAGCGGGATCGACCTGGCCGCCGAGGCGCTGCGCATCCACCTCGGCCAAGAGCCGCTCTGCTGGCGCGAGGAGCCGGCCCCGGCCGGCCACGCGGCGGCCTATCTGGTGCCGATCGGCGGCGGCGGGCGGGTCAAGCGGATACGGGGCCTGGAGGCGGTGCGTGCCGACCCGCGGGTGGACTACGTGGTGGAGACCGCGGGTCCCGGAGCACTGTTGCGCCCCTACCCGGACTGGACCGGAAACCCGGCGGTCGTGCTCTCGCACCACGAGTCGGACGCGGAGGCCACGGCCTACCTCGCCCACCTCGCACAGACGCTGCACGTCGAGTACGAGGAACGGGACTGACCTGAAGCGGGTCCGGGCGGCCGGCCACGGCAGCCGAACGCGGGACCTCGCTCCGATCTTGTCGAACATCCGGTACAGGCGGCCGGCCGCCGCACGCACCGAGATGTGCGGCCGACCGGGGAACTCCCGGTCGGCCGGACCCGAGACGGCCGATCCGGCGACCGCCGTCACCGGGCGTGACCGGGCCATCGGTCGCACCCGACACCAACCGCACCCGTCCCGGCCGTACAGCCGGCGCCACCGGGACACCCGTACAAAGGGGAAACACCATGACCGCCAGCACCAGCGACACACCGACAACCGGACGGCAGCTCCATGACCGCGTACCCGCCTTCGCGGAGCAGGTCCGCCGCACGGGCTTCGTCGTCATACCCAAGGAGGAACTCGCCGGGCTGATCAGCGACGCCGACCTCGAGGAACTCCGCGACGCCTGGGAGGACCTGCCGGTCGACACCGAGGTCGACGGCGTCGGCGTGTACCGCGAGCGCCGCTACAGCCGGTTGCGCGTCGTCGTCGACGGCGACACCGTCACCTACGAGGTCCTGCCCCACGCCGCCTTCCGTCAGGATTCCATCCCGCTGTGGGAGGGCAAGGACCGGCTCTTCGAACCGGTCGACCAGGACCTCCTGCTCAGCCCCACCATGCGCGCCCTGGTCGGTTTCAACGCCCGGATGGCGACCGCAGCGGGCGGAAACAACTCGTGGCGGACCGGGGTCCACCTGGTCCGCGTCGTCGCCCGCGCCGACGCCGACGGACTCCCCACTCCCGAGGGCCGCCACCGCGACGGGCACTCCTACGTCGGGATGCACCTGATGCGCCGCGAGGGCGTCACCGGCGGTCTGTCCACCGTCCACCCCAACGACGGCGGCGACATCGTGCAGACCACCCTGGTCCAGCCGCTCGACACCATGTTCATCGACGACAACATGATCACGCACGAGGTCTCGCCGATCGTCCCCGAGGGCGCCTCGGGAGTGCGCGACATGCTCATCATCGACATGAACCCGATGGCCTGAGCCGCAACGCGTCCAGGGCCGGGGCCAAGAGGTCGCCGAGCTGGAACCGCCGCTGGGCTCTCCGACACCTCGCGCCGAAGCTCCCCGGAGCACGGACGTGTGCACCACATACTCGCCGCCGGCACCAGTACGCCGGAGCCTTCCCGGCCATACCGGTGCCGGCGGCGACCTTCCCGGGTCCGCGGCGTCGCAGAACCCGCTCGCCCCGGCGGCGGTCGGCCTCAGCAGTACGGCTCCCAGAGCTCGTACTCCAGGGCGCCGGAGATCGCGGGCGAGGAGTCGCGCAGACGGGCGAGCAGGGCGTGGTTGTGCGCGCGGATCTCCTCGTCGTACCCGGCCAGCGGGCTGTCCTCGGACAGGTCCAGCAGCCACAGCGGCCGGAGCCTCGCGCCGCGCAGCGCCTTTCCTTGCGCGGTCTCGGTGCCCGCGTGCACCCAGCGCACTCCGGGCAGACGCGCCGCCATGTAGTAGGTGAGGTTGAAGTACTCGGCGGCCGAGGCGAGTCGGTCGTGGTCCAGGCCCAGCGCCCGCAGGTACACGGTTTCGCCCCGGCGGTAGTACATGCAGAAGCCGACGGGCGGTTCGCCGGGGCGCGAGCACAGCACGACCTGGGCGCGTGGGCCGGCGAGTTCACCCTGCATGCGGAATGACTCGGCCATCGGGGCCACGTCGACGGTTCTGCCGTAGCGCAGCAGCGAACGGGCCAGCAGCCGGGCTACGTCCTGCCAGGACTCGGCGAGCGTCCGGTGCTCCAGCTCGTATCCGGCCTTCTCGAACTTCCTTATCTCGCTGCGGATACGACGGGCCCGGTGCGCCGACAGCGAATCCAGCCAGGCAGGGAAGCCGCCGGGCGGAATCTCGATCCAGGCGTCGGTCTTCAAGGCGACCGGGGCGGTCCGCGCCCCCGCCGCTCGCATCGCCTTCACGTCCCCGGTGGTCAGGTACATCGCCACGCGGGCGATCTTCTCGTCCCCGTGCACCGGCGAGCGCAGCGCACGGACCGCGCCGAGCACTTCGGCGGCCGCCTCGGCCCGATCGGTACCCTCACCGGTCAGCAGGTGCGCCAGGTAGCCTCGGCGCTGGCCGATCAGCAGGCCGTCCGGCTCGGGCGCCGGCAGACCGCGCGCGGTAAGCAGGTCGTGCCACCGCAGTTCCGGGTTGGGCTCGTCGGTCACCGCTGCCACCGGGATCGCGGCCCGGCCACCGCCCGGGGTCTGTACGTGCAGTCCGCCGGAGACCGCCCCGGGGTCGAGGGCGCACACCCGCAGCCACAGCGCCGACGAGTAGAACCGCCCGTCGGCGAGCCGGTCCCACTCGGTGTCCCCGAGCCCTCCGACGGCGTCGGCGAACGTGTCCGTCGTGGCGGTCATCGCGCCTCCAAAGTCTCTGCCAGACCGTGCCCGCGAACTCGCTGCGCGATCGGACGCTGAATGTGCCGCCTCACGCAGGCGGGATCCGAACCTTGTTCGAACGATCAGCGGCTGCCTTTACGGTGGTTCAAGAAATCCATTACTAACACAGGCGCTCAGTGCCCACAGGGTCCAATGGCCAGCAAATGAGCCCCAATTGAGCCCCGATTGAGTCGTGACGGGGAACGGAGTGGAACAGTGGCCATCGCGGACCGAGGGGCTCGGTCATCGGCGAGCAGGAGCGGAGATCACATGTCGGCGGAGCGGGTAACGGCCCAGTACAACGAGGAGTTCCGCGCGCCGGGCAGCGTCCTGCCCCGGGTCGCTCAGCACGTCAAGAACTTCCCGACGCTCGTACCGTGGCACGGCGAGTACCTGGCCAGGCCCCTCTTCGTCGCCGAGCGGGAGCTTCGCGAATTCTCCGAAGATCTGCAGCACCTCATCGACATTCTCTTTTCCCTTCCGGACCGCATGTTCGGCGGAGATCTGGACGCTTTCCGAAAGGTGCTCGGCATCACCGACGGCCGATGGGAAGCGATTCGGCGGTTCGGTGACCTGGTGCCCCCCTCCTTCGGCCGGGCCGACATGTACCACGACGGCACCTCGTTCAAGCTCCTTGAGACGAATCTGGGGAGCGAGTCCGGCGGCTGGGCTCTTGCGAGTGAGATGTCCCAGGCGACGCTGGAGGTCGATGCCTTCGCCGACTTCGCGCGCCGGCACCGGCTCGGCTATGTGCATCCCATTCGGGCCGTGGTCGAGGCGCTCCGCAGTTTCGGCGCTCGGGTGGCACCCGGCCGCGAGCCGGTGGTGGCCATGCTTGAATGGCGTGGCGGAATGCGGGACTACGGCGAGCTCTGGCTCAACTTCCAGTCCGCACTGCGCTCAGCGGGTTTCGACATCCTGCTGGCCGAGGTCTCCGATGTGCACGAACGCGACGGGGCCCTCTACCTGGGGGACAAGAAGATCGACGTGGTCTACCGCGCCTTCGTCCCGGACCAGATCGCCGAGGAGCCCGGCGGATGGGACCTGATCGCACCCCTGCTCCGCGCGCACCAGGCGGGCGGGACACTGCTGTGGACCCCGCTCTCCAGCAACGTGTTCGCCAACAAGGCCTGTATGGCGCTGCTTTCTGACCCGTCGTGGCGGCGCACCTTCAGCGAGGACGAGTGCCGACTCGTCGACCGGGTGCTGCCCTGGACCCGCCTGATGAACACCGATGTACTCAAGGCCGACACCGACCTCGTCGACGAATGCCTGGCGCGGCGCGATCAGTTGATCCTGAAGGTCAACGGGCGCGGCGGCGGAGTCGGCGTCGTGGTGGGCTGGGAAACGGACGACGCCACCTGGCGGCAGGCTCTGGAGAACTACGCCGAAGAAGGATGCATCGTGCAGCAGAGGGTGATGCCGCGTTCTGAACTCGTGGTGGACCCGGAATCCGGGGAAACCGAGGAATGGCATGCGGCCTACGGCCTGTTCTACACGCCGGACGGTTGTGCCGGATCCTACGCCAAGGTGGTGCCGGCCGGTTCGGGCGGCATCATCTCCATCGCAGCGCATGCCAAGGCGTGCAGCGCGGCTGTCTTCTACCAGAGTGAGCTGCCCGCCGGTGCGGTGAAGTAGAGAGAAGACGCCATGATGCCGCAGCAGTCCCCCGCACCTTCGGCGTGGCAGCGGTTCCAGACGGCCTGGGGTCTGCCGAACCTCGACGGGAAAGGCCGCTTCGTCACGGCCAATCTGATCGACAGCCTCGGGAACGGGTTGGTGGTGGCGTTCACCGTCGTCTTCTTCGTGAAGACGACGACGCTGTCACTGGTCGCCGTCGGTGCCGCGCTCACTGCCGGCCAACTGCTCGCCCTGCCCTTTCCGCTGATCGTCGGGCACCAGCTGGACAAGTACGGTCCGCGCCTCGTGGTCGGCGCGGGCAACTGGGTATCGGTGGCTGGATTCATCGGTCTCCAGTTCTCGCACGCGGCCTGGCAGATCGTGTGGTGGCAATTCGTGGTGCAACTGGGTTCCACCGCCTTCTGGATGGGCAACAGTCCACTCACCGTGCTGGTCGCCCAGGGCGTCGAGCGGGCCCGCTGGTTCGGCTTCGTGCGTGCCATGCGGAACGTCGGCGTCGGTTTCGGCGGCGTCGTGTCCGCGGTGGCCCTGAGTATCGGAACCGTCGCCGGGCTGCGGACGGTCATGGTGATCAACGCGGTCACCTTCGCCGTCGCGGGCTGGCTCGTTCTCACCTTGCGGGGCGCGGACACCAGCGAGGCGGCCGGCGCCGAGCCCGACGAGCCGAAGCCCGTCCGGCCGGAGCAGGCAGCGGACGAAACCACCCGGCAGCCCTCGGCCGGCTATCTCACCGTACTGAAGGACACCCGGTATCTGCGGCTGGTCGCGACGAACATCTCCTTCGTCTTCGCCTCCACGGTGATCTCCGTGCTGCTCGCCGTCTACGCCGTGGACGACCTCGCTGTCGACGCCTGGATCGTCGGTGTGATCGTCGTGCTGAACGCGGCCATGGTCGCACTGCTCCAGACGCTCGCCAGCCGGTGGATCGAGTCCCGCAGCCCGGTGACGGTGCTGGTGCTGGCCCTGCTGTTCAACGCGGCGGCGTTCGTCGTCTTCGGCACACTGCTCGTGCTGCCCGGCTGGGCGGTGGTCGTCGGGCTGTTGATCGCGATGGTGCTCTACACCGTGGGCGAGATGCTCGGATCGCCGCCGACCAGCGAACTGAGCGTGGTGATGGCACCGGAGCATCTGCGGGGCCGCTATCTCGGCGTCTACCAGATGTCCTGGTCGATCGGTGCCGCCGTCGCCCCGGCGCTGCTCACAGCGCTGCTGGAGGGTGGTGCGGCGCTGCCCTGGATGTTCCTCGCCGCGATCAGCGTGCTGGCCGTACCGCTCGTGATCGGTCTGGACCGGCCGCCCACCGACACGGGCCAGGCCGCACCAGCCAGGGACACGTCCTCCGCGGAGCGGTTCGGAGGCGACCCCGTCGGCTGAACCTGGCCACGGTTGCCGAGCCGCACCGAACCCCCAACGCCGTCCGCCGTCCCGCAGCACACCGGGCGGCGGACGGCGTTCCCCGTGTTCGCCGTTCGCCGTTCGCCGGCCCGCGCCGCAGTCTCATGTCGCGGTCCGGCCGCCATCGGCTCACCGGGCCGCTCTCCGCCGAGTGCGATGCCACCCTGACGGCCGGCGGCACCTTCAGTGTCGGGCGGCATGCCGGCCTGGGGCGGAGAGGTCAGCGCCGGACGATCAGCCCGCCGCGCGGTCTCGCGGCCACGGCTGCGGCCGCGGTTGCGTTTGCGGCCGCGGTTCAGGAGCCCCCCTTCGGTGCGTGCCCCTGGGTACGGGAGTCGACCGGAACGACGCCGGTGCCGTCTGCGCTGCTCATCGCCGCGCCTCCGCCTCCAAGGCCTCGGCGAGACCCGCAACGGTGGGGTTTCTGAACAGGAGGACCGGCGGGACCCGGCGTCCGAGCCGCTCGCCGAGGCGGCTCGCGACCATGGTGATGGTCAACGAGGAGCCACCGACGTCGAAGAAGCCGTCCTGCGGGCCGAAGTCGTCCTCGACGCCCAGGCACTCCCGCCACACGTCGGCGACGAGGAGCTGCTGCTTGGTGAGGTTCCGGCGGATGGCCGGCGCCTGGTCGGGCACCGGGCGTGGGTCGGGCAGTGCGTTCCGGTCGACCTTGCCGTTCGGCGTGAGGGGGATCTCGCCGATCACGGTATAGCTCTGCGGCAGCATGTAGGGCGGAAGCCGCTCCGCCAGGTGGGCGCGCAGTTCCGCCGGGTCAGGGGCGGGTCGGTCGGGGAGGTCGGGGATCAGATAGGCCGCCAGCTGGTCCGCACCGGTGCCGGCTCGGCGCACGGCCACCACGCAGTCGGCCAGCGCGGGGTGGCTCTGGAGCGCGGCCTCGATCTCCCCGAGCTCGATGCGAAAGCCGCGCACCTTGACCTGGTGGTCGTTGCGGCCGAGAAAGACCAGATTCCCGTCGGGCAGCAGCCGGACCACATCACCCGTGGCGTACATGCGGGCGCCGGGCGCCGCGGCATACGGGTCGGGCAGGTACGCCGCGGCCGTGCGGGCCGGCTTGCCGAGATAGCCGCGACCGACGGCACTGCCGCCGACGTACAGCTCCCCGCGACAGCCCGGGACGACCGGGCGCAGCCGCTGGTCCAGCACGTAGAGGTGCGCGTTGTCCGTCGCCCGGCCGAACGGGACGCTCGGGAGATGGCTGTGCCGATCGAGCGACTCCTCGGTGATCGGGCAGTACGCCGAGGTGACGGTCGCTTCCGTGGGCCCGTACTCGTTGAAGACCTGACATCCCGGCGCCGTGGAAGACAGGATGCGGCGGGCGACGTCGTGCGGCACGGCCTCGGCCCCGGTGAACACCAGACGTACGGAGGCGAGTCGCGGAGCGGGATCCGTACCGGACTCCAGCAGGATCCGCATCTGCGAGGGCGTCGCGTTGAGCGTGGTGATGCCGCGCTCGGCGACTTCCCTCAGGAACTCCTCGGGATCGTAGGCGGCGGTGGGGCTCGCCAGGTGCAGTTCGGCGCCGGACAGCAGGCACTGGAAGATCTCCCAGACCGAGTTGTCGAACGCCACCGAGTGGTTGAGCAGGGCCCGGTCCCGCCCGCTGAGCCGGCACAGCCGCTGGTTCCACTCCAGGAACCCGGTGATGTTGGCGTGGGTGATCGCCACACCCTTGGGGTTGCCGGTCGAACCGGACGTGTAGATCACGTAGGCGAGGTGGTGCGGCTGTGCCTCCTCGGCCGGCCCGGGGTCCGCTCCGGGCTCCTGGTCCACCGCCACGAGCCGGACGCCGTCGCCGAACAGGACCGAGGTGGGGTGCTCCGGGTCGGCGACGACCAGGTGCACGCCCGAGTCGGCGAGCAGGTACCGCAGCCGGTCCGTCGGGTAACCGGGGTCGAGCGGCACATAGGCGCCGCCCGCCTTCAGCACGCCGAGCAGGGCGACCACCAGCTCCACCGAGCGTTCCAGACAGACCGCGACCAGGGTTTCGGGACGCACTCCCCTGGCACGCAGCTCCCGGGCCAGCGCGCCGGCCCGCGCGTCGATCTCGGCGAACGTCAGCGACCGGCCGTCGCCCACGACGCAGACCGCGTCCGGGGTCGTCCGCACCTGGCGGTCCCACAGGCGGACCAGGGTGGTCGGCTCGGGCAGCGGCTCGGCACGGTTGCCGAGGGAGACGGCACGCAGCTCGTCGGCCGAGACGATCTCCAGTTCGGACAGTCGGGAGGTGGCGTCGGAGACCATCTGCTCGATCACCCGCAGGAAGTGCCGGCCGAGGCCCCGCGCGAAGTCCGCGTCGAACAGGTCGGTGGCGTACTCGACGGAGATGCTGAGGTCACCGGCCCCGGTGGCGTGGTCCGTCACGTCGAGGGCGAGGTCGAAGCGAGCGGTGCCGAGCCGTCCTTCCAGTTCCTTGCGGTCGTACAGTTCGGGCAGGTGACCTGCCTTCGGCTCCTCGTGCAGGGCGAAGAGCACCTGGAAGAGCGGATTGCGGCTCAGGTCGCGCTCAGGACTCAGCTCCGCCACCAGCTTCTCGAAGGGCAGCTCCTGGTGCGCGTACGCCTGCCGTGCGACCTCGCGGACCCGGCCGAGCAGCTCGCGCCAGGTCGGGTCGCCGGACAGGTCGGTACGCAGGACGACCGTGTTCACGAAATAGCCGACCACATCGTCCAGTTCGGCGCGTGGCCGGCCGCCTGTCAGGGTGCCCACGGCGACATCGCTCTCGTCGGCGTACCGACCGAGCAGCACCTGCAACGGGGCCAGCAGACCCATGAACAGCGTGACGCCCTCGGCCCGGCACAGGGTGCGCAGTCGCTGAGCCAAGTCGGCCGGTACGCGCAGCAGTTCGCGGCGACCGCGGTGGCTCGCGACGGCCGGCCGGGGGCGGCTCGTGGGCAGCTCCAGGACGGGCACTCCGGACAGCCGGGTGCGCCAGTGGGTGAGCAGCCGCTCCAGCTCGGCACCGGTGAGTCGCTCGCGCTGCCAGGCCGCGTAGTCGGCGTACGTCGCAGGCAGCCGTGCCGGGTCGGGGCGACGGCCGGCGGCGAGTTCCGTGTAGAGCTCACCCAGTTCCCGCACCACCAGGTCGATCGAGGTTCCGTCACAGGCGATGTGATGAAACGTCAGCAACAGGACATCGCGACTACGGGTGCCCAGCACGTCCGCGCGCAGCAGCGGTGGCCGCCCGAGGGCGAAGGGGGCGCGGATCCGCTCGGTCAGCAGCGCGTCCAGGTCCTCTTCGGCGACCTCGATGCGGCGCAGCGGCACCGGTCCCGGCTCATGCGGTTCGGGCAGGCCCCGGCCTGCGACGGCTACGACGGCCGTGCGCAGCGCCGGGTGCCTTCGCACCAGCGCGGTCAGGCAGTCCTGCAGCAGCGTCAGGTCGAAGCGTGCGCCGCCGGGCATGCCGAGGACGACCGGCAGATGGTACGCGGGCACCGAGTCGTTCAGCTGCTCGAAGAACCAGATCCGCTCCTGGCCGAAGGAGAGTTCGGCGGTCGCGGCCGCGGGGATCGGCTCGTCGTCCGACGGGGCCAGGTCGTCCAGGGCGGCGGCGAGCGCGGCGGGTGTCGGATGGGCGAAGACGGACTGGGCGTCGACCGGTACGCCGAGCTCGGCACGCAGCCGGGCCACGGCCCGTACCGCGGTGAGCGACTGGCCGCCCAGGCCGAAGAAGTCGTCGTACGGGGACACGTCGTCGAGCCCGAGCACTTCGGCCCACACCCGGCGCACCGCCGTGGTGTGCGGCGGCAGCAGGGCATCGTCGAGTACCGGGCCGCCTGCCCTCACCGGGCTGTAGGGGATCCGACGCACGGCGCCGCGGTCGGCCTTGCCCGCGGGCGTCCGAGGGAGGGCGTCGAGCACCGCGTAGCCTTGGGCCACCATGTGGGCGGGAAGCCGCCGTGCGAGATGGTCGCGGACCTGGGGGGGCAGGTCATCGGACGAGTTCCGCGCGTCGTGCGCGGGCACGAGGTACGCCACCAACTGGCCGCCGCCCGCTGCATCAGGGTCGACGACCACCACCGCGTCCGTGACGAGGGGATGACTGCGCACACAGGCCTCGATCTCGCCGAGCTCGATACGGAAACCGCGCAGCTTGACCTGGTGGTCGTTACGGCCCAGCACCTCGACGGTGCCGTCGTCGGACCACCGGGCGAGGTCGCCGGTCCGGTACAGGCGCCCGGAAGCGTCCCCGAACGGGTCGGGCACGAACCGGTCGGCGGTCAGCGCGGGCCGGTTGAGGTAGCCACGCGCCACACCCGCGCCACCGATCCACAGCTCGCCGGTGACTCCCGGGCCGGCCTCCCGTCCGCCCTCGTCCACGACGTGCAGCCGGATGTGGGAAAGGGCCGTGCCGACGGTGACCCGGTCGGTCACGGCGTCGACACGGGCCGCGGTGGCCCACACCGTCGCCTCGGTCGGCCCGTACAGGTTCCACAGGGTGCCGCCGGTGGCGAGCAGGTCGCGGGCCAGCGGCGGATCGAGCGGTTCCCCGCCCGACAGCAGTATCCGGCCGTGCCCGTCGGTCCAGCCGGACGCCAGCAACATCCGCCAGGTGGTCGGGGTCGCCTGGACGACGCTCACACCCGCCTCGGCGATGGTGGCGGCCAGCAGCTCGGGGTCGGTGTTGGCGGCGCGCGGGGCCATCACCACCGTCGCGCCCCGGGTCAGCGGCAGGAACAGCTCCAGTACGGAGATGTCGAACGACAGCGGGGTCAGTGCGAGGACCCGGTCGTGCGCCCCGAGGCCGGGGCGTTCGCCCACACTGCGCAGGAACGAGGTGATCGCCGCGTGGTCGACAGCCACGCCCTTGGGCAGGCCGGTCGATCCGGAGGTGTAGATGACGTAGGCCAGGTGGTGCGGATGCGCCACCCGGGTCACGGGTACGCCGGGTTCCGAGGGGAACTCCTCGACCAGCAGGACGTCCCTCACGCCGGCCGCCAGGGCCCGCGCGCGGCCGTCCGCGTCGCACAGCCACAGCGCGGGCCCCGCGTCGGTGGTCATGTACCGCAGCCGGTCGGCCGGGTAGCCGGGGTCGAGGGGCAGGTACGCGGCACCCGACTTCAGGATGCCGAGCAGGGCCACGACCATCTCCACCGAGCGGCCGAGGCAGACGCCGACCAGGATTTCCGGTCCGATGCCACGTGCCTGCAGCTCGGCGGCGAGTGCCGTGGCCCGGCGGTCCACGTCGGCGTAGGTCGCGCGGTGTGCTCCCGCGACGACGGCGATCGCGTCGGGGGTCGCGGCTGCCTGCCGTTCCCACAGTGCGACCAGGGTGGTCGGCGCCATGAACGGATCCTTTCTCAGCCCCGTGCGGGGAAGGCGCGTGTGATCGTCTCCGCCAGCTGTCGTTCCGCGCCGCGCACATACAGGTGGGGGGCACCCGGGAACAGGTGCAGTTCGAAGTCGGCCGAGGTGTGCTCGCGCCAGCCGTCGAGCTCCGCCTCGTCCACGCTGTCGTCGGCCGAGCCGGCGAGAACGGTCAGGGGGCAGGGCAGGGGTGCCTCGGTCCGGTGCGTGTACGTCTCGCACAGCGTCAGGTCCGCGCGCAGCACGGGCAGCAGCAGCTCCCGCAACTCGGCGTCCAGGTCGTCGAACTCGGCTGTGGCGAGCAGCTCGTCGTCCGGCAGCGTGTGCCGCGGGTCGCGGTCCGGCAGGCCGGGGGCGCGCATGCCCGACAGGAACAGGCGGTCGGGCAGGCGCGTGCCGAGCCGGCGCAGCTGCCGGGCCGTTTCGAAGGCGATCAGGGAGCCCATGCTGTGGCCGAAGAAGGCGTACGGCTGGTCCGTGTGTTCCGCGATGAGCGGCGCCAGCGCGGCCACGGCTTCGTCCATGGACGTCAGGGCCGGATCGGTGAAACGGTTCTCCCGGCCGGGCAACTGGACCGTACAGACTTCCACGGTGTCCGGCAGGTACGCCGCCAGCCGGTAGGAGGAGGCGCCGGCTCCGGCGTGCGGGAAGACGAACAGGCGTCGGCTCGCGGTGAGTTCACGGCTGCCGAGCCCGCGCAGCCAGGACGCTGCGAGGCCAGGGTCCGTCATCGGGACGCCCGTACGGAGCGCGGGGTCAGATCGGTCCACACCTGCTCTATGTGGTCCAGGCACTCCTGGCGGGTGCCCTGCGCACCGGTGGCGGTCCAGCCGGCGGGCAGGGCACGGTCGGCGAACCAGACCGAGTACTGGTCCTCGTGGTTCACCACGACGACATACCGGTCGTCGGCGGGACCTGGTGCGGGTGAGGCGCTCATGCGTCAGACCCCCACACCGGTGAAGAAGTCGCTCTCGCGGTGGCCCCTGCCCGCGGCGACGACCCGGTCGTGCACCCACTTGCCGACGGCGAGGTCGAGTACGCCGAGTCCGAACGGCGAGAAGATCGCCGGGCGTCCCTGGTCCCGGCGCAACCGCCCGCGCAGCAGGTCACCGAGGGTGCCGTCGACGAAGTCCCGTTTCCCGGTGCGCTGTTCGGTCAGGTGCAGCGAGGTGCGCTCGCGTACGGCGTGGTCGACGTCGTCGGTGACGTTCTGGGCAGCGAGGATCATCTCGGGGGCCAGGTCGCGCAGGGACAGGTGCAGGACGACCGGGTTGTGGGCCAGCAGCCCGGGGTCGTGCAGGTGCGGCTCGCCGGCCACCGTGGCCAGCAACACCAGGTCGCAGTCGGTGAACGCGGCCTCCACCGTGTCGGCGACCACGATCTCGGCCTTGGTGTGCTCGGCCAGGACGGCACCGAAGCGGCTCACGGCCGCCGGGTCGAGGTCGAAGAGCCGGAAGGCGTCGATCTCCCAGTCGAGATCACGCAGGAACCGCCATACGTGCTGGGCGATCAGCCCCGTGCCCACGATGCCGACCCGGCGGGCACGACGCGCACCCAGCAGCGTCTGCGCACCGAGCACCGCCGAGGCCGCCGTCCGCGTCGCCGAGACGATCGAGGACTCCATGCAGGCGAACGGGTAGCCGGTGACACAGTCGTTGAGGATCAGCGTGGCCGAGGCGCGCGGGATTCCCTGCTTCGTGTTGTCCGGAAAGCTGGCGATCCACTTGTTGCCGGCGACCTCGAACTCGCCGCCCAGGTAAGCGGGCAGGGAGATGATGCGCGATCGGCTCTGATGCGGGAAGCGCAGGAACGAGCTGTGCGGGTTCGAGCTCTGCCCGGCGTCGTGCGCGAGGTAGGCGGCACGGACGACCTCGAGGAGCTCCGGACGGTGGGCGTCCGTCTCGGCGGCGATGTCGCCCGCGCCGATGACGGTCATGGGCGGTGGAGCCAGGGTGGACACGGAGTGCTTCTCCTTCAGTTGACGGCCATGGCTTCGACGTCGGAGGCCTTGACCGCTTCCGAGCGCAGCTGCCGGACCCACGCGGGGTTGTAGACGGTCTGGGCGTAGGCCTGGCCGCGGTCGGCGGCGATGAAGGCGACCCGGGGACGGCGTGCGCCGGGACGGTGGCGAGCGAAGTGGTCCTGGACGGCGGCATAACTGCTGCCCGTCGAACCACCGGCGTAGAGCCCGTACTTGGCGACCAGGACACCGCATGCCTCGACGGCGCGCACCTCGGAGACGATCTCGACCTGGTCGATCAGCGCCTCGCCGCACAGCGGAGGCACGATGCTGGAGCCGATGCCGGGGATACGCCGTTTCTTCGGCGGCCCTCCGAAGATCACCGAGCCTTCGGTGTCGACGGCGACGATCACGCAGCGCGGGTACGTCTCCTTGATCCGGTGGGAGAGTCCGGCGATCGTGCCGCCCGTGCCCACACCGACGAAGAGGTAGTCGAGCGGGCCCGCCTGCGCGATCAGTTCGCCCGCGGTGAAGCGGTAGTGCGCGTCACGGGCATCCGGATTGGCGTACTGGTTGGGCCAGTACGCCGAGTCGAGGTCGCCCAGCAGTTCCTGCACCCGGGACAGCCGGGACTTCAGGTAGCTGCCCGCCGTGTCACGGACGGAGACCTTCTCCACCCGCTCGCACAGTAAACGGAGTTGGGCCTCGGTGGCCTCGTTGCAGTTCGGATCGATGACCGGAACGAACGACAGGCCGAGCATACGGCAGTAGAAAGCAAGAGCCAGCGCAAAATTGCCGGACGACGATTCGACCACCGTGGTGTCGTGCGCTATCTCCCCTCGGCCGATCGCTCGTTCCAAAATCCACAGTGCCGAACGGTCCTTGGTACTTCCGGCGGGATTGCAGAATTCCAGCTTGGCGACGATGTCGCACTGCTCGTCCGCCAGGGGAACCAACGGGGTCCCCATGAGGCCCCTGCGGATTTGTTTTGTCCGTTCGACCAGAAACTGATCAGCACGCCTGTGGAGCATGGGCCGAGTGTGGCATGGGGCCGGACAAGGCGGCTCAACCGCGACTCAAGTGCCGTCGGCTCCGCAACCACTTGAGTGCTGTGGAGCTCCGGCGGGAGCAAACCGTGCGGAAGCCGATCGGATCGATGCTTGGACGGGTGGCGCTGAGCCCTGTGCTGGGGCCGGCGGTCGGCACCCTGCTGATCTGGGGTGCCACGGGGTACGAGCACAGCGATACCTGGGTCGCGTGGACGCTGCCGTGTGCGAGCGCCGTCATCGGCCTGGCGGCCTGGGCGGCCACCGTCACGGAGCACAGCTCCGTGGGATGGGGAACCGCGTCATTCGGTACTTCTGTACGCGCTCCGTCTTCGTCAGGGACCGCGGCGCCGCCTTCTTCGTGTTGTAGATCTCCGTCAAACGCGCGACGGCCGTGTCCTGGTCCGCGAACCCCACTCCTCCCTCTGCTTCCCGGCGACCTGCGGAAACAGCGACGGACTGCGATAGGGGGTGGAACCTCGTCGCCCGCTCCCCGGAGGAGATCGTGCAGGCTCGCGAGGACTCGATGAAGGGGGCCCGCTTCGGCGAGGGCTACGACGGGGCCCCGCTGCCAGCCCCCGAGCTGCCGCCGGTGCCGTTGAAGCCGCCCGGAAGGGTGCGCTGAACTGTCAGATCAGCTCACGTACCCACCATTTCGGGGGCGGAGCCCGGCCTGGTGACCGAGGTGGTCAGGGGGTGTGCGGGGAGTAGGCGTTGCGGATGGCGGTGATGATGGTGCGGGCCCATTCTGCAGGGGGCGGGGTGTCGAGCAGGTCTGCCAGGTGTGTGATGTGCGCGAGGCGTTCGGCTGTGCTCATGTTGACCGCGGTGCGCAGGGTGTCGACCAGGTCGTGGGGGTGCAGTGGGTCGGTGAGCAGGGCGGCGGTTCCCAGGTGCTGTGCGATGCCGGCATGACGGGACAGGATGAGGACGCCGGGGCGGTTGGTGGCGTGGTGCGTGGTGATGTACTCCTGGGCTGTGAGGTTCATTCCGTCGGCGAGTGAGGTCACCCAGAACACATCGGCTGCCAGGTAGTGGTCGATGACCTCGGGGAAGGCCAGGTTGTGGGGGATGTAGTCGACGGGCTGCCATTGCCGGCTGGACCACTGGCTGTTGATGCGGGCGATCGCGGTCTCGAGTTCCCGGCGGGTGGAGTCGTAGGCGTGGATGCCGTCTTCCGGTGGTGGGCAGACCAGGCGGAAGCGAATCTGTCCCCGTAGCCGGGGGGTCTGGTTCAGGAGGTCGTCCAGTGCGCGGATCTTGTGAACGGGTGCCTTGGCGTAGTCGAGTCGTTCCACGGACAGCACCAGTTGGCCGCCGTCGTGTCGGGGGTGGGTCTGGGCCCGTGCCCTGGCGAGGTCTGCCACGGCTGTGCGGTCGATGCCGAGGGGGTGGACACCGGTGCGCGGCACGGGTCCTCGGGTGCCGGCGAGGAGGCGACGGAAGTTGTCGGCGCAGTCGGGGGTGTGGAATCCGGCCCAGTGCAGGTGTCTGAGCGAGTCGAGGAGCTGTGCGGCGGCCGGGATGCGGCGGAAGACTTCCGGGCGCGGGAAGGGCGTGTGATGGAAGAGCCCGATGGCCAGGTCGGGCCGCTGGGCCCTGAGGGCGGCCGGTACGAGCCACAGGTTGTAGTCGTGCAGCCAGACAGTGCCGTTCTGGGCGGCGAGGGCGCTGATGTGACGGGCGAACAGGGCGTTGACCTGTTCGTAGTCGGCCCAGTGGGCGGACCGGTCCTGGATGAGGTGAGGCTGGGACATCAGGGCCGGCCAGAGCGTTTCCTTGCAGACACGGTGGAAGTAGCCCTGCCACTGTTCGGGGCGCAGCGGCAGCAGGGACAGGGGCAGGCCGTCGGTGACGGGCTCGTGGATGGCGGGCGGCGATGCTTCGCCGGTGTGGGCGGCTGCCCACACCGCGTCCATCCGCTTGTCGGCGAGGGCGGACCGCAGGGTCGGCAGGATCCCGTTCGGGCTGGACGGTGTCTGCCAGGCACCGTCCAGCCAGCGCACGGGCGGGCGGTGATAGCCGATGACCACCGACCGGCGCGGCAGCCAGCCGAGGCGGTGCATGCCTTCGAGGACGGCGGCGGCTCCGTCCAGGCCGCTGCGGTGGATCCGCGCGCTCGCGGGAGCACGGGCGGCGAGCGCGGGCTCCGCGTTGGCCACCACGACCGCGTGCGCGCCCAGGCAGAACAGGGAGAGGTCGTTGAGGGAGTCCCCGGCCACGAGCATGGCCTGCCGGGCCCATCCCAGCCTGTGTCCGAGCAGGTGCAGGGCACGTCCTTTGCTCGCACCGGCCGGCAGGACGTCGAAGTAGCGCCCCGAGGCGTACGACCAGGAGCATCCCAGCTCCTTCACCGCGGCCGTGAGGTCGTCCGAGAGGTCTTCGGGGTGCAGATAGAAGGAGCAGCGGCCCTCCTGGGAAACGCCTTCCTGGTACACCAGCTGCGGGAATCGCCTCAGCGCCGCCCGAACGCGGTGGGCACCCGGCCACCCGGCGCGCAGCCGCGCTTCGAGGGCCTGGAGACGGACGGTGCGGACGGCGTCGATGACGCTCGCTCCCACATCGGCGATGATCCAGCGCGGTGGGGGCACCAGAGGGTCATCCCGCAGTAGCTGCTGTACGGACGTCAGGCCACGTCCCGTCGCGAAGACCAGCGTGATGTCCGGGTTCTGCTTCAGCTCGTCGCGCAGGCGCCGCCGATCGCTTGCGTCGCCTCCCAACAGCGTGCCGTCCAAGTCGGTCACGAGGACCCTGGCCAAGCCGGATCTGTCGCCCACAGACGCTCCCTTCACGGTCACGGCGCCGACGCTGAGAGACGCGGGGTGCCCCCCACGTGCCGGAGCGGGCAGGAGGCATCACCAGCCCGGGTCGTGGGTTACCGGATCGATGACCCGTCCTGCCTCATCGGCGTCCGGATTCGACGAGGGAACCCGGACGTCCTGGATCGCCCGGCCCAGCCGTGCCTCGCGGACGTCATCACTCGCAATAAGCCGGGCGATCAGGGCTGCCGGCACACAGCGCGCGGCCTCCACGAGCCGGTCGATCACAGGATCTGCCACTGCCATGAATCCTCCCCATGTGGGCCCGGTGTGCCACAGCTCGTCAGCTGCATTGCCGGCCCAGCCAGCGCGATGGGCACGACGGGCTCGGAGATCCCGGTGTCTTCCAAGCGGTCGTGTCCGGCTTGGATACGAAGGCATGGAACCTGGCCTGGGTGTCTTGTTGTTTCTCGGCGGTCACGAGGCACATCCCGTCTGTCGGCCTCCGGCTTGGGGCGCTCGGAAGCGGGACAGAGCGCCGGATGTGTCACGGCGCTCCCCTAACGAGCCTTGTCGCTGACTGTGCGCCATGCACATCGGGATACCGTCACGTTGGACCATTCGGGTGATGCCTGTGGTGCGGCAGGCGTCATGGCTCGTCGGACGCGTCGCGTCGATCCGAAACGGAGTGTCTGCAGTAGTCGAGTGCGGTCATGGAGTGGATGAGGTGGTCGACGACATCGGGGAGGTGGCCCCGCTGGCGGTAGGCCGCTCGCTGGCGGTCGGCGCCGTTTCCATGGGTGAGCAGATGCGTCTGGGCGGCTTGCAGGGAGGCCAGGTCAGCGGTGCCGAGAGCAGCGCTCACGGCATCCGCGAGACGCTTGTTGAGTACGGCGGCAGGTTCGAGTCGCCCGGTGCGCGGATCGATGGTGTCACCGGCCAGACCGTCGTGCGCGGCGCGCCAGCATGCGGCTCTGAGCAATTCCGGCCCTACCTCGGGCGCGGGCTGGGAGCGGCGGATGGCGGCGAAGGCGGTTGCGGCCAGGCCCTTGATGACACCAGCCAGCAGCACGGTGTCCATGACGGTGGGCAAGGCGTCGGCGACCCGGACCTCCACGGTGGGCACGTGGTGGGAGGGCCGGATGTCCCAGTACAGGCTGCCGCGGTCCATCACGGTGCCTGACGTGACAAGGGTGTCGACCAGCCTCTGGAAGTGATCACGGGAGGTGAAGTAAGGGGGCGGGCCGGCCACGGGCCACCGTCCCCATGTCGTGGTGCGCCAACTGGCGTATCCGGTGTCCTGGCCTTCCCAGTAGGGCGAGTTGGCGGTCATCGCGATGAGCGCAGGCAGCCAGGGACGCAGGTGGTTGCTCAGCTGCACGGCGGTGGTTTCGTCGGGGACGCCGACGTGGACATGAGCGGCGCATACAGTCTGCTCGTGGTCCAGGGCGCCGTAGGTGGCGACGCTTTGCGCGTAGCGGTCGCCCGGGGTGACGGGCGGAGGAGTCTGCTGGCCGAGCACGGGTGTGCCGCTGGAGATGACGGCCAGCCCGAGGCGAGCGGCGGCTCTTGAGACGGAGGCGCGGGTGGAGCGGAGCTGGTCGCCCAGGCGCGTCAGGCTGGTGTGGGGGTCGGTACGGACCTCGACCTGATAGCGCGTGAACTCAGTGGTGACACGCTCGCCGAGTTCTGCCGCGGCCAGGGCCACGACCTTCTCGGCTTCTGGGCTCACCTGGCGGGAGACCGGGTCCACCAGCAGGTACTCCTCTTCCACCCCCACGGTCACTGGCACCGATCTGTCCGATGTCCGGGGAGGCGCGTCACCAGCCTCCTGCGCTTCCTTCCCAGCGGCCGCCGCCCCATTCTCGCCCTTCACGGTAACCATTCTGTCACGCAATGTAGCGAGACTGACGATATCCGGCTATCCGGCACGGGCCACCCACGCAGAAGAAGACGCAGGTAGTCGTCATCGACAGCGGGCCCGCGACATGCACAGCGCCAGCGCTGCCGGCCCGTCGGGGCGTCGACGTCACGGTGCCGGCAAGAGAGCGCTTCCCCCGCTACCACGTGGGAGAATCCCTTTTGTCTTCCCTCCCGTCCGTTCCTGGACGTGACGGGAGCCAAAAGGCTCGTGGAACAGCACGGATTCGTCCGGAAAACGACGACCAGATCCCCCGGCTTGGATCACGTCCACGCATGTGGCGTACGGCTGGGCGCCGGCAGGTCACGCCAGGAGACACCGGTCTGGATCTTGTAGACCGTTGAGGACCTGCCGGTCCGCGACGCGCGGCCGCCCCCTGACTGACGGTTCGCGGTAGCAGTGGAGCGAGTAACTCCCACGCGGAATCGGTGAGTTCATGGCGGCGCATCACACCCACCGGTGAACTCCTCGGCACCGCTGCCCTCTTGCATGCCCGGACGCCGCCCCAGGGCACGAAGTGGCGCTGTCGACACCGTCCTCGTGAGTCTGGTCCCGACGGCGGTCGCCGTGGCCACGGGCGAAGACCTGGTGCGCGCCCTGACCGCTTCCCCCGGCCCACTCGCCCGTCCGATGGTCGCGGTGCTGCCCGCGCAGGCGGCCCGCGTCGAGCTGCTGTCGACCTCCGCCGGAGGGACCGTGCCCGCGTCCTACGACGCAGAGGACGCCGCCCGTGCCCTGGCCCCCGCCGCAGCTCGCGCCGACTGGCTCGCGCGACCGCCGGGCGCGGTACCGGAGGGCTGCCTCCTCGGTCGGCGCGGTGCAAACACGGCCACGCCCTTGATGGAGGCGACCATGGCGATCCCGGCCGCGGTGGGAAGCAGCTCCCAGACGCCCCGGCCGCTCACGTCCGGCCAGGAGGGGACGGGCAGACCCGCCTGAGACACCACCGGTCAGCGTCACGCCATGACCGGCCAGGTCCGCCACGGCCGGCACGACGACGGCAGCCGCGCACCCCACCGGCGTCGGCACGGCACGCAGCACGGGTGCGGCGCGCAGGGCCTTCTTCAGAACGATGATCAATCCGCTGCTGTTCCCGGGGCGGCTGCGGGGCCTCACCACCCTCCTGCCGGGGCCAGTGCTGCCCGGAGCCACCAGCCGGGTGCATCGCCCGGCAAGGTTCGCCACGGCAGCCCAGCCCGTGTTCCTCGGACCGGCCGTTCCCCTCAGACACGGCTGAGAGGCGGCCCCTGAGCGCAGTGGGCAGGGGGATTGTTGCCGCTCACGTTGAAATCGGCGCAGGTGAGAAACAGATAGTTGAACTGGCCGAGCAGGAAGGCCAGGACTCCGATGATGAGCGTGACAGCAACGGCTGCCAGACGCTCATGCACAGGGAGTTCTGCGTAGTCGGGGAGGAGGATCCTTGAGAGCAGCCATGTCAGGATCGGGGCGCCCACCAGGTTGAGGACCTCTTCGAAGTAGTGAAGGTAGGGGAATCCCTTGGTTCTCGGCGCCACGATGGCCAGGACGATCCAGAGCGAGGGGAGGAACAACGCGAGCCAGCCACCCCAGGGCAGCGCTTCCCTCTTCCTAAGGATCGCGCCCGAGAGCAGTACTGCGGTTGCCACCGCCCACAGCGTCAGCACGTCGTCGAAGAAAACGGCGTTGTACGCGCCCAGCGTGAAGGCGGGCCACCAGATGATGAGCGTACCCCCCGCTGCCGCGGTGGCCATGGCCCGCAGGGTGGAGTCGATCTGCCGCGACCTTCGTTGCCGCCCCGGATCCGGCGCACAGGATGTTTCGTCATACATATGGTGTGCGTCCCCGATGACGAGGGCGCACACCACACTTTCACTGGTTCGGGTCAGTGGCCTCCATGGCCCCCTCCATGGCCCCCGCCATGGTCGCCGCCGTGGCCCCCACCGTGGTCGCCGCCGTGGTCGGACCCACCGTGGTCCCCATGGTCGTATCCGCCATGGTCGTATCCGCCGTGGTCGTATCCGCCGTGGTCGCCGTAGTTGTCGCAACCGTTGTCCCACCAGTCCTCGCAGTCGCGGTTGAAGTGGTGGGAGTACGAAGAGGCGTGAGCCGGGGTGGCCGCCGCAGCGGACCCGGCCGCGCCGATCGCGGCGCCGCCGGCCATCAGAATGCCGGCCGCGGAAACCGCGAAGAGGCGCTTGGTGCGCTGTGCTCGCATCAGTCATTCCTTTCGTTGCACTGTCTCGCGCGACGGACGGATACGCGAGAACCATGGCCGCGCCGAGGAAGTGGATGTGCGGCGCGGTCTCAAGTGGTCCAGGGACCGTGGGCCGGTCGAACCGGTCGCATGGGCTGGTCGGCCCGTCGAGGGGTGCGGCATCAGTCGAGGAGGCCGGAGGAGCCGTCCTGTCGCACCACGCACAGTGCCCAGATGATGAATCCGGAGAAGGCGATCACCACGACCGACCAGATCGGGTAGTACGGCAGGGACAGGAAGCTGGCGATGATGATGAGCGCGGCGATGGCCACTCCGCACACGCGCGCCCACGGGGCGCCCTTGAGGAGTCCGGCGCTGACGACGACGGCGACGACGCCCAGGATCAGGTGGATCCAGCCCCAGCCCGTGAGGTCGAACCGGAACACGTAGTTGGGCGTCGCGACGAACACGTCGTCATGGGCGATCGCCATGATGCCGCGGAAGATGGCCATCAGCCCGGCGAGCATCAGCATGACTGCTCCGAACGCTGTCAGGCCGGTCGCCCATTGTTCCTTGGCGGTGGGCGTACGTGCGGTGTGTGTGGCGGTCATCGTGCTGCCTCGTTTCTTTGCTGAGCGATGTGCTCAGTCCGCGGAAGCGGAGGGAACGGATCGCGGGCGTTCGGATGCGCCGCTGCCGGTGAGCACCAGTTCCTTCGCTCGCCGGAACTCGTCGTCGGTGATATCTCCGTGGGACCGCATGTCGGCGAGCTTCGAGAGTTCCTCAGCGCGGGTGAGGGGCGCGCCTGCCCGGGCGGTCTGGCGGATGTACTCGTCGACCGCCTGCTGCTGCGCCTGGGCCTGTTGGACCTCGCGGCGGCCCATGCCCTTGCCGCGAGCGATCAGGTAGACGAAGACGCCCAGGAAGGGCAGGACGACGACGAACAGCGTCCAGCCGGCTTTGCCCCAGCCACCCAGGGCGTCGTCGCGGAAGATGTCGACGACGACCCGGAAGAGCAGGACGAACCACATGATCCACAGGAAGAACACCACCATGGACCAGAAGACGCTCAGCGCCGGATAGTCGTAGGCGAGGTAGCTCTCGCTCATGTTGCTTCCTCCCGTCCCAGGTCTGCACCCGGTAGTCCTTCTGCACTGCTCTCAGCGTGCGCGGGGCGGAGCGGGCCGGCCTCACCCGCGGGGGGTGAACGGCAGTCAGGGAACCGACGGGTGCGGCTCGTCGGTGGACAGCCCCGTGGCTGCGGCCAGCGCCGCCGTGAGTGCCAGCACGGCGACGACCAGCACGAGGACGAGTGCCACCACGCCGACCGTGGGGTGGTTCCACAGCACGAGGGCCAGGGCGCCGGCCGCGATGGTGACACCGCTGGTCCATGACCGGTGCCGGGCCAGCCACTGTCCGGCGTGACCGGTGCGCACACCGATGCGGCTCAGTCCGTGCCCCGCCGCCGTGGTACCCCGCTGCGCCACCGACCGCACGGCGCGGGCCGCTCTGCCCGGCCCGTACAGGTAGGCGGCGAGCGCCGTGATCACCGAGACCACGAGCAGCGTACGGACGCTGTCACGCAGGAAGCGGATGACGGTGTCGTAGATCACCACGGCGGCGTCGTGAGGCAGCGTGGCCGGGGGCACCGAGTCGAGGTAGACACTCCGCACCACGGCCAGGCCCACGAGCAGCACGATCATCATGGCACCGGTGCCGATGGAGACGGCCATCAGCATCACCCGGTGCCCAGGCGCGGCCCACACGGCCGCGGCGGCCACGGCGAGCGTCAGTACGGGCAGCCAGGTGCCGACGATGTCGAGCAGCCGCATCAGGTTCTGCGCCTTGTCGAGCTTGTCGGCGCGGAACAAGGTGACCGAGCGGTCGACCTGCGGGATGGCGGAGGCCTTCTTGAAGCCGGCGTCGGCGAGGCGCTGCTTCACCTGGTCGATGACCACCCCGATATCCAGCTGGACGGTGTCACCTGTGGCCTTGAGCGCTCCCTGCCCCTCGCCGGTGAGCATGCCCACCACCGACGACTGCGCCCGCCGGTTGCCGACCACCCACGCCTCCTTGAAGACGTCACTGGCCACCACCCGGTTGATGACGCGGTGCACGACCGTCTGCACGGCGGAGCGCAGAGGGCCGGTGAGGGCCTTCGACGCGTCGACGACCCGGGGCGGCGCACCGTTGTCCGCGAGCAGCTTCGTCAGGGAGGCCGTCACCGCCTGGACGTCCACCTGGGTCACCACGCGGTCGGTCAGCCGGTTCACGAGGGCACTCTGCACGGCCGGTTCGGATGCGAGCGGTGCCACGGTCTGCACATAGCGGTCGGTGTCCGCGATCGTGTCGTGGACCCAGACCGCGACGACGGCCAGGGGTGCGAAGACGAGCGTCAGCACCAGGAGGACCGAGGCAGCCACCCGCCGCAGACGCCGGTGGCGTACCTGCGCCGCCCGGCGGAGCCTGTCATACTCGGCGCGTTCCTCGGCGGACAGGGCCTGAACGGTCTCCACGGGCCCGCCGGAGCCGGACGGTCCGGAGGCGGTGTCGGAACCCATGGCCCCTCCTCACATGATCAGAGGGCCCGCGACCGTACGGCCGACGGGGCCGTGCGGCGACCTCACCGGATCAGCGTCCGCCGGCCGGTTGCCGTCGGCGTCACCCTTGGCGGGTGATCCGTGCGGCGGGCCGGAGGGATGAAGTGGTACCGCGGGCGGGCAGGCAGCGGGCCCGGGAGGCATGGGTGCTCGCGGCCACGGCCAGGGCTGGTTCCCGACGACAGGAGCAGGAGCCGCTGGATGGCGGCTCCTGGCGCATCACTCCGGCATCTGGCGCAGTTCCAGCACGCGCAGGCCCAACGACTGACACCGGGCGAGCAGTCCGTACAGGTGCGCCTCGTCGACAACCGGGCCGTACAGGATCGTCTGGCCGCACATCACCACGTGGTCCAGCTCAAGGAACGCCTTGGCCAGCACATCCGTCATTTCCCCGTCGACGCGAATCTCATAGCGCATCGGCTGCTCCCCCACCTTCCCTTGAAGGCAGTGCCAGTCCCTGTCCGTGCGATCCTCCACTGCCGGCCCCGTTCCGACCTCACCCGTAGGAGGTGACGCCGCCGCCCGGCCCGCGCCTTCGTGCGCGTCGATGCGCCAGGGCGGCCATGAAGGCGTTGATCAGAAGGTCGAGGACGGAACGGGGCCTTGACGGCCGGCAGAGGGCCGCGAGCGCCGGACCGTGCCGCCACGAGGACGGCACCGGGCCGCACGCCCCGGGCACTCGTCGGTCGCCGCGGGGCGCCGGCAGCCGAGGCCGTTCGGAGGCGCTGCGGTGGCGCCCGCCAGGGCCGGCCCGCACGCTGGATCCCGATGTGGACGACTCGCCGCACACCTTGCGGCGGCAGGGCTCAGGGAGGACCGCGTGACCGCTTCGTCGCCCGCCACCGACACGCCGCCGGCTCGGTACGACGACCTGCGGGCCCTGGTGATCAACTGCACCCTCAAACGCTCGCCGGAGACGAGCAACACCCAGGGGCTGATCGACCGCAGCACCGCCATCCTGGATGCCCGGGGAGTACAGGCCGACGTCGTACGGGCCGTCGACCATGACATCGCCACCGGCGTGTGGCCGGACATGCGTGAGCACGGCTGGAAGACGGATGCCTGGCCGGACCTGTACCGACAGGTCATGGCGGCCGACATCCTCGTCCTGGCCGGCCCCATCTGGCTGGGCGACAACAGTTCCGTGATGAAGCAGGTGATCGAGCGTCTCTACGCCTGCTCCAGCCTGCTCAACGAGCAGGGCCAGTATGCCTATTACGGCCGGGTCGGCGGCTGTCTGATCACCGGGAACGAGGACGGCGTCAAGCACTGCGCCATGAACGTCCTCTACAGCCTGCAGCACCTGGGGTACACCATCCCGCCCCAGGCGGACGCCGGTTGGATCGGCGAGGCGGGTCCCGGCCCCTCCTACCTCGACCCGGGCTCCGGCGGCCCGGAGAACGACTTCACCAACCGCAACACCACCTTCATGACCTGGAACCTTCTCCACCTGGCCCGGGCCTTGAAGGATCTGGGCGGCATCCCCGCCTACGGCAACCAGCGCACCGCCTGGGACGCCGGCTGCCGTCACGACTACGAAAACCCCGAGCACCGGTAGGCGCGCCAAGGGCTGGACAGCTCCGCCATCGCCCCGGATCTGGAAGTCGCCGCTGTGAAGGGCACCCGCCCCGGCACACCGGACGCACCGGTCGCCCGGCAGATCCACTCCTGTGGCGTACATGCCTGCCCCGCGGCGGTGTCGTTGGGCGTTGTGTGACGGCGTCGTGGGAAGAGGCTTGCGCATGGCCGGGCGGTCAGGGCGGGCTGGTGTTGGCCGGACAACTGCGCAGCGCACTGAGGAGGCGGATCGAGGGGGACATCGCCCGGCGTCTGGGCGTGCCGGCCACGGAGGCGCAGAGGCCGTCGACCGTGGACCCGGCCGCGTGCCTGTGCTGGGCCGGCCGTACCCTGCGGCCATGACAGAGATCCAGGCCGCAACCCCTCATGAAGCCTTCGAGCTGCTGCTGGCCGGCAACCAGCGGTTCATCGCGGGCGCCCCGGCGCACCCGAACCAGGACGCCACCCGCCGCACCGAGGTCGCTCCGTCCCAGCGCCCGTTCGCCGTGCTGTTCGGATGCTCCGACTCCCGCCTGGCCGCCGAGATCATCTTCGATCGCGGTCTGGGCGATCTCTTCGTCGTGCGCACCGCCGGCCACGTCATGGGCCCGGAAGTGATCGGCAGCATCGAATACGGCGTCGACGTGCTGGACTGCCCCCTGGTCGTGGTCCTCGGCCACGACTCGTGCGGCGCGGTCGGCGCCGCGTGCGCCGCGCTGGAGGACGGCATGGCGCCGGCCGGCTACATCCGGGACGTCGTCGAGCGCGTCACTCCCAGCGTGCTGGCGGCGAGGGCCGCCGGACGCGTGAATGCCGACGAGATCCTCACGGAGCACATAAGGCACACCGTCGACCTGCTGCTGGACCGCTCCCGCCTCCTGGCCGAGCGGGTCGCCGCCGGGCAGGCCGCTGTCGTGGGCCTGTGCTACAGCCTGGCCGACGGGACCGCACGCCTCGTCGCGGCCCGCGGCCTGGAGATGCCCGCCGCCCCGGCTGTGTAAGGATCCGGGGCAGTGTTCTGCGGATCGGAGCGATGAGGCGTACCCCCTGCCGTCGAGCTCGCGCAGGAACCCGTACAGCCCCCGGCGCAGGCGTCGCGTGCCGGGGCCGCCCGGAAGAGGAAGCGGTCACAGGAGACCGAGCTCACGCGCCCGGTACACCGCATCATGGCGTCGGTTCACAGCGAGCTTGCGGTAGGCGCTCTTGAGGTGGGTCTTGACCGTGTTGACCGACACGTACAGATCGGCGGCGATCTCCTCCGTCGACATCATCTGGGCCAGCCTTTGCAGCACGTCACGTTCGCGTCCGCTCAGTTCTTCCACCACCGGCAGCGGCGGATGCTCCCCGGGCCGCGCCGGGCCGCCGGTCGGAGGCCCGGGTGTGAGCCAGCCATCGGCCAGTGCGCGGAGCGGTCCCGTGCGCAGCAGCGGCCGCAGCCATGGTCCGGCTTCCCGGAAGGGGCGCCGCAGCCGCTCCCGCCGGGCCTCCCGGAGCGCCTGGGCCACGAGTCTGCTCTGCGCGGCGAAGTCCCCGGATTCGCCTGCCGCCTGCGCCCGGACCAGTGCGGCCCGTACGGATATCGCGGGTCCGACGTCGCTGTGTGACCGCATCGCGTCCAGCAGTTCGACCGCGGTGGCGGTCCCGCCCGTGGCCAGCTCCGCCTGTGCGGCCCCCACCAGACAGACCGGCTCGCGGCAGGGCTCCTCCTCCAGCAGCTTGACGGCCATCTCCGGCCGGCCCTCGGCGAGGTGGGCAGCGGCGGCCACCGACGCCGTGTGCGCCTCGGCCCAAGGGGACGCCACGTCGGCGACGACTGCCCGATCCGCCGCTTCGAGCGCGGCCCGACTCTCACCGCGGGCCAGCAGGACACGCCCGATCACTACGGCCCGCGCCGCTTGGACCACAGGATCCAGCGGCGGATGCGGTGTGTCCACCGCGGCATCGAGCAGCGCCTGGGCGTGGTCCAGTTCGTCACGGTCGACGGCCACCGCCGCCAGGACCAGCGATCCCAGCCCAGGCCCGGTCTCGCAGGGAAGGCCGCGACGGTTCCCGACGGCGATCGCGGCCCGGGCCCTGCGCTCGGCCCTGCCCGGCCAGCCCTTGAGGTAGTCCATCAGAGCCAGATGGCCCAGACACTCCTCCCGCGCCCCTGCCGTCGACGCGGCCTTACCGGAGTCGACCACGGTGGTCAGGGTCGCTCGCGCGTCGCCGAAACGGCCCGCCCACAACCGAGTGGATCCGAGGTGGGTGAGCAGAAGGGCAGTCAGCTCGGGGTGTTCTTCCAGAAGCCGGCCCGGCACCCGGCGCCGAGGCTTCTCGGCGGCCTCGGCGGCCATCTCCGCCCGACCGGGCGACCCGGTCAGCCGTGCGACCAGGGCTTCCAGGAGGGAACAGCTCAGCCGGGCGGCGGCCAGGCCGGGGGGATCGTCTTCGGTTGATCCGTCCTGTTCGGCCAGGGCTCGTGCGGCCCGTTCCAGTCGGGGCAGGCCGCGCTCGACGTCGCACCGGGACAGTTCACGGGCCGCACGGACGAGGTCGGTTGCGGGGTTCCTCGGCCAGGGCCCCATCCGTGAGAACAGCTCGGCCAGATCCTCCGAGCGCAGGCCTGTGAACATCTGCCCGATGGCGAGGTCATCGACCAGGGCACCGGCGGCGCACTCCCAGTCGTCCGCCGCGGCGGCGTGGCAGAGTGTCTCGTCGAGAGACCCGAAGCGCCGCAGCCAGTGCGCCGCACGGCGGTGGAGTTCGGGCTCCAGCCCGGGAGCGCGCACGCGCAGGTGGGCGCGGAGGATCTCACCGAACAGCGGGTGGAGCCTGAACCAGCCGTGTCCCAGGTAGTCCACGAACGCGTTCTCGCGGTGAAGACCGGTCAGGATGCCTTCGGCGTCGGTGCGCCCGATGAGCGCGTTGGCCAGGTCAGGACAGAAGCGTTCGAGGATGCTGATCCGCAGCAGCAGGTCCTGCGTCTCGGCCGATTGCCGCTTGAGCACCTCGGCCAGCAGGAAGTCGGCGATCGTGGTGCGGTTGGCCTCGAACTCCCCCAGGTACGTCTGCGGGTCCGCCTCTCCCTGTGCGGCCAGGGCGCTCAGACGCAGGCCGGCTGCCCAGCCCCGGGTGCGCTCCACCAGCGCACCGACGGCGTCGGCTGGGAGGTGCAGGCCGTGCAGTGTCAGCAGTTCGGCCGCCTCCTGCGGGGTGAAGGCGAGCTCGGCGTTCCTGATCTCCGTGATGGCGCCGGCCGCCCGGTAACGGTACAGCGGCAGGAGCGGCTCGGTGCGCGTCACGAGAACCAGATGCATCCCGCGGCCTGCGGGCTGAAGGACGGATTCCAGCTGGTCCGCGATCTCCGGGTCGGTCACCCGGTCGTACTCGTCGATCACCAGGAGCACGGGCGTGTCCCGAGCGCTCAGCTCGGCGGCGAGCCGCGTGAGCAGCGCCTCGTCCACGCGGCCGGCCTCGGCGGGTACGCCGACCTCGGTGGACAGTGACACGCCGGCCAGGCGCAGGGCCTGGAGAAGATAGGCCCAGAAGGTGCCGCAGCCCTTGTCGGCCACCCGCGCGGTGAGCCAGGCCACGGGTCCGTCCAGCGCCGCGGCCCAGTCGGCGACCAGCATCGTCTTGCCCGCTCCTGCGGCTCCGCCGACCACTGTCAACGGCGTCAGCAGAGCCTCGTCGAGGTGTGTGACCAGTCGATCGCGGCGCAGGAACGTCGGGGGACGGGCGGGTATGGCGAACCGCGTCCGCAGAAACGGGTCTCCCCGGGGATCAGCATGGGGTGTGGTGGGAACCGGTCCGTTCTCGTCCAGCACGGCCATGGAGCTCACCGCCACGGAGGTCGTCAGGTCGCGGAGGGTGTTCCCCCGTGCCTTCAAGCGTGTGCCTGCGCTGCCCCACGGCACATGGGCCAGAGGTCCCTGACCAGGGCAGAACAGCCCCGTGACAACGAGGAGCAGCGGCCGGGCCCACACAGCGCGACCGCGCTCAGCCCCTCCCGCCGCCGAAGTTCCGCCCTGCGGGCCCGACCTGCTCCCACTCCTCGGCCCGTACGGCTTCGCGTGCCTCGGCGGTGACCGCGCTTGCTTCGCGGGCCTCGGCCTCCGAGACCACCCGACGACGTGCCCCTCGCCGTCCAGCACCGGGAGGGCACTGACGCGCCGTTCCCGCATGGTCCTCACGACGTCCGTGGCGTCCTCCAGCGGCTCGAACGCCGTCGTGCTCCGACGGCCTTCGGCCTGCGTCCAAGGACTCGTTCCGTGCATGGGCCGAGAGGCCCCTCCCTGGCCCAGGCGGGCCGATGAGAGAGCTTCTGCTCCGGACACCCGCCCCGACGGCTATGCCGCGGGCAGCGGGACCCACCATTCCAGCGCAGCGCCGCCGCCCTCTGGTGTGGACACGACCAGCTGGCCCCCCAGCTGTTCCGCTCTCTCGGCCATGTTGCGCAACCCGCTGCGCCGGCCCTCGGACGGGATGCCGACGCCGTTGTCCGCAACGGTCAGTCTCACGTCGTGGCCGTCGGTCGCCAGAACGATCTGCGTCCGGTCGGCGTGGGCGTGGCGGGCGATGTTGGTGAGGGCCTCGGAGAGTACGGCCACGACGTGGTCGGCCACCTCGCGCGGCACATCGGTGTCGACCAGGCCTTCCATGCGCACGCTGGGGGCGAAACCCAGCACCGGGGATTGCTGGCCCACCACGTGTACGACCCGGGCCCGCAGCCCGTCGTCGGCGCCGCCCGCGCGGGCCCGCAGCCCGAAAATGGCCGACCTGATGATCTTTATGGTCTCGTCCAGGTCGTCCACGGCCCGCACCACCCGTTCTGCGGCCTCCGGGTGCTCGATGAAGCGGCCCGCGCTCTGCAGGGTCATCCCTGTGGCGAAGAGCCGTTGGATGGCCAGGTCATGCAGGTCCCGGGCGATCCGGTCACGGTCTTGCAGCACCGCGATCCGCTCGGCGTCCTTGCGGCGCTCGGCCAGTTCCATGGCGATCGCGGCCTGGGCGGCGAAGCCCCGCAGCGTCTCGGTCTCCGTGCCCGAGAACACCGGCCGGCCGGCGTCGCGGGCCACCAGCACCACGCCTCGGATGCCGCCTGACCCGGTGCCGATGGGGACGGCCACGGCAGGGCCCAGGCCCTGGAAGCGCGGTGGTTCGGGAGAGACCCGCTCGTCGTGGTTCACGTCGTCGCTGGCGACCGGGGCCGCGGACGAGAAGGCAAGGCCCATCAAGGTGCCGGACAGGGGCAGCACCAGTCCGCGGTGCGCATCCGCGTCGATGCCCACCGCGATCTCCACGGTGAGGGACCCGGTGCCCTCCATGGGCCTCGCCACCACCGCCAGAGCGGACCCCGTGATCTCACGTGCCCGTTCGGCGATCAGTCTGAGCGCTTCAGCCGGTGCGCTGGCGGACATCAGGCTGTGGCTGATTTCGGCGTTCGCCCACAGCCAGCGCTCGCGCAGCCGGGACTCCTCGTAGAGGCGGGCGTTGTCGATGGCCACGCCGGCCGCCACGGCCAGCGTGCACAGCACCGACTCGTCCTCCTCGTCGAACTGGACCCCGCCGCGCTTCTCGGTCAGGTACAGATTGCCGAAGACCTGGTCGCGGACCCGGATCGGCACGCCCAGGAAGCTGTTCATCGGTGGGTGGTGGGCCGGATAGCCGTAGGAAGCCGAATGCCGGGAGATCTTCTCCAGCCGGAGCGGCTCCGGGTTCCTGATCACTTCCCCGAGGATGCCGTGGCCCTCCGGGTAGTGGCCGATCCGGGTGATCTGCTCCTCGGTCATACCGACGGTGTGGAAGGCCGACAGTGAGCTGCCGTCGGGACCGATGACGCCCAGGGCGGCGTATTCGGCGTCGACCAGCACGGCGGCCGTCTCCACGATGGAACGCAGTGCCTGCTCCAGGTCCAGTTCCCGGCCGACGGAGAGGACCGCCTCCAGCAAGCGGTGCACGCGTTCCTGGGTACCCCGGGCGGCGTTGATCCGGGCCTGCAGCTCCTCCAGCAGCTCGTCGAGGTTGAGCTGCGGCAACCGCACACGGGGCGCTTCCGGGCCGTGACCCTCCATGTCCCCTCCAGCGTGATTCCGACCTTCGGGGTCAGCTGCCACGTTAGCCGTCCTCGGCGGGAAACGGCATCACGCCTGATCCGCGGCCGGGCGTCCGCGGCGAGCACGGCGGCGATCCGGGGTCGATCCACTTCTTCCACGCCACCGGACTGGACTGCGCCACCCGCTCGCCGTCCGGGTCCCGGTGGCCCTCTTGAGGCCGGCCGGGCGGCCGTGGTCGGCACGGACGCGAGTGACAGCGGGTGAGAGGGACGTCCGGCCCCTCGCTCGGGCCCGACCGGCACTGGAGAGCAGGTTCGCCGTGCAGGACAGTGAGAACAGGAGCGGCACCGGTCCCCCGCGGTGTCGCTCCGCCCCCGTCGCACCCCGGCACCCAGGAACCGACCCCAGCCGGTGGTCGAGCCCTTGCACACCTCGAAGAAGCAGTCCATGACCCGCGATCAGACCCCCGCGCACCAGCGCGTCGACCTCGACCCCGCCGAGGCGCTGCGGTTGCTGGGCAGCGTGTCGCTGGGAAGGATCGTCTTCACCCGGCAGGCCCTGCCCACCGTCCGCCCGGTCAACCACGTCCTGGACCACGGGGACATCGTGATCCGCACCCATGAGGGCGCGGCCCTGACGTCTCACGCCGAGGAAGCCCTCGGCACCGGCGTGGTCGTCGCCTACGAGGCCGATGCCATCGACCCCGCCAGCCACCTCGGCTGGAGTGTGGTCGTCACGGGTTACGCCCGTCTGGTGACCGATCCCGCTGAACTGGACCGCGTCCGGGAGCTGTTGCAGCCCTGGGTGCCGGCGGAGGGCACGGACCAAGCGGTACGCATCCGCCCCGAGATGGTCTCGGGTGTCCGCCTGACGGAGTCGGCCGCAACCGAGGGGACACCCGGCTGACCGCTCCTACCGTGCACAGCGGAGGCGGTACGAGTCCGACGTGCTCGTACCGCCTCCACCGTGATGCCGCAGCGATCACTCAGAGCGCCCGGGACGGGGCCCTGACGCTCTTCCGGATCCACAGGTCTTCGAGGTGCAGCGTGGCCGGCTTGCCGTGGACACCGGTGCCGGCCACGTGCCCACCGGGGCGGACCATCCGGGTGCACAGCTCGAAGCTCTCCGGCACGCCGGCCGCCTCGATCACCACGTCCGCGCCCAGCCCGCCGGTCAGATCGCCGACCAGCTGGCCGGGGTCCTCGCGGATGTCGGCCACCGCGTCGGCGCCGAGCCGATGGGCGGCCTCCAGCCGGGCCGGGGCCAGGTCGACGGCGGTGATCCGCTCGGGCGAGCACAGCCGGGCCGTGGCGATGGCAGCGAGGCCGATGACTGGCAGATCAGCGCCCTGCCCGTGATCGAGGGTGAGGACCGCCTGGTCGGCGTGGTCTCCGAGGCCGACCTGCTGCCCAAGGAGGAAACCCGGGACGACCCCGATGCGGGATATCCCCAGCTGCGCCAGCCGGTCGACGTGGCGGAGGCCGGCGCCCTCACGGCGGGAGACCTCATGTCGTCACCCGCCGTCATGATCCGCGCCGACGACGACATTGCCGAGAAGGTACGGCGCGAGATCGCCTCGTACCTGTTCCCGCCGCCGTCGTCCGCCGTGCAGGTGGCGATAGTCGCAGGGAATACCGCCACGGAGTGACTGGGGCCGATCGGCCCTGGTGCGACCGGTAGCCGCGGGTGATGATCGAACTCTGGGAACAGCCGGCAGTCTGTCATCGTCCAGGAGATGTGGGGTCGCCATGACCGAGACGCGCACCTTCAGCGAGCAGGACCGGATCCGCGTGTTCCTGCTCGACGACCACGAGGTGGTACGACGCGGCCTGGCCGACCTCCTCGACGCCGAACCGGACATCTGCGTGGTCGGCGACGCGGACACCGTCGAACACGCGCTCGTCCGGGTCCCCGCCGTGCGCCCCCACGTCGCCGTCCTGGACGTCCGCCTGCCCGACGGCAACGGCATCTCGGTCTGCCGGGAGCTGCGCGACCGGATGCCGGAGCTGGCGTGTCTGATGCTGACCTCCTTCGACGACGAGGAGGCCCTGCTGGACGCCATCATGGCCGGAGCCTCCGGATACGTCCTGAAGCAGATCAAGGGCTCGGACCTGGTGTCGGCGGTGCGCACCGTCGCCTCGGGCCAGTCGATGCTGGACCCGGCGACGACTGCCCGGCTCATGCGTTCCCTGCGCGCGGACCCGGCCGAGGCCCCGTCGCTGCCGCCCGAGCTGGCCGGTCTCTCCCCCAGGGAACGGGACATCCTGGCGCTGATCGGCGACGGACTGACCAACCGGGAGATCGGCAAGAGGCTCTACCTGTCGGAGAAGACCGTCAAGAACCACATCTCACGGCTGCTGGCCAAACTCGGTGTGCAGCGCCGGGTCCAGGCGGCGGTCCTCGTCTCCCACTTGGACGAGCGCGATTCCCGCGACCGATGAGCACGGCGGCTGTCCCGGGACGGCCCTCGCGATCGGACCGCCACCCACACCGCTCATGACACCCTGCCCGCCGCTCCTTGAGCCGACTGTGTCACTCAGCTGCCCGGCTCCGCTCCGCGACCTCGGGCAGGTCGGTGCCGTGCTCGCGGATCCACACATGGTGGCGGGTGCGGGCGTCGGCCATGGACCCTCCCTGTATCCGCGCAACGGCAGGTTCTTGTGGCCGGTGCGGCGGTAGGCGAGCCGGTGGATGAGCCACGGGTAGCCGTGGTAGGCGAAGATCACCGGTTTGTCGGGGGTGAACAGGCCGTCGTACTCGAAGTCGGGATGCCGTGCGGGTGTTCCTCCTGCGGCAGCAGCCGTGTCATGTCGACCACGTTGACCACCCGCACCGCCAGGCTCGGCAGGTTCCGGCGCAGCAATCGTGCCGCGCCACAACGGCCGCCTCGGTGAACCTTCCCGGTCGAAGCACTAGGTAGGCGGGGGCGGTGGTGGGGGCTCCTCCCCGCCGCCCGGCCGTGGTGGTGGAGGTGGTGGGGGCTCGTCAGCGCCGCCCGGGGAGTCCGGGTCCGCCGTGACGCTTCCGGGGCCTTTGACGGCGTCCAGCAGGGTACGTCCCTGCCGGTCCACTGCGCGGGTTACGGATTCCTGCAGGATGCCGAAGGCGAAGGCCCAGGCGCCTATCCGGGTGGAGGTGTCCAGGCTCGTCAGGCCGGGGATGAACTGGGCGCTGACCAGCAGTATGCCGGTTGCGGCGACGAGAGCGCCGACGGGGATCCGCAGGACTATCAGGCTGGTCGCCACGTGATAGGGACCCGCGGTCCCCCGCACGTCCTTCAGAGATACGGCACCGGCCACCGCCGCTCCGCACACGCCGAGGAATTCGAGGAAGAAGACACTCGCGGCCTCCGGTGTGCTGCCGAGCGGGCAGACCCTGGGCGGCGGAGAACAGAAGCGCGCGGCCACGTCCGGGGCCAGACTCGCCCACAGCCCGAGGGCGACCGCCAGGATCCAGAGGGCCAGGGCGGCAACGAGCACGAGCTGGGTGAAGCTGCGCACTCTTGCCCGTTGCGCCTCCTCCGCCTGGTAGGCCGCGTGCAGGGTGATCGCGCTGAGCTCCCTGAACTGGTTCCGGGCTTGCTCGTCACCGCGGAGCAAGTGTTGTTCCCGTATCTCAATTTCCAGCCGCCGCAGCAGCATGTCCTCCTTCTGGAGGTGCAGCCGGGCGTGCGACAGGGTGTACAGCCCCCTTGTTGAAGAGGTCGGGATCCGGCGCTATGCGAAGGAGGCCCACCTCTGCCTCATGCGCGTTGGCCAGCGCGCGATCGGCGGAGGCCCCCGACATCTGTCGGAACAAGTGACGTTGTTCCAGCACCCCTTGAGCCGCTGTCAGGTGACTCTGTATCTGCTGCGCGATCGCCCGGTCCGCGGGGGTGATCCCGCCGTGGGTCTCGCGCTCCCTCACGAATTTGTTCAACTGCCCCTGGAGATGCGCAACATGTGCGTTGACCCGCTGGTACCAGGAAGATCCGCGGCCCGGGACCTCGACGCTCCTGACGTCCCCGTGGGTTCTGCACTCTTCCATCAGTGCTCCTCCCTGGCAGGTCTCTCGCGCCCTCCTCTTCCAGTCGACACCCGGCCCGTTCACCGGACAACTCCTCCCCCTGCCGGCCCACCACGCACTGGACACCACTCGCGTTGCGGACCCCAGGCGAGAGCGAGACCATGGAGGTGAAGTACGGGCTCGTGTCTGAACGGGGCCGCCAGCAGTACGTCCGTCGGCCGGACGTCCCGGGCGACACGGTCGCCCCCCATCCGCCATACCTCTGCGCCTCGCCCGCCGAGGCGGCCTGGGCGTGCGTGGCCTCACCACTTCCAGAAGGTGTCATGGCCCTCTCCGACGAACAGCTGGCCCAGAGCAGGAACATCACCGTCGAACAGGTACAACAGCTCCGCAGAAGCCGGGGCACGACGAACGAGACACTCGCAACCCTCTCCGAAGGCGCCGTACACCGGGCTCTGCGCCGCCTCAACTACCCGGATCTGCCCAACGCCCGGCGCGCGTACCGGCTGAAGCAGGAGCGCGGTGACGACGGCGCCATCCCCGTGCACGCCCGCGGCAGGGCCATCGACCGGCTCCGTTCCGTTCTCAGGAACAGAGCCGTCGCGCCCGGCCCGCTCACCGCGGGCGTGCCGACCGGGCAGGCCCCTGGCCCGCGTGCCCAGGGGCCGTCCCCCACCGCGGGCATGGCGCTCACCCACTGGGAGTGGCTCGGCCCGGGAAACATCGGAGGCCGCACCCGCGGCATCGTCATCCACCCCGAGCAGCCCGAGAAGATGTGGGCCGCGAGTGTCGGCGGCGGAGTGTGGCACAGCCAGGACGCGGGCAAGCAGTGGGCGCCCGTCGACGACTTCCTGGGCAACCTGGCCTGCTCCAGCCTGGCCATGGACCCCTCGGATCCGGACACGATCTACGCCGGTACCGGCGAGGGCTTCAGCAACCTGGACGCCCTGCGCGGCAACGGCCTCTTCCGCACCACCGACGGTGTCACCTGGAAGCCGATCGCGGCCACGCAGACGGAGGACTTCCAGGCCGTCACCCGTATCGCGGTCTCCCGCACCGGGGAGGTGGTCCTCGTCGCGACGGACCACGGGCTGTTCCGCAGCGAGGACCGGGCACGGCAGACCTGGACCAAGGTTCTGGACGTCCCGCTCGGCATCGTGCTGTTCGACCCGGGCGACGACGGCCGGGCGGTGGCCGGCGCCCTGGAGGCGGGCGCGGCCTTCGCGAGCCAGGACAGCGGGCGCACCTGGAAGATCGCCGGCCACGGAACCGGCCGGTGGTCGGGCCGGGTGGAACTCGCCTACGCGACCAAGGATCCCGCCGTCGTGTACGCCTCGGTCCAGATGACCAGCGGGCGTATCTGGCGGTCCACGGACGGCGGGCGAACGTACGAGGTCACCGGGACCAGGGCCCCGGACGGCCGCATCGCCGACTACCTGGGCGATCAGGGCTGGTACGGCAACGCGGTGTGGGCCGGCGACCCGGACGACGAGAACCTCGTCCTGCTCGGCGGCGTCAACCTGTGGCGCAGCGAAGACGGCGGCGAGACCCTGGCCGAGATCAGCACATGGTCCGACCCGCGGTCCGTGCACGCCGACCATCACGCGATCGTCGCGCACCCGGACTACGGCGAGAACAACAACCGGACGGTGTACTTCGGCAACGACGGCGGCGTGTTCATGGCGGCCGATCTGAAGAAGGTGGGCCTGGAGCCGAAACCGCCGTTCGTGAAGGGCTGGACGGAGCTGGACAACAACTACGGGGTCACTCAGTTCTACGGCGGAGCCGGGCAGACCGCCACCGGGCGCATCATCGGCGGTGCGCAGGACAACGGCACCATCTGCTTCGACCCGGACCGCGGCACCGAGGACTGGCGGCAGATCTTCGGCGGCGACGGCGGCTGGTGCGCGGCCGACCCGGGCGACTCGAATGTCTTCTACGGGAGTACGTCTTCCTGAACATCCACCGCAACACCGACGGCGGCACCAGCGACGAAGTGAACGGGGACCGGTACATCACCGGCCAGTTCCTGAACGAAGAGACCCGGGACATGGACTGGAAGCCCGTTCCCTTCCGGATCCCCGACGCCATGCACCAGAACGCCCTGTTCATCGCCCCGTTCATGCTCGACCCGGAGGTCCCCGACCGGATGCTCGCCGGTGGTCTGTCACTGTGGCGCACGGATGATGTGAAAACGGCCAACACACCTGTTTCCGGGCCCAGTTGGCATCAGATCAAGCCCAGTGCGGGAACGCTGATCAGCGCGATCGCGGTGTCACCCACCGACTCGGACGTCATCTGGGTGGGACACGAGGACGGCAAACTCTTCCGCACGGTGAACGGCACGGCGCCGACGCCGGCCTGGGGCAGGGTCGGGGCGACCGGGCAGAAGCCACTGCGCCCGCAGCGGTTCTGCACGTGCATCGCGGCGCACTCGACCAAGCCGGACACCGCGTACGTCACGTTCGGCGGCTTCGCGCCGGACAACCTGTGGGTGACGCACGACGGCGGCGGCAGCTGGCAGGACCTCTCCGCCCAGCTGCCCGACGTCCCGCTCAGGTCGCTGGCGTTCCATCCGCGTCGGCCGGACTTCGTCTACTGCGGCACGGAGATCGGGCTGTTCGCCAGTGAGGACGCCGGGCAGAACTGGTCGCCGACGAACGAGGGGCCGACCAACTGCTCGGTCGACCAGCTGTTCTGGATGGACGAGACGCTGGTGTGCGCCACGCACGGCCGCGGCATGTTCCGGATCGACCTGTCGGGCGTGCCAGGGTGACGGGAAGGAGACGGCGATGACACCGAACATGCGCGCGCGAGGCCGGCTGGAGGCGATCGCCGCCTGCGTCAGCGGAGTCCTCTTCCTCGTCACGCTGGTCTGGCCCGACTGGATCGAGCGGGCCTTCGGCATCGACCCCGACGCGCACAGCGGAGCCGTCGAGTGGGCCGTGGTCGCCGTCGCGCTGTGCGCGACGATCGTGTTCTCCTTGCTCGCCCGCGGGACGTACCGCCGGGCGCGCGCCCTGTCCCCCAAGTAGCAAGGAGCTCGCTGAGGTATCTGCCGGCGGCTGCCTCAGCGCCGGACCGGGCGGACCGGGAGTGCTTCGACGCTGTTGGCGATGAAGCTGCGCTGGCGGGGCAGTTCGGCGTCGGGGACGGCGAGGTCGAGGTCCGGGTAGCGGGTGAAGAGCTGTTCCAGGGCGATGGTGGCCTCCAGGCGGGCGAGCGGGGCGCCCACGCAGTAGTGCACGCCCTGGCCGAAGGAGAGGTGCCGGGCGGCACCGGGCCGGGTGACGTCGAAGCGGTCGGCGTCCGGGCCGTGGAAGGACTCGTCGCGCCCGGCGGCGGTGTAGCCGGCGAGGACCGGCGTGCCCTGCCGGATCACGGTGCCGCCGAGGGCCAGGTCACGGGTGGGGTAGCGGAAGGGGAACCAGCTGACCGGGCCGTCCCAGCGCAGTGTCTCGTCCACCACGTCCGACCAGGTGGCCCTGCCGTCCAGGACCAGCGCCAGCTGGTCGCGGTGGGTGCACAGTGCCCGGACGGCATTGCTGATCAGGTTGAGGGCGGTCTCGTGGCCGGCGACCAGCATCAGGCGCATCGTGCCGATGAGTTCGGCCTCGCTGAGCCGGTCGCCGCCGTCGTCGCGGGCGGCTGTCAGGGCGCTGGTCAGGTCGTCGCCCGGGGCGGCCCGGCGGGCGGCCGCGACCGTGCCGAGCAGTTCGACCAGCTCGCGTACGGCGGCCAGCACCTCCGCCGGGGTGGTGTCGGTGGCGATGACCACCGTGTAGGTGAGGTCGTGCAGCCGGGCGCGGTGCTCGGGGTCCACGCCGAGCAGCTCGCAGATGACGCTCAGCGGGAGCGGGAGCGCGACGTGGGTGCGCAGGTCCGCGATGCCGTCCGGGTCCTCGGCGGCGGCCCGGCCGAGGTCGTCGAGGAGGCCGGCCGTCAGCTCCTCGATGCGCGGCCGCAGCCGCTCCACCTGGCGGGCGGTGAAGGCGTTGCCGACGAGGGAGCGCAGCCGGCGATGGTCGGCGCCGTCGGCGGTGTGCATGCCCTGCGCGTCGGCGAAGACCCGTAGCGGCCAGTCGGCGGGGATCCTCCCGTCGTGCAGGGCCGGGCAGTGGCGGGCGTCCTTGGCCACGTCGGGGTGGGAGAGGAACTCCTTGAGCGCGTCGTGCCCCAGGACGACCGCCGCGGGCACCCCGCCGGGCAGGACGATGTCCGCGACGGGCCCCCGGGCCCGCAGGCCGGCGTTCAGGGCGTGCGGGCAGCCGCCGACGGGGTCGACGACGTGGGCGGGCGTGGGAGCGGGGGTGTGGGAGGGCAAGCCGGGACTCCTGACCGTGTGGACGCGTCCCGCCCAACAGTGCGGTGTTCGAGGGCGGTTGCACAAGTCCGTTCCGTCGGCGCCTCCTTGCCGCCGGCAGGTGCGGGGCGGGCCGGGTAGCCGGCCCGCCCCGGATTCACCAGGTGACCGGCAGGCTCAGCGGGAAGCGGCGGATGGTCTCGGTGTCCCACCGGAGGTCGCCGGGGTCGATGTCGAGGCGCAGGCGGGGGAAGCGGGTCAGCAAGCCGGTGACCGCGCTCTCCAGCTCGGCCCGCGCGAGCGGTGCGGCGAGGCAGTGGTGCCCTCCCCAGCCGAACGTCATGTTCGGGTGTACCGGCCGTTCGATGTCGAGCGTGTGCGGGTCGCGGTACACCGACGGGTCGCGGTTGGCGGCCAGGTAGGACACGTGCACGTAGTCGCCGGCGCGGATGGCGGTCCCCTCGACCTCCACGTCCTCCAGCGCGATCCGTGGGATGCCCACGCCCTTGCGGAAGGGGATGAACCGCAGGAGCTCCTCCAGCGCGCCGGGGAACCGGCCGGGGTCGCGCACCAGTGCGGCCCGCTCCTCGGGCCGGGTCAGCAACTGGTAGACGATGTTGCTGATCTGACAGGTCGCCGTGTCGTTGCCGCTGAGGATGAGCGTCACGGCGAGGACCGCCAACTCGTCGTCGCTCAGGGGCTCCACGCCCGGCGGCATGGGGGCATTGGCCATCGCGCTGAGCACATCGTCACCCGCGGCGCTCCGCCGGGCCGGGACCATGTCGGCGAAGTACGCCCGCAGGCAGGCCTTGGCGTCGGCCGCGTCCTGACGGGCGTCCGGAGAGGTGGCCAGCAGCCGCATGGTCCACGCACGCAGTTGCTCGCGGTCGGCCTCAGGGACGGCGAGCAGCTCGCAGATCGTCACGTGGGGCAGCGGGACGGACAGACGGGCCACCAGGTCCACGGGCGGCCCCGCCTCGGCCATCGCGTCGAGCAGCCCGGCCACCACCCGGTCCACGGCCGGCCGCATGTCGGCCACCCGCTCCCGTGTGAACGCCTGGGCCGCCACGTGCCGCAGCCGGGTGGCGTGCGGCGGGTCCGTCACGTTGATCGATTCGGGCGACACGATGGGCTCGGGCGTCATCCTCGGATAGTCACGCCCGATGATCGCCGCCCGGCTGAACCGCGGATCGCATGTCACCTGGCGGACTCCGTCGAAGCTGGTCACCAGCCACGCCTCGGCCTCGCCGTAGGGCAATCGGATCCGGTTGACCGGACCGCGCTGCGCCAACAGGGCGAGCGAGGGATCGTACTCCAACGCGTGCGCGAAGTCGAAGGGACAGTCGAGTACTGCCGGGTCGTGGAACGGCATACAGCCTCCTTCGTTGCGCCGCCAGGCGCGTCACTTCCGAGGGTGTCGGCTTTCCCCCTGCGGGCCGTTCGGCGTCGTTGCTGCGGCCACATGGGGCTGAAGGCGTTGTTCAAGCAGCCGTATGAGCCGGGCTGTGTCAGGGTTCCGGTCGAAGGCCGCCCGGTTCGTCCGGACCGGGAGTCCGTCCGGTCTCGCCCCTGACGCCAGGCGTCGGAGAAGAAGGCCTGAACAAGGTCACCTTTCCCAATATGCGGTAGATCGACGTTCTCCGCAGAACAGGCGCTTCGGGCAACGAGCCGGCCGGCGATGGGCCCGAGCCCTACTGCGCGGTGACGGCCCGGCGTTGCCAGGTGGCCTGGAGAAGGCCAAGGGCCCCGGCCCCCAGTGCCCATAGCAGAACGGTGAGCGCCGCCACCCGTTCCATGCCTCCCATGCCGAGCCCGAGGTACTGGCGGGTCAGGAAGAGCGTGAAGGCCGTAACGGCTGTGACTCCTGCGAAGCTGGTGATCCAGCGCAGTGGAGCGGGGATGTGGTCCGTAAGGGCGGCTCCTGCGAGTACGAGGCCGATGTTGCCGGTTCCCATGACGAGCAGGGCACCCAAGCCGTGCTGGTTGCCGTGGACGTCCGCCGGCGCCGTCCCGGCGAGTACGGCTCCCAGGCCGACACCGGCCAGGAGTATTCGGGCCACGGTGGCGGTCGCGCCTTTGCGCCACAGGGGGCCGGTCAACGCGGCGCCCACGATCAGCAGCAGACCGAGGAGGACGAACGAGGCGTTCATCAGGCCGTGTTCGGGGGAACAGACATACCGCGGCTCGGGCAGGGGCTGCAGGCCGCAGTGGGCGTTGCCCAGGTCACTGATGTTGTTCTGGGCCCAGCTGTACGGTTGTGTCCACGCGGACTCCGCGATCCGGTGGATGGCGAAGAACTGCACTACGCCCGTGATCCAGGCGGAGTATCCGATGTGTGCCGTCAACTCTCGTTCCTTCCGTTGCGGTGCGGGCGTGCGGTGTTCGTCAGGTGTGGACGGCTGCCCATACCGTGGAGGCGGTCGTCGCCGGCCGGTCCTTCGATCGTGGTCACCGTGCGGCCGTCGATGCGATGGGCGGGATACAGGCAGCTGTGTACGGCCATACCGTCCACGTGGACGGTGCAGGCTCCGCAGTCACCGGTGTCACACCCCTTCTTCACCCCCCACCAGCCACGTTCGCGCAGATAGGTGCGCAGGCATTGCCCCGGACGCGGTGGCTCGGGCACCAGGCGTCCGTTGATGTCCGCGCCGAAGGGCATGGTCACCGCCCCTCGGGCAGGCACACGGTCAGCGGGCGCGTGGTCGCCGCCGTCACCGTGACCGTCAGCCGATGTGCCGAGGGGCGGCATGTGCCCGTCACCGGCACGGCGGACCTGCCCTGGGGCTGGAGACCCAGCCGGCACATCGCGCTCGGGCCCGGACAGCGCGGCCGCCGGCAGACTGATCGAGCGCAGCAGTTCACCAGGAGACAACCGAGTGGATCCGTGCCCGGTGACGAGATCCGCGGCTGGGATGCGGTCTTCCCTCCCGTCCCGGCGCCGCACCCGGCACACACCGTGCAGGGCCACCGCCATGGACACCATCGGAGCGGCCGGGAGTGCCCGGCACAGATTTCCGCCGACGGTCGCCGTGTTCCAGATCTTGAATGAGGACGAGAACGCACGACAGCACCGCGACATCAGCGCCCGCCCGTGCGGCCACGGCGCCCGCACGTCGTCCGCGAACGCCAGCAGCTCCGCAATCGTGCAGGTGGCCGCGATCTCCAGACCGGCCTCGGAGACGGTCAGCGCCGGCCGGCCGAGCGCCGTGAGATCCCGTAGCCGGGCCAGAGCGGGGTGCGGCTCGGCGAACAGGGACGTGCCGCCCGCCAGCCAGGCGTCCCCCTGCCGCCAGGACAGGGACAGTCGGGCGTCGATCACTTCCCGCACCGAGGTGAGATCCATACGCCACCACCCCTCGACCCGCATCCCCGGCGAGGTGACCGACCTGCGAGCATGCGGGCCATGCGCAGCGCAGACCGGTCAGGGCCGTGGGGAGAAGCGACGAGATGCGCGGGCCGCGGCGTCGGGGGCCGTGCCATCCGCCAGGGCGGGAACACGGGTGGGCAGAGTCACGGTGGCGAAGGTGCGTATGCGCATGTGCTGCCTCACTGATCCGGAGCTGCGACACCTCCATCACATCGCCCCCGCACGCCGGTTGCCTCTCCGGTTGCGCCGTTCGGGGCCGGCCCCGCCGGGCGGACCCACCGGACGGACTCGCGGGCCGTCTCCTCAGGTTGGTGGAATATTGAACAACTGCGTTCCGTTGGGGCCGTCGAAGGAGGTCACGAGTGGAGACGCAGATGGAGAGCCCGTACTACGACCACGGCACGCCGGCCGAGCGCTGGGAGCGCGCGCGGCGGTTCTTCGACGCCAAGGACTACGCGGGCGCGGCGCGGGTGCTGACCGGGCTGGTCGAGGAGGTGCCGGAGCAGACCGGACCCCGGCTGCTGCTGGCGCGCGCCTACTACCACTCCGCCCAACTACGCCGCGCCGAAGCCGAGTTGCGGGTCATCGTCGAGCGTGATCCGGTGGAGCACTACGCCCGGCTGATGCTGGGCCGTACGCTCCAGCGGCAGGCCCGGCACGAGGAAGCGGAGCAGCATCTGCGGATCGCCTCGGCGCTCGCGGGTGTTCCGGGGTCAGAGCGAGGCCGTCGCGCGCAGGAGCAGGAACAGGGTGACGGCTGAGTTCGCCGAGGACATCGCGGACACCAGCGCCCCCGCGGCGGCACCCCACGCGGCGAGACCGACCGAGGTGAAAGCCGGCGGCCAGGTGCGGGCCACGGGTGCGGGGGCCAGCAGGGCGGCGACCCGGCGCGGCACGGGGCCGGTGGCCGCGAGCGCGGCGAGGGTGGGGGCCGGTGTGCCGGCGGAGAGCAGGGCCGCCCTGCCGATGGCCCGGGCGACGGTGCGCCGGTCGCCCACCGTCCGGGCCGCCTCCTCGTCCGCCCAGCGCTCGGCCGTGTAGACGACGGCGGTGCGCAGCGGCCGCAGGAACGGGTTGGCGCGGGCGGCCAGGTGCGCGGCGAGCAGCTGACGGTGGTGGCGGGCGGTCAGGTGCGCACGTTCGTGGGCGAACAGGGCGCGCCGCTCGGCGGGGTCGAGCCCGGCCAGCAGCGCGGTGGTGACGACGATCCGGCCCCGGCCGCCGGGCAGGGCGTAGGCGTACGGCGTGCTGTCGGGCAGGACCGCCACCGTCCTGCCCGGCAGGGCGGCGAGGGCCCGGCGGGCTCGGCGGGTGACCCGGCGGTGCCCCAGCAGCGTGCGGGCGCAGGCTACGGCGACCAGGGTGAGCGCGGGGATGGCGGCCCGGCCGGCGATCCCGTCGTACGGGACGGCGGCCCGTACCTGCGGGTCGGACCAGCCGTCCGGGAGGGGGTTGCCGGGCAGCTGGGCGGTGCCGACGACCATGAGCAGGGCCAGGCAGAGCGTGCTGCAGACGGCCATGACGACGGCGACCGCCGTCAGCAGCCGGGTCGCGGTACGCGGGTGCAGCCGTGTCTCGGCGAGCCGGGCGACCGGCCAGGCGGACAGCGGCAGCACCAGCGGCAGGAAGACGAAGACCCCCATGGCCGGTCAGTCCTCCGTGTCCGCGCCGCCCGGGTGCGGGGCGTCGAGCAGGGCCCTCAGGAGTTCCTCGTCGCCCGGCGGCAGGGCGGTGACGAAGCTGGCCAGGACCGCCTCGCGGTCCCGTTCGCCGTCCAGCAGACGGCGCATGCGCAGGGCGGCGAGCCGGGCCACGTCGGCCGTCGGCGTCCACAGGAAGGAGCGGCCGTGGCGTTCACGGGAGACGACGTCCTTGGCGAGCAGCCGGGTCAGGATGGTGACGACGGTGGTGTAGGCGAGGTCGCCGCCGAGGCGCTGCTGCACCCAGGCCGCGGTGACCGGTCCGTCCGCCTCGCGCAGTGCGCCGAGGACCTGGCCCTCCAGCTCGCCCTGTCCGCGCCGCCGGGCCCGGCCGCCTTCCCGCACCATCTCCGTCTCCCTCCGGCGTCGGCGTGTCGGACCACGCTACTTCATGCCGGGCGCGCCTTCCGCAGGTGCGCCGGCCGAGCCGTACCCTTCCGGGGCGCCGCGGACCGGCCTGTGCCCCGGGGAGTACCGGGAGGGCATGGCATGCTGACGCGATGGCACCTCACCGTGATCAAGCGCCGCTCGCCGAGCGGGTCGAGGAACTCCTCGCCGCCGGCGGCCCCCTGCCCATCGTCGCCGCCGGGCAGCCGGTGCTGCGGCGCGGCACCGAGCCGTACGACGGTCAGCTCGGCCCGGCCCTGCTCACCCGCTTCATCGAGGCCCTGCGCGTCACCATGCACGCCGCGCCCGGTGTGGGTCTCGCCGCGCCGCAGGTCGGCGTGGACCTGCGGATCGCGGTCATCGAGGATCCGGCGCCGGTACCGCAGGAGGTGGCGGTGGCCCGGGGCCGGGTCCCGCAGCCGTTCCGTGTCCTGGTCAATCCGGTGTACGAGCCCGTCGGCACCGCGCGTGCGGCGTTCTTCGAGGGCTGTCTGAGCGTGCCGGGCTGGCAGGCGGTGGTGGCCCGGCACGCCGAGGTGCGGCTGCGCGGCGAGGACGAGTACGGCCGCGCGCTGGACGAGCTGTTCACCGGGTGGCCCGCCCGGATCGTCCAGCACGAGACGGACCACCTGGACGGCACGCTGTACCTGGACCGCGCCGAACTGCGCTCCCTGTCCACGAACGAGGCGGTGGCCGCGCTGTGGAATGGGCCGACGCCGCAGGCGGCGGCCGACGCGCTCGGCTTCCAACTTCCTTAGGGCGCCGGTCAGTTGTCCCGGTACGCCTCCAGCAGCCGCAGCCACACCTCGCTCAGCGTCGGGTACGACGGGACCGCGTGCCACAGCCGGCTCACCGGGACCCGGCCGGCGACGGCGACGGTCGCCGAGTGGATGAGTTCACCGACGCCGGGTCCCACGAACGTCACCCCGCGCAGGATCTCGTCCTCCAGGTCGACGACCATGCGGGCGCGGCCCTTGTAGCCGTCGCCGTACAGGCCGGCGCCCGCGACGGAGGAGAACTCGACGTCGACGGCCCGGACCCGGTGGCCGGCCTGTTCCGCCTCGGCGAGGGAGAGGCCGACCGCGGCGGCCTCGGGGTCGGTGAACACGACCTGGGGTACGGCGTGGTGGTCGGCGGTGGCCATGTGCGCGCCCCAGGGCTCGTCCGGGACGGGGTCGCCGGCCGCGCGGGCGGCGATGGCGGCGCCGGCGACGCGGGCCTGGTACTTGCCCTGGTGGGTGAGGAGGGCGCGGTGGTTGACGTCGCCGACCGCGTACAGCCAGTCGGTGCCGGTGACGCGCAGGGTGTCGTCGACGTCCAGCCAGGAGCCGGGTTCCAGGCCGACGGTGTCGAGGCCGATGTCGTCGGTGTGCGGGACGCGGCCGGTGGCGAAGAGGATCTCGTCGGCCTCGATCCGGTCGCCGGCGGAGGTGACGGCGACGACGGTGCCGTTCTGCCGGGTGACGGACTCCAGGGAGGTGCCGGTGCGGATGTCGGCGCCCGCTTCGGTGAGCGCTTCGGCGACCAGTTCCCCGGCGAACGGTTCCATCCGGTTCAGCAGGCCCTTGCCGCGCACCAGCAGGGTGACCCGGGAGCCGAGGGCCTGCCAGGCGGTGGCCATCTCGGTGGCGACGACACCGCCGCCCACGACGATCAGCCGGCTCGGGGCGGCCTGGGCGCTGGTGGCCTCGCGGCTGGTCCAGGGCTTCACCTCGTCGAGGCCGGGCAGGCCGGGCAGCTGGGCGCGGGTGCCGGTGGAGACGGCGACGGCGTGCCGGGCGGTGAGGGTGGTGACGGTGCCGTCGGGGGCGGTCACGGTGACCGTGCGGGGTCCGGCGAGGCGCCCGTGACCGCGGTGGAAGTCGGCGCCGGTGCCCTCCAGCCAGGCGACCTGGCCGTCGTCCTTCCAGTGGGAGGTGTAGGCGTCCCGGCGGGCGAGGACGGCCGGGGTGTCGAGCGGGCTGCGGACCGACTGGGCGAGGCCGGGCAGGCGGCGTGCGTCGGCCTGGGCGATGACCGGCCTGAGCAGGGCCTTGCTGGGCATGCACGCCCAGTAGGAGCACTCGCCGCCGAGCAGTTCGCTCTCCACGACGGCGGTGGTGAGGCCCGCCGCGCGGGTGCGGTCCGCGACGTTCTCCCCCACGGGCCCGCCCCCGATCACCACGACGTCGTACGCGATGGTTTCCGTTTCCGTCATGGGGTCAGTCTGGTGGGTGGTGTGCGCTACGGCCACACGGGTAGGGGCGCGGAATACGCCGCCGGGTGGCCGTGTTGTGCCCACGGCTTCGCCCGCACCTAGGAACGAGGGAGCACGCCATGAGCAGCACCGTGGAGCTGACCAAGGAGAACTTCGACCAGACCGTCACGGAGAACGAGTTCGTTCTCATCGACTTCTGGGCGGAGTGGTGCGGGCCCTGCCGGCAGTTCGCGCCCGTGTACGAGAAGGCGGCCCAGGACAATCCGGACCTGGTGTTCGGCAAGGTGGACACCGAGGCACAGCCCGAGCTGGCCGCGGCGTTCGGCATCCAGTCGATCCCGACGCTGATGATCGTCCGTGACAAGGTCGCCGTCTACGCCCAGCCGGGCGCCCTCCCCGAGCCCGCCCTGACGGACATCATCGGGCAGGCCAGGAACCTGGACATGGACGAGGTCCGCAAGAGCATCGCGGCCCAGCAGGGCGGCGCCGAGTAACGCCCGGCTGGGCGACCGGGGGCAACGGGACGGTGCCGGCGGCGGGTCAGCTGGACTCGCGTCGGATCACCGAGGCGCCCAGGACCGTGTACACCTCCGGCTCGCCGCCGGGGTCGCGCACCGCCCGGTCGACCAGTTCGGCGAGGTCGCGGCCCGAGGGCAGCTCGATGCGGACGGTGCTGAGGCGGGGCCGCAGCAGCCGGCCGAGCATCAGGTCGTCGGCGCCGATCACGGCCACGTCCTCGGGGATGCGCAGCCCTTCGTCCTGCAGGGCGCGCATCAGCAGCATCGCGTACTCGTCGTTGTAGGCGAACACCGCGTCCAGGCCCGACTCCCGCCACTGGGAGGCGAGTTGGGCGGCGGCTTCCTCCGTGTACGCGAGCGGGAGCTCTGTCACGGTGGCGTCCGTGCCGTGCAGCGCCTGGCGCACTCCGGCGAGCCGGGGCCGGGAGTAGACCTCCATGCCGGGCTCCTCGGGCACCACGGCACCGATCCGGCGCCGGCCCCGTGCGCAGAGATGGGCGCCCGCGCTCCGGCCGACGGCGTCATGGTCCATCAGCAGGGCGTGCGCGCCGTCGACGCGTTCGGGTCCGAGGGTGACCACGGCACGGGCACCGGAGCGTTTGAGGACAGCGACGCCCTGCGGCCCGAGCTCCGCGCCGGGCACCAGGACGGCGACCGGCCGCAACTCCGCCCAGGCACGGGCGGCTTCGTCCCCCTGGAGGCCGACGGTGCCGTACTGCACGACGGTGTAGTCGAGCCGGCCGAGCGCCCACTGCAACTCGCTGAGGAACCTGCTGTACAGGGGGCCCACCGGGATCGCCGGGGCGGGCATGACGACCATGCGGCTGTGTCCGGCGCGCAGGCTGCGCGCGGCGGCGTGGGGGACGTACCCCAGCTCCCGCGCGGCCTCGCGCACGCGCCGGCGGGTCGGTTCGCTGATGCGTACGGCGCTGGTGTTGTTGAGGACGTAGGACACGGTCGCGCGCGAGACGCCGGCCAGGCGGGCCACGTCGGCGCTCGTGGGCGTGTTCGGTATCTGCACCATGACAGTGCGCATCTTGGCAGAGGGGCGGGGGCCGGGAGCGGGCGGGGCGACGTCGTTCATCGTTCGACGAAATCCGGCCCGCGCAACCCGCACCGGCCCCCTGCGGCCGACGGGCTCATCGAGCGGCCAACCGTTCACCCGGTGAACCGCCGGTCCCGCCGGACCGCTGGTCGGCTGCTCAGCGGAGCGGCGATGTGCCGGTCGCCCGGGCGACCAGGTCGACCCAGCCGGCCTCCAGCCGCTCCATGGGCAGCCCGCACTGCCTGGTGTGGTAGTGGATCAGCGCGGGGTCCAGCGAGGCCAGCAGTGCCTCGGCGAGCAGTTCGCAGTCGGCGTCCGGCACGATCTGCCGCAGCAGCATGAGGACGTGGGTGCGCAGGGCCTGGTGCGCCGGATGGGAGAACCGGCGCGTCGGCTCCGGCTGGGCGGCGAGGTGCAGGTCCAGCTGCTCGTCCGAGCGGTACAGCACCGCCACGCCGAACGCCCGCAGCCGCTCCAGGGGCGGCGCCCCGGGCCCCAGCGGCGGGGGACCACCGAGGAAGTCGGCCTGCAACTGCTTGGCCGAGTGGTCGAGCAGGGCCATCAGCAGCCCGGTGCGGTCGCCGAAGCGCCGGAACACCGTGCCCTTGCCCACCTGGGCCGCGGCGGCCACCGCCTCCATGGTGACCCCGGCCACCCCGTGCTCCTCGATCAGCCGGGCGGCGGCCTCCAGCAGCCGGGCCCGGTTGCGCGCCGCGTCGGCACGCAGGCACGGCCCGTCGGGCGCCGCGCCGATCTCCAGCGTCTGAGGCGTGTCGAAGGGCTCGGGAGACCGCGGGAACGGGGGCAGCGCGCTGGACATGTCCACAGCGTAAAGCATCGGGAAGAAAACTGGACCGTGGTCCGCTTAGGCTGGTAGAACATTAAAGCGGACCCCGGTCCGGATCGTAACAGCGATGTTTCAGCCCCTTGGAGTTCCCATGTCTGTTCGCATCCTCGCGCTCGTCGGCAGCCTCCGCGCCGGTTCGCACAACCGCCAGCTCGCCGAGGCGGCCGTCAAGCTCGCTCCCGAGGGGGCCGAGGTCGTGCTGTACGAGGGCCTGGCCGACATCCCCTTCTACAACGAGGACATCGACGTCGAGGGCAGCGTGCCGGCCGCCGCCGCGAAGCTGCGCGAGGCCGCGCAGGGCTCCGATGCCTTCCTGCTCTTCTCCCCCGAGTACAACGGCACCATCCCGGCCGTCCTGAAGAACGCCATCGACTGGCTGTCCCGTCCGTACGGCGCCGGCGCCTTCGGCGGCAAGCCCGTCGCCGTGATCGGCACCGCCTTCGGCCAGTACGGCGGCGTGTGGGCGCAGGACGAGGCCCGCAAGTCCGTGGGCATCGCCGGCGGCAAGGTGATCGAGGACATCAAGCTGTCCATCCCCGGCTCGGTGACCCGCTTCGCCGAGACCCACCCGGTCGACGACGCCGAGGTCGCCGCCCAGCTGACCGAGGTCGTCGCCCGTCTGCACGGCACCGTGGGCGAGGCCGTCGCCGCCTGAGGCGTATCACCGTGAAGGGGGCCGGTTCCGTCCGGCCCCCTTTTCCGTTTTCCGTGTGCTTTCCGTGGTCTCCGGGTGACCGCCGCTCCCGCCGTGGGCAGGGGCTCCGCGAGCCGGCGCAGCAGGTGCGCCCGGCGGAGCGGTGGGCGCGGCTTCCGGCTCCCCCGGCGTCGCCGGACCCCGGCCCGGGTAGGCGTCCGACGGGCAGACACGCCGTCTCGGCCGTACGTCACCACACCACGTCAGGAGGCCCCATGCCGCCGCTGGTCCCGCCGCCCTTCGACCCGGAACTCGCCGCCGCGCTCGACCTGCTCGGGGACGCGGCCACGCCCGGATTCAACCAGGACGAGCTGGCGTCCGCCCGGACCACCTGCGGCGAACTGCTCGGTCTGCTGGACCTCACCCTGGACGGCGCCTTCGAGGCGGAGGACCGTACGGTGCCGGGCCCGGCGGGCGCCCCGGACGTCCCCCTCCTGCTCTGCCGCCCCGTCCGCACCGGGTCCACGGCCCCGCTGCCGGTGCTCTACCACGTGCACGGCGGCGGCATGATGCTCGGCACCGGCCGGGCCGGCGTGGACCAGCCCCTGGCGTGGGCGCGCGAGCTGGGCGCGGTCGTGGTCTCGGTGGAGTACCGGCTCGCGCCCGAACATCCGTACCCGGCGCCGGTGGAGGACGTGTACGCGGGCCTGCGGTGGATCGCCGGGCACGCGCGGGAGATCGGCGCCGACCCGGACCGGATCGTCGTCGTGGGCGCCAGCGCGGGCGGCGGCCTCGCCGCGGCGCTCACCCTGCTCAGCCGGGACCGGCAGGGTCCGCGCCTGTTCGGCCAGGTGCTGCTGGCCCCGATGCTCGACGACCGCAACGACACGGTCTCCAGCCACCAGATGGCCGGCGTCGGCGTCTGGGACCGCACCGCCAACGAGACCGGCTGGACGGCGCTGCTCGGAGACCGCCGCGGCGGTCCCGGCGTCCCGCCGTACGCCGCCCCCGCCCGCGCCGACGACCTGTCCGGCCTGCCCCCGGCCTACCTCGACGCGGGTTCCGCGGAGACCTTCCGGGACGAGGTGGTCGCCTACGCGTCCCGTATCTGGCGGTGCGGCGGCGAGGCCGAACTCCACGTCTGGCCGGGCGCGTTCCACGGCTTCGACACCCTCGCCCCGCAGGCGGCCCTGTCCCGCGCGGCACGGGCGGCCCGACTCGCCTGGCTGCGGCGGCTGCTGGGACGGTGAGCGGCGCCTGGCGCGCCCCTTCCCGGGGCCGTCTCGGGTCGCCGTCGCAGACATCCGTGCGAAACCCGTACGCCTGCCCCCTTCTGACGTTACCGTTCAGTAGACACCGTTCCCCGGAGTTTCCCGGAGGCCGCCCATGCCGCACGACCACTGCGCCGGACTGGTCGAGTCCCGGCGTGCGCTCGCCGCGGGAGAGGTGAGCTCCCGTGCACTGGTGGAGGAGGCGCTGGGCAGGATCGAGGCCACGCAGGGGACGCTGAACGCCTTCCGGATCGTGCGGGCCGAGGCCGCACTCGCCGAGGCCGGCGCCGCCGACCGGGAGCTGGCCACCGGGGCGCGGCGCCCGCTGCTCGGGGTGCCGGTGGCGGTGAAGGACGACATGGACGTGGCCGGCGAGCCGACCGCGTTCGGCTGCCGGGGCGCGTTCCCGCCGGTCGCGAGGGACGGGGAGGCGGTACGGCGGCTGCGCGCGGCCGGTGCCGTGATCGTCGGCAAGACGAACACGTGCGAGCTGGGACAGTGGCCGTTCACCGAGGGAGCGGCGTTCGGGGACACCCGCAACCCCTGGGACACCGGGCACACGCCCGGGGGTTCGTCCGGGGGCTCGGCCGCCGCCGTCGCCGCCGGACTCGTGCCCGCCGCGCTCGGCTCGGACGGCGCCGGATCGGTGCGCATCCCGGCCTCCTGGACCGGCCTGATCGGCATCAAGCCGCAGCGCGGCCGTATCTCGACCTGGCCGCGCGGCGAGTCCTTCCACGGCATCACGGTCAACGGCACCCTCGCCCGGACCGTCGCCGACGCGGCCCTGCTGCTGGACGCGGCGAGCGGCAACCACGACCGGGACCCGCACCGGCCGCCCGCGCTGACCGTGGCGGACGCGGTCGGCCGCGACCCGGGCCGGCTGCGCGTCGCCCTGTCCCTCAAGCCGCCGTTCACCGCCGTACCGGCCCGGCTGCACCCGGAGATCCGGGCCCGGGTCGTCGAACTCGCCGAGAAGCTCGCGGCGTTGGGACACGACGTCGAGGAGGCCGATCCGCCGTACGGCCAGATCGGGCTGACCTTCGTGCCGCGCGCCACCGCGGGTATCGCCGACTGGGTCCGCGAGGCCCCCGACCCGGCACTGCTCGACCCGCGCACCCGGGACGCGGCCCGGCTCGGCCGGCTGCTCGGCGGGGCCCCGCTGCGGGCGGCCCGGCGCGCGGAGGCGGTGCTGCACCGCCGTATCGGCGGGTTCTTCGGGCGGTACGACGTGGTTCTCGCGCCCACGACGGCCGCTCCCCCGCCCCGGATCGGCGCCCTGTACCGGCTGCGGCGCGGGCTGACCACGGACCGCGCGATGATCGCCGCCTGCCCGTACGCCTGGCCGTGGAACGTGCTGGGCTGGCCGGGCGTCAATGTGCCCGCCGGGTTCGTCGGTGACGGCCTGCCGGTGGGCGCACAGCTGCTCGGGCCCGCCCACAGCGAACCGCTGCTGGTGTCCGTCGCCGCCCAGCTGGAGGCGGAGCTGCGCTGGCACGAACGGTGGCCGCCGGAGCCCGCGCCCGAACCGCGGGCGGCCTGAGGCCGAGCCGGGTCCCTGGGAGCCGGTGCCGCTGGAAACGGTCACCCGCACACCGGCCCACGCCCGGGACCTTTCCCTCCCGGAGGCTTCCCGCCCCTTGCCGCCCTGCGCCGCCCGGGCACGCGGATCGGCACGCGCCCCGGCGTCTGACCGCCCGCACCTGCGACGTCCGCCGCACACCCGACGGTCACAACGCGTGGACGACGGGCGCCCCTTGCGCTGCCGGTGCGGCCCATTAGGGTGCCTGCGTGACCACGTATACCGATGAGAACGTCCCCGGCCGGTACGGCCGCCACGCGACCACCGAGGCCGAGCCGCGCGAGGTCGGCCGGGTGCGCACCGAGTACTCCCCGGCCCACGACGGCGACCCGGACCCCGGCGAGATCGTGTGGACCTGGGTGCCGTTCGAGGAGAACGACGGCCGGGGCAAGGACCGTCCGGTGCTGGTCGTCGCCCGGGAGGCGGCCGGGACGTTTCTCGCCGTGCAGCTGTCCAGCAAGCGGCACGACGGCGACCGGGAGTGGGTCGCGATCGGCAGCGGCCCGTGGGACCGGACCGGCCGGGACTCCTGGGTGGACGTGGACCGGGTGCTGCGGCTGCACGAGGAGGGCATGCGCCGTGAGGCGTGCGCGCTGGACCGGATGCGCTTCAACCTCGTCCGGCAGCGGCTGCACGAGCGCTACGGCTGGACCTGACCGGCGTACGACGCGTCGGGCCGGCCCGGGCCTTGAGGGAACGCCCGGGTGAACGCCTCCCGCACCACCGCCCCCGGCGTCCGGTCCAGCACCCCGAACACCACGTGCTCGAAGGTCCGGGCGAACCGGCCGCCGGGGCCGAGCAGCGCCCGGAACGCCCCCGCGACCTGCACCGGGTCGTTCTGGAACACGCCGCAGCCCCAGGCGCCGAGCACCAGACGGCGATAGCCGTGGGCGGCGGCCGTCTGCAGCACCCGCTCGGCCCGTGCCTCAAGGGCGCCCGGCAGCTCGGCGGCGCGCTCCGGTTCCGTACGCCGTACGACGCCCGCGTTGGGCGCGGCCGCGGTCAGGAAGCCGGCACGGTACGGCTCGGCCAGCAGCCGGCCCCGGTCGTCGCGGAAGACCGGGACGGCCGGGGAGTGGATCACCCGGTCCGTGTAGAACGGGTCGCGGTGGGCGCGGTGATGGTCGTAGAAGGAGCGGGCCGTCAGCAGGCAGGTGTACAGCGCGGAGGCGCGGCACAGGGCCTCCTCCTGGGCCTGCGCGCCGTTGAGGTAACCGCCGCCCGGATTGCGGGCGGACGCGAAGTTCAGCACCGCGACCGGAGCGTCGGCCAGCCGGCGGGCGGCCTCCAGACTGCTCTCCCCGGTGACCTCGAACACGGTGTCGCCCTCGCGTGGCGCGCCGGTGCCGGCGCGGGCCGTGTCCGTCTCCCGTACCGGAACCGGTTCCGGGCCGGACATCCGCGTACCACGCCGCGCGGCCTCGATCTCCGCCGCGAGGGACACCTCCCGGCCGTCCGGCGCGCGGTACCGTCCCGCCGCCACGATCTGTTCCGTCTCCGCGGCGATCCCGCGCAGGCGCGCGCTCACGGCGCCACCCCCGTGTGCGCCGTGACCGCGGCCCGCGCGGTCGCCCCCGTCGTGCTCATGCACGCATCCTGGGTGATCCTGGTGATGCGGTGCAACGGAGTTTCCCGTCCCCGGAACCGCCCGGAACAGCCCGGAAACGCCGATGGAAACGGAGATGACCGAGCCGGAACGTCCGCTGGGGCACCCTTGTGCGAATCGGCCCGAGGGTCTTGGGTGGAACGCGTGCCCGCCCGGCCCGACACCCGAACGGGGCCGGTGGCATGGTGGAATCTCAGGAGGATCCCGACATGTCCGATGCACAGAGTGACGGTGGCGACTGTACGGACCACCGCACCGCCATCACCGAAGCCGAGGTGGAGGCCCTGGTCCGGGGCATCTGCTTCAAGACCGGACCGCCCCGCGCCCTGGGTGTGGAGCTGGAATGGCTCATCCATGAGCTGCGCATGCCGCAGCTCCCCGTGACACCCGAACGACTCGAAGCGGCGTACGCCGCACTGCGGACCGTGCCCCTGCGGTCGCCGCTCACCGTGGAACCCGGCGGCCAGCTGGAGCTGAGCTCGCCGCCCGCCGCCTCCCTGATGGAGTGCATCGGCACCGTCTCCGCCGACCTGGACACCGTCCGCGCCCTCCTCGCCGAGCACGGTCTCGGTCTGGTCGGCATCGGCCACGACCCCTGGCACACCCCCCGCAGGTTCCTGCACGAGCCGCGTTACGACGCGATGGAGACCTGCCTGGACCGCACCGGCCCGGCGGGCCGCCACATGATGTGCACCTCCGCCTCCGTGCAGGTCTGCGTGGACGCCGGCCATGCGGAACCGGGCCCGCTCGGGCACGAGCGGCGCTGGTGGCTGGCCCATACGCTGGGGGCCGTCCTGGTCGCCGCGTTCGCCAACTCCCCGCTGCTCGGCCGCGAGCCCACGGGCTGGCTGTCCACCCGGCAGCTGCTGTGGATGGAGATCGGCGCCGCCCGCGCGGGCGCTCCCCCGCTGGACGGCGACCCACGGACCGCCTGGGCCCGGCACGTGCTGGACGCGCCGGTGATGTGTGTGCGCCGGGACCGCGGGCCGTGGGAGGTGCCCGAGGGGCTCACCTTCCGGGAGTGGACCCGTTCCCGCTCGCCCCGGCCGCCCACCCGGGCGGACCTCGACTATCACCTGACCACCCTGTTCCCGCCGGTGCGGCCGCGCGGCCACCTGGAACTGCGGATGATCGACGCACAGCCCGGCGACGACGGCTGGATGGTACCGCTCGCGGTGACGGCGGCGCTGTTCGACGATCCGCAGGCCGCCGAGACGGCGTACCGGAGCGTGAAACCCCTCGGGGAGCGGGCCCTGAACCTGCCCGCCCCGCACAACCCGCTGTGGACCGACGCGGCCCGCCGCGGGCTCGCCGACCCGGAACTGCGCGAGGCCGCGGACCTGTGTTTCGCGGCGGCGCTGGAGGCGCTGCCCCGGCTCGGCGCCACCGCCGGGGTGACGGCCGCGGTGGCCGCGTACCGGGACCGCTATGTCGCCCGGGGCCGCTGTCCGGCCCACGACCTGCTGGACCGGCTGGACGGCGGCGTCCCGCCCCTGGCCCGGCCCGGACGCACCGGGGGCACCCCCACCGCCCACGGGAGGAAGGACATCCGCACATGACCGCCCCCGAGACCGGCATCGCGCCGGCGGAGACGACGGAGACGACGGAGACGACGGAGCGGGACAGCGGGGCGCTGCGGGAGCGCGCGCTGGCCTCGCTGACCACCGCCCGCGCCCGCACCACGCTGCTGACCGGCTGCGTCGAGGACCCGGACCTCACCGCCCAGCACTCGCCGCTGATGTCCCCGCTGGTGTGGGACCTCGCGCACATCGGCAACCAGGAGGAGCTGTGGCTGCTGCGGGCGGTCGGCGGCCGGGACGCCATGCGCCCCGAGATCGACAGCCTCTACGACGCCTTCGAGCACCCGCGCGCCGAGCGTCCCGCGCTGCCGCTGCTGCCGCCCGCCGAAGCCCGCCGCTACGCGGCCGAGGTGCGCGGGCGGGTCATGGACCTGCTGGAGAAGGCGGACTTCCACAGCACCCGGCTGACCGAGGCCGGTTTCGCCTTCGGCATGATCGCCCAGCACGAACAGCAGCACGACGAGACCATGCTGATCACCCATCAGCTCAGGAAGGGCCCGCCGGCGCTCACCGCACCGGATCCCGCACCGGCTCCGCCGTTCACCGGTCCCGCCGAAGTCCTGGTGCCCGGTGGCCCGTTCACCATGGGCACCTCGGCCGAGCCGTGGGCGCTGGACAACGAACGCCCGGCACACACCCGTGAGGTGGCGCCGTTCTGGATCGACACCACCCCGGTGACGAACGCGGCGTACCAGGCGTTCATCGAGGACGGCGGCTACGACACCGAGCGCTGGTGGGCCCCGGAGGGCTGGGCCCACATCAAGCGGCACGCCATCACGGCCCCGCTGTTCTGGCGCCGGGACGGCGACCGCTGGCTGCGCCGCCGCTTCGGGGTGACCGAGGCGGTCCCGCCGGACGAGCCGGTGCTGCACGTGTGCTGGTACGAGGCCGACGCCTACGCGCGCTGGGCCGGGCGCCGGCTGCCCACCGAGGCGGAGTGGGAGAAGGCCGCCCGGCACGACCCGGCCACCGGCCGCTCGACGCGCTATCCGTGGGGCGACGCGGACCCGGCGCCGGAACACGCCAACCTGGGCCAGCGGCACCTCGGTCCCGCCCCCGCCGGCAGCTACCCGGCCGGCGAGTCCCCGCTCGGCGTACGCCAGTTGATCGGTGACGTGTGGGAGTGGACGGCGAGCGACTTCCTGCCGTACCCGGGGTTCCAGGCCTTCCCGTACAAGGAGTACTCGGAGGTGTTCTTCGGCTCCGACCACAAGGTGCTGCGCGGCGGCTCGTTCGCGGTGGACCCGGTGGCCTGCCGGGGTACGTTCCGCAACTGGGACTACCCGATCCGGCGGCAGATCTTCTCCGGGTTCCGCACCGCCCGCTCGGAGGCCGTCTGATGTGCCGTCACCTGGCCTATCTGGGGCCCGAGACACCGCTCGGCCACATCCTCGCGGAGCCCGAGCACAGCCTGCTGCGCCAGGCGTGGGCACCCCGGCGGCAGCGCCACGGGACCGTCAACGCCGATGGTTTCGGGGTCGGCTGGTACGCCCCGGACGATCCGGCGCCGGCGCGCTACCGGCGTGCGGGACCGATCTGGGCGGACCTGTCCTTCGCCGACCTGGCGCGGGTGGTGCGCTCCGGCGCCGTCCTGGCCGCCGTACGGGACGCGACGCTCGCGGGCGCCGACGCCGAGGCCGCCGCGGCGCCCTTCGCGTGGGGCCGTTGGCTGTTCAGCCACAACGGCGCCGTCGCGGGCTGGCCCGACTCCGCGGCCCCGCTGGTGTCCGCGCTGCCCCCGGTCGAGCTGCTGTCGCTGCAGGCCCGTACCGACTCGGCGTTCGTCTGGGCGCTGGTCCTGCACCGGCTGAGGTGCGGTGACGAGCCGGACCAGGCCCTCGGTGAGACGGTGCGGCAGCTGGCCGGGGCGGCCCCCGCCTCCCGGCTCAACCTGCTGCTGACCGACGGCTCGACGATCGCCGCCACCGCCTGGGGCGACAGCCTCTGGTACCGCACGGAGCCGGGCCTGAGCACGGTCGTCGCCTCCGAGCCGTACGACGACGATCCGCTCTGGCGGGAAGTCCCCGACCGCACCGTGCTCACCGCCAGCCGCGCCGGCGTGCTGCTCGCACCGCTTGAGGATCCGGCGTCCGCACCCACGAAGGAGCCCTGTACGTGAGCCCCTTGTCTGTCACCCGCACCCTCCCCGAGGACGCGACGGACGCCGCGCTGCGCGCCGACGTCCTGCACGGCCTCACCGTCGACCCCAAGTGGCTGCCGCCCAAGTGGTTCTACGACGCCCGCGGCAGCGAACTGTTCGAGCAGATCACCGAGCTGCCCGAGTACTACCCCACCCGCGCCGAGCGGGAGATCCTCGCCACCCGGTCCGGCGAGATCGCCGCGGCCAGCGGCGCCCGCACGCTGGTCGAACTCGGCTCGGGCTCCTCGGAGAAGACCCGCTACCTCCTCGACGCGCTCGCGCCCGCGGCGTACGTCCCGGTCGACGTCAGCGAGAGCGCCCTCGTCCAGGCCGGGAAGGCGCTGGTCGCGGACCGCCCGGACCTCGCCGTGCACGCGCTGATCGCCGACTTCACGGCCCCCCTGGCCCTGCCCGAAACCCCCGGGCCGCGGCTGCTGGCCTTCCTCGGCGGCACGGTCGGCAATCTGCTGCCCGCCGAACGTGCCCGGTTCCTGGCCTCCGTGCGCGCACTGCTCGCGCCCGGCGACGGGCTGCTGCTCGGCACGGACCTGGTCAAGGACGAGCGGGTGCTGGTCCGGGCGTACGACGACGCGGCCGGCGTGACGGCCGCGTTCAACAAGAACGTGCTGGAAGTCGTCGACCGCGAGCTGGGCGCCGACTTCGACCCGGACGCCTTCGACCATGTGGCGGTGTGGGACGCCGAGCGGGAGTGGATCGAGATGCGGCTGCGCTCCCGTACCGCGCAGACCGTGAAGGTGCCCGCGCTGGACCTCGCCGTGGACTTCGCGGCGGGCGAGGAGCTGCGCACCGAGGTGTCGGCGAAGTTCCGCAGGGACGGCGTGACGGCCGAACTGGCTGCGGCGGGACTGGAGTTGACCCACTGGTGGACGGACGCGCAGGGCCGCTTCGCGCTGTCGCTGAGCGTGGTGCGGTGAGCCGGACGCCCCGGTGTGGTTCCCCGGTGGTCCCGGCGCGGGCCCGCCGTGCGGTCCGGGTGCGGATGCGGCACCGTGGAGTACGGCGCGACACGAGAGGAGCACCCGCATGACGAACCACACCTACCGGGTCACCGAGATCGTCGGCACCTCGCACGAGGGTGTCGACCAGGCCATCCGCAACGGCATCGCCCGGGCCGACCAGACCCTGCGCAATCTGGACTGGTTCGAGGTGACGCAGATCCGCGGCCAGATCGAGAACGGGCGGATCGAGCACTACCAGGTCGGCCTGAAGGTGGGTTTCCGCATCGAGGACGGCGACTGAGGACGGCCGCTGAGCCGTCAGGTACGCCCTTCGCGTTCCTGTGCCTCCTCCAGCGCGGCGGACTTGGCGGCCCAGCGGGCCCGCACCACGGTGAACCCGGCACGTTCGGCGTCGTCGCAGACCAGCTCGTCGTCGTCCACGACGACCCGCACCGCGCGGTCCCGCGCGAGCCGGCGCAGGATCTCCAGCTTGGTGAAGCGGGCCGGCCTGCGGTCGGCGTTGCCGCGCATGTGCACCCGCCCCTCGGGCAGCCCGTGGCGCGCGAGCCATTCCAGAGTGTCCCGGCGGTAGCGCTCGGGCCGGCCCGTGAGATAGACGACCTCGCACTCCCGGGCGCTGTCCACCGCCAGTGCCACGCCCTCGGCGAGCGGCGGATCGGCGGGCGCGGCGGCGAAGAACGCGCCCCACTGCCGCGGCCGGCTCTCCAGGAAGTGCTGCCGGTGAGCGGTGTCGGCCAGGGTGTTGTCGAGGTCGAACACGGCCAGCGGAAGCCCGTTGCTGTCGGTCACAGGGTCACCTTAGCCAGGCTCTTCGGGGACCGGCGCCGGAGCGCCCCGGGAATCATCCGGCGGTCAGGGTGTTGAATCCTGCGTGAGCAGTACAGCGATCGCGGGGACCCCGTTCTCCGTCCTCGACCGTTCCCGCGCCCGGGAGGGGCGTCCGCCCGCCGAGGCGCTGCGCGACACCGTCGCGCTGGCGCGGGAGGCGGAGGCGCTCGGCTACCACCGCTTCTGGGTGTCCGAGCACCATGGCGTGCCCGGCGTCGCCGGCTCCGCGCCGACCGTGCTCGCCGCCGCGGTCGCCGCCGCGACCCGTACGATCCGGGTCGGCACCGGCGGCGTGATGCTGCCCAACCACCGGTCCCTCGTCGTCGCCGAGCAGTTCGGCGTCCTGGAGTCCCTGTTCCCCGGCCGGATCGACATGGGGCTCGGGCGTTCCGTGGGTTTCACCGACGGGGTGCGCCGGGCGCTCGGCCGGGGCAAGGAGGACGCCGGGGACTTCGCGGCACAGCTCGGCGAGCTGCTGGGCTGGTTCGCGGGCACCTCACCGACGGGGGTGCGGGCACGCCCCGCGGAAGGGCTGCGGGTGCCGCCGTTCGTGCTGGCCGTGGGCGAGGGCGCGCGGATCGCGGCGCGTGCCGGACTGCCGATGGTGATCGGCGATCTGCGCGGCCGGGAGAAGCTGCTGCGCGGCGTCGACCAGTACCGTTCGCTGTTCCGCCCCTCGCCCTGGGCGTCCGCGCCGTATGTCGTGGTCTCCGGCACGGTCGCCGTCGCCGGCAGCGAGGCGGAGGCGCGGCGGCTGCTGGTCCCGGAGGCCTGGGCGATGGCGTACTCCCGCACCCACGGCACCTTCCCGCCGCTCGCTCCGGCCGAGGAGATCGAGGCCCGGCCGATGAGCGCGAAGGAGCGCGGCTTCTACGAGGCCTCTCTCGCCGGCCACATCGCCGGGACCGGCGAGCAGGTCGCGCACGAGCTGGAGACGGTGCTGAAGGAGACGGGGGCGGACGAGGTGCTCGTCACCACCAGTGGTTACGACCGTACGGCGCTGCTGGACTCGTACCGGCGTCTCGCCGCGCTGTTCGCGCCGGACCGCTGACGGGCCCGGGATGCGAACCCGGCCGGAGCCGGTGACCCTGGGAGGGGAAGCCGCAAGCGACGAGGAGGGCTGCCATGTCCTTCATGGACAAGATCAAGGGAATGCTCAAGGGCCATGAGGGCATGGCCGACAAGGGCATCGACAAGGGCGGCGACTACATCGACCAGCGCACCGGCGGCACGTACCAGTCGCAGGTCGACGCCGCTCAGGACAAGCTGAGGGACGAGTTCGGCACCCGTCCGAACCGGGACAACCCGCCGCAGTCGTAGCGTACGGGGGCGGCTAGAGTTCCCCCATGCACAGCCCCCGCGACCCGCACGATCCCTGCGTCCGCGTACGCGGAGCCCGTGAGCACAACCTCAAGGGCGTCGACGTGGACATCCCGCGGGACGTACTGGCCGTGTTCACCGGCGTGTCCGGCTCGGGGAAGTCGTCCCTGGCGTTCGGCACGATCTACGCCGAGGCGCAGCGGCGGTACTTCGAGTCGGTCGCGCCGTACGCGCGCAGACTGATCCACCAGGTCGGGGCGCCCAAGGTGGGGGAGATCACCGGGCTGCCGCCCGCGGTCTCGCTGCAGCAGCGCCGCGCGGCCCCCACCTCGCGTTCCTCGGTGGGCACGGTCACCACTCTCTCCAACTCCCTGCGCATGCTGTTCTCCCGGGCCGGGGAGTATCCGCCGGGTGCCGAGCGGCTCGATTCGGACGCGTTCTCGCCGAACACGGCGGCCGGTGCCTGCCCGGAGTGCCACGGCCTCGGCCAGGTCCACGACACCACCGAGGAGCTGCTGGTCCCGGACCCCTCGCTGTCCGTCCGCGAGGGCGCCATCGCCGCCTGGCCCGGCGCCTGGCAGGGCAAGAACCTGCGCGACATCCTCGACGCGCTCGGCCACGACGTGGACCGGCCCTGGCGGGAGCTGCCCGCGCGGGCGCGGGAGTGGATCCTGTTCACGGACGAACAGCCGGTCGTCACCGTCCACCCGGTGCGGGACGCCGACCGCATCCAACGGCCGTACCAGGGCACGTACACGAGCGCCCGCCGGTATGTGCTGAAGACCTTCTCGGACACCAGGTCCGCGTCGCTGCGGGCGAAGGCGGAACGGTTCCTGACCAGCGCGCCCTGTCCGGTGTGCGAGGGCAGCCGGCTGCGGCCCGAGGCGCTCGCGGTGACCTTCGGCGGCCGGACCATCGCCGAACTGGCCGCGCTGCCGCTGACGGACCTGGCCGCACTGCCGGCCGGCCGCACCGAGACCGCGCGGGTGCTCACCGAGGACCTGAAGTCCCGGATCGCGCCGGTCGTCGAGCTGGGCCTCGGCTACCTCAGCCTCGACCGCTCCACCCCCACCCTCTCGGCGGGCGAGCTGCAGCGGCTGCGGCTCGCCACGCAGCTGCGCTCCGGGCTGTTCGGCGTCGTCTACGTCCTGGACGAGCCGTCCGCCGGACTGCACCCGGCGGACACCGAGGCGCTGCTGACCGTGCTGGGCCGGCTGAAGGCCGCGGGCAACTCGGTGTTCGTGGTGGAGCACCATCTGGAGGTGGTGCGCGGCGCCGACTGGCTGGTGGACGTGGGCCCCGGCGCGGGCGAGCACGGCGGACGTGTGCTGTACAGCGGGCCGCCGGCCGAGCTGGCGTCGGTCGAGGAGTCGGCGACGGCCGCGTTCCTCTTCGACGAGTCACCGGGGCCCGCGCGTGCGGTCCGCGAGCCGCGGGGCTGGTTGAGGGTGGGTCCGGTGACCCGGCACAACCTGCGCGCGGTCACGGCCGAGTTCCCGCTCGGCGCCTTCACCGCCGTCACCGGGGTCTCGGGTTCCGGGAAGTCCACACTCATCGGAGAGCTGACGGAGGAACTGGCGGGGGTGGACCGGCTGGTCCGGGTCGACCAGAAGCCGATCGGGCGCACCCCGCGGTCCAACCTGGCCACCTACACCGGCCTGTTCGACGTCGTACGCAAGCTGTTCGCCGGGACGGAGGAGGCGCGCACGCGCGGGTACGGCGTCGGCCGCTTCTCGTTCAACGTGGCGGGGGGACGCTGCGAGACGTGTCAGGGCGAGGGGTTCGTCAGTGTCGAGCTGCTGTTCCTGCCGAGCACGTACGCGCCCTGCCCGGACTGCGGCGGTGCCCGCTACAACCTCGGGACGCTCGAAGTGCCGTACCGGGGACGGAACATCGCCGAGGTGCTCGCTCTGACGGTGGAGGCCGCGGCGGAGTTCTTCGCCGGCGTCCCGGCCGCCGCCCGCAGCCTGGGCACCCTGCTCGACGTGGGCCTCGGCTATCTGCGCCTCGGGCAGCCGGCGACCGAGCTGTCCGGCGGCGAGGCACAGCGGATCAAGCTGGCGAGCGAACTGCAGCGCGGGCGGCGCGGGCACACCCTCTATCTGCTGGACGAGCCGACGACGGGGCTGCACCCGGCCGATGTGGAGGTGCTGATGGACCGGCTGCACGGGCTGGTCGACGCCGGGCACACCGTCGTGGTGGTCGAGCACGACATGACGGTGGTTGCGGGCGCGGACTGGGTGATCGACCTGGGCCCCGGCGGGGGCGACCGGGGCGGGCGGATCGTCGCGGCCGGGACGCCGGAGCGGGTGGCCCGGGCAAAGGGCAGCGCGACGGCGCCCTTCCTGGCCCGGGTCATCCCCTGAACAGGACGCTCAGGTACTGAGCAGCCGGTTGAAGAACGAGCGGTAGCGGCGCAGCGCCCCGCGCAGTTCCTCGGTGTCGACCCGCTCGCCCTGGCTCCACTGGGCCTCCAGGTCCTTCTTGTGCTGGGCGAAGGTGGACGCCAGAGCCTGCATGACGTCCGCCACCAGTGTGTCGGCGTCGTGCACGGCCTCGCGGGGGTCGTCCACGAACTTGTTCTGGGTCTGCTGCCAGCGCTCGCGGAACCCGCGTTCCTCGTCGTCCGTCAGCAGCTGCGGCACCTCGTCGTCCGAGGCGTCCGGGGTGCCCCCGGCGGCCGGGGCCTCGGGGGACTCGGCCTCGGTGCCGGCTCCGCCCGTGGCGGACTCGCCGCCCGTGCCCTCCGTCGCGGTGCTCTCACCGGGATAGACGGGGGCTCCGGAGGATGCCGGCTCCGTCTCCGCGCCGGTGGCGGACGGCTGGGCGAGGTCCTCGGTGGACAGACCGCCGGTGGTGCGGTCCTCGTCCTCGTTTCTGTGCATGGGTTCCTCCATGCGGGGTCGTGTTCGCGGTCAGGACCGGGCGGGCTGCGCCCGGCCGCCGCCGTCGGAGAGCAACTCGTCGAACAGGGCGCGGTAGTGCACCATGGCGCCCCGCAGCTGCTCGGTCGTCGCCTGCTTCCGGGTGGTGAGGGTCTCCACCTCGTGCGCGGCCCGGTAGTGCTCCAGCGTGGCGCCGTGCTCCACCGAGAGGTCCTTCATCTGCTGCTCGAACCCCTCGGTCGGGTATCCGCGCTCGTGCATCAGGGAGGTCACCAGCCGGTCGGCGTCGTGCACCGCGTCTTCCGGCCGGTCGACGAACTCCTCCTGGACACTGCTCCACTCCCGCGTGTAGCGGTCCCTTGAGACGGTGGGCAGCGGTTTGATCTCCAGCGCGTCGTGTCGCCGCTCGCGCTCCCGGAGCTCACGCTCGGCGGCGAGCCGGCTGTCGGATCCCTCGACCGTCCGTTCGTACTCCGGGCCGAAGCGCTGACGGAGGTGACGGCGTCGCATCAGCAGTGAGACCGCCACAGCGGCCAGAGCGAGCACCACCACGATTGGAATGATGATCGCCAGAAGCGTTCCCGTGGACATGGCCACACGCTCCTCAGGGAGTAGTGATGTGCACTGTCCGTCTTCCCATTCGCCCCATATGTAAGCCTTTGGTCGATTGGTCAGGCGGAGACCAGGACCTCGTGGGTCCAGGGCTCTGGAAAGACCGGCCGGGCCGCGCGGGCGAGGGAGCGGCGGTCGGAATGGGTGCCCGGCGGTATCACCGGGCGTATCTCCACCTCCGCGATCAGGCCGCGGGTACGGGCCACCCGCCACAGGGAGGCCAGCAGGGTGTCCTCGCCGACGAACGCCGCCGCGGTGCTGGCCGTGCCGCCGTCCCGGGTGTAGCGAAGCCGCACCGGCTGTACGGGCACGCCCGCGTCCAGCGCGGCCTGGAAGACCGCCCGGTGGAAGCGGCCGTGGGCCCGCCCGCACCAGGTGCTGCCCTCGGGGAACGCGGTCACGGCCGCCCCCTCGCGCAGCGCCCCGGCGATCCGGGCCACCGTCCCGGGCAGGGCGCGCAGCCGGTCCCGCTCGATGAACAGGGCCCCGCCGCGCGCGGCCAGCGAACCCGCCACCGGCCACTGCCGGATCTCGGTCTTGGCCAGCATCCGGGCCGGCCGTACGGCGGTCAGCAGCGGGATGTCCAGCCACGAGACGTGGTTGGCGACCAGCAGCAGCCCGCCCGCCGGCGCGGCGGCACCGGTGAGGCGTACCCGGACCCCGAGGGCCCGCACGATCGCCCGGCTCCACCGCCGGACCCACTCGGCGGGGATCCGCCGGCCGAGCGGGGACAGCGCGATCCCGGCCAGCAGCAGGACCACGACCGCGGCCAGCCGCAGCACGGCCCGGGGTACGGCCGCGGCAGCCGGGGCCGGCTCCACACAGGCGCCCGGGGTGCAGGGCGCGCTGGGCAGCCAGACGCTCATCAGGCGGGCACGAGGGCGAGGAAGTGCCGCAGGTAGCGCGGGTTCACCCGGCGCATCGACAGCAGCACGTACAGGTCGGCGACCCCGAAGTCCGGGTCGTGCGCGGGCTCGCCGCACACCCAGGCACCGAGGCGCAGGTAGCCGCGCAGGAGCGCGGGCAGCTCGCTGTGCCCGGCCGGGGACCCTGCGTGCGGGGACCACGGGACGAGCGGCCGTACCCGGAACTCCTCGGGTGCCAGGTGCTTGGCGCGCACCCGCTCCCAGGTGGCGGTGGCGAGCGCGCCGCCGTCGGCGAGGGGTACCGAGCAGCAGCCCGCCAGCCACTCGTGTCCGCGGTCGGTCATGTACCGGGCTATCCCGGCCCAGATCAGACTGATGACGGCGCCGTCGCGGTGGTCGGGGTGCACACAGGAGCGGCCGACCTCGACCAGGCCGGGCCGGATCGCGGCGAGCGGGGTCAGCTCGAACTCTCCCTCGGAGTACAGCCGCCCGGCGACCGCGGCCCGCTCCGGCGGCAGCAGCCGGTAGGTGCCGACGACCTGTCCGGTCACGGTGTCGCGCACCAGCAGGTGGTCGCAGTACGCGTCGAAGGCGTCGATGTCGTACCCCGGCTGCGGGGTGGCGATCAGGGCGCCCATCTCCCCGGCGAAGACGTCGTGCCGCAGCCGCTGCGCGGAACGCACGTCGGCCTCGTCGCGGGCGAGGGTGACGGTGTAGCGGGTGGGTGCCGCGGGCTGCGGAGGACGGTCGAGCGTGGTGACGCCGGTCATGGCTCTCTCCAAGGTCACGGGCCGGGTCGGCAGGGCGGGGCAGTCCGTCGGTCGGTCTGCCCCTCCTGTTCTTCCGACGCCGGTTGGCCTGCCGGTGACCGGCGCCCGGAGAGCGGGTGTGGGCTTGCTGAACGGCGTGGGCGGACCCCGCCCTGTTCCAGAACCGGAAGGTGCCGTCCCGAGACCGACGGGCCGGGCGACCTCATGGTCCAGAGCCGCGGTGCGGGCGCTACCTCTTGCCCGCCTTGCGCGTGGCCCGCAGCCACTCCCTGTTCATGCTCGTGATCGACACCAGCGGAATCCCCTTGGGGCAGGCCGTCGCGCATTCCCCGGTCAGCGTGCAGCCGCCGAAGCCCTCCTCGTCCATCTGCGCCACCATGTCCAGCACCCGCGTCTCCCGCTCGGGCGCCCCCTGCGGCAGCACGTTGAGGTGGTTGACCTTGGCGGAGGTGAACAGCATCGCCGCGCCGTTGGGGCACGCGGCCACGCACGCCCCGCACCCGATGCACTCCGCGTGCTCGAAGGCGAAGTCGGCGTCGGCCTTCGGCACCGGCGTGGCGTGCGCCTCCGGCGCGGATCCGGTCGGCGCGGTGATGTAGCCGCCGGCCTGGATGATCCGGTCGAACGCGGACCGGTCGACCACCAGGTCCTTGATCACGGGGAAGGCCGCCGCCCGCCAGGGCTCGATGTCGATCGTGTCGCCGTCCGCGAAGGACCGCATGTGCAGCTGGCAGGTGGTGGTCCGTTCCGGTCCGTGCGCCTCGCCGTTGATGACGAGCGAGCACGCGCCGCAGATGCCCTCGCGGCAGTCGTGGTCGAAGGCGACCGGTTCCTCGCCGGAGAGGATGAGCCGCTCGTTGAGCACGTCCAGCATCTCCAGGAAGGACATGTCGGACGAGATGCCGTCCACCTCGTAGGTGGACATCGCTCCTTCGGCGTCGGCGTTCTTCTGCCGCCAGACGCGCAGGGTGAGCTTCATGCGTAGCTCCGCTGGGTGGGATGGACGTACTCGAAGACCAGGTCTTCCTTGTGCAGGACGGGGGCCGCTCCGGTGCCGCTGAACTCCCAGGCCGCCGCGTAGCCGAACTCGTCGTCCCTGCGGGCGGCCTCGCCGTCCGGGGTCTGGGACTCCTCGCGGAAGTGACCGCCGCAGGACTCGCCGCGGTGCAGTGCGTCGAGGCACATCAGCTCGGCGAGCTCCAGGTAGTCGACGATCCGGTTGGCCTTCTCCAGCGACTGGTTGAACTCCTCGCCGGTACCGGGCACCTTGATGCGCCGCCAGAACTCCTCGCGGATCTGCGGGATGCGTTCCAGGGCCTTGCGCAGCCCGGAGTCGGTGCGGGCCATGCCGCAGAACTCCCACATGAGCTCGCCGAGTTCGCGGTGGAAGGAGTCGGGGGTGCGGTCGCCGTCGGCGGACAGGAGCAGGTTGAGCCGGTCCTCCGTCTCGGCCAGCACCTCCTGTACGGCGGGGTGTTCGCCCGTCACCGGCTGCTGGTGCGGGTTGCGGGCCAGGTAGTCGTTGATGGTGGCCGGGAGCACGAAGTAGCCGTCGGCCAGGCCCTGCATCAGCGCCGAGGCGCCGAGCCGGTTGGCACCGTGGTCGGAGAAGTTGGCCTCGCCGATCGCGAACAGGCCCGGGATGGTGGTCTGCAGGTCGTAGTCGACCCACAGGCCGCCCATCGTGTAGTGCACGGCCGGGTAGATCCGCATCGGCACCTCGTACGGATCCTCGTCGGTGATCCGCTGGTACATGTCGAAGAGGTTGCCGTACTTGGCCTCGACCGCCTTGCGGCCCATGCGCTGGATCGCGTCGGCGAAGTCGAGGTAGACGCCCTGCCCGCCGGGGCCCACTCCCCTGCCCTCGTCGCAGACGTTCTTCGCGGCGCGGGAGGCGATGTCGCGCGGGACCAGGTTGCCGAAGGACGGGTAGATGCGCTCCAGGTAGTAGTCGCGCTCGTCCTCGGGGATCTGGTGCGGCGGGCGGGTGTCGCCCTTGGCCCTGGGCACCCAGATCCGGCCGTCGTTGCGCAGCGACTCGCTCATCAGGGTCAGCTTGGACTGGTGGTCGCCGGTGCGCGGGATGCAGGTGGGGTGGATCTGGGTGAAGCAGGGGTTGGCGAAGTACGCGCCGCGCCGGTGCGCCCGCCAGATGGCGGTCGCGTTGGAGTTCATGGCGTTGGTCGACAGGTAGAAGACGTTTCCGTAACCGCCGCTGGCGAGTACGACGGCGTCGGCGAAGTACGTGTCGATGCGCCCGGTGATCAGGTCGCGGGCCACGATGCCCCGGGCCCTCCCGTCCACGACGATCAGGTCCAGCATCTCGGTACGCGGGTGCATCTCCACGTTGCCCGCGGCGATCTGCCTGCTGAGGGCCTGGTACGCGCCCAGCAGCAGCTGCTGGCCCGTCTGGCCGCGGGCGTAGAAGGTCCGCGACACCTGGACGCCGCCGAAGGAACGGGTGTCGAGCAGGCCCCCGTACTCGCGGGCGAACGGCACGCCCTGGGCCACGCACTGGTCGATGATCTCGACGGAGATCTGCGCGAGGCGGTGGACGTTGGACTCGCGGGCGCGGAAGTCGCCGCCCTTGACGGTGTCGTAGAAGAGGCGGTGGATGGAGTCGCCGTCGTTGCGGTAGTCCTTCGCCGCGTTGATGCCTCCCTGCGCGGCGATGGAGTGGGCGCGGCGCGGGGAGTCCTGGTAGCAGAACTGGACGACGTGGTAGCCCTGTTCGGCGAGGGTGGCACCGGCGGAGCCGCCCGCCAGGCCGGTGCCGACCACGATGACCGTGTGCTTGCGCCGGTTGGCGGGGTTGACCAGCTTGGCCTCGAAGCGGCGCTTGTCCCAGCGCTCGTGGATCGGGCCGGACGGAGCCTTGGTGTCGGTGACCGGGTCACCGGTCGCGTAGTTCACGTAGTCGGTCATGTCAGCTCACCACTCCGGTCATGACGCCCACGGGTACGGCGATGAAACCGGCCGTGAGCAGCAGCGCGAGGACGTTGGCGATGGTCTTCAGGGCGCGGTCGCGGGCGCGGCTGCCGACGCCGAGGGTCTGTGCGGCGCTCCAGAAGCCGTGCCGGATGTGCAGGCCGAGCGCGAGCATCGCGACGATGTAGACGACGTCGCCGTACCAGGTGGAGAAGGTGTCGACCACGTTCTGGTACGGGTGGCCCTCCTGGAAGCCGCCGGGGTGCACGGTGCCGGTGGTCAGGTCCAGGATGTGCCAGACGATGAACAGGCCGAGGATGATGCCGCCCCAGCGCATGGTGCGGGTGGCGTAGCTCGCCCGCGGCTTGCTGTGCACGTACTTGCTGGGCCGCGCCCTGATGTCGCGGCGGCTGAGCTGGTACGCGGACGTGGCGTGGGCGACCACGGCGACGACGAGGACGATCCGGATGAGCCAGAGCGTCCACTCGTAGTGCATGAAGGGTTCGCCGATGGTGCGCAGCCAGTGGGCGTAGTGGTTGAACTCGCCCGCCCCGAAGTAGATCTTCAGGTTCCCGATCATGTGCGCCACCAGGTACAGCAGCATGATCAGGCCGCTGACGGCCATCACCGTCTTCTTGCCGACGGAGGAGTCCCACATCGTGCGCGCCATGGACGGCCGTCGGTCCGTCCGCGTTGCCAGAGCCATGGAACAGCACGCTAGGGCCGCGGGAGCCGATCGGTCCAAGACATGGTCCAGCTTGTTTCCATAGGCGAGAACTATCATCGCAGTATGCAGTTCCAGCAGCTCCAGTACTTCGTGGCCGTCGCCGAGGCCCGGCACTTCACGCGCGCAGCCGAGCTGGTGCATGTCGCCCAGCCGTCGCTGTCGCAGCAGATCAAGGCGCTGGAGCGGGAGCTGGGCGCGGATCTGTTCCTGCGCGCGCGGGGCAACATCACGCTGACCGACGCCGGTGAGGCGCTGCTGCCGCTGGCCCGGCGGATCCTGGCCGACGCGGACACGGCACGGTACGAGGTGCAGGAGCTGGTGCAGCTGCGGCGGGGCCGGGTACGGCTGGGGGCGACGCCGAGCCTGTGCACCGGTCTGCTGCCGGATGTGCTGCGCGCCTTCCACGACCGGTATCCCGGCATCCAGCTGCTGATCGAGGAGGGCGGCTCGCACGACCTGGTGCGGGAGCTGGCGCGCGGTGCCCTCGATCTTGCGCTGATCGTGCTGCCGCTGCCCACGCCGGCACCCGCGCTGTCGACGGTGGAACTGCTCCGGGAGGAACTGGTGGTGGTGTCCTCACCCGAGGCGCCGGCGCCCGGCCGGGGCGGACGGGCCGTCCGCATCGACGATCTGGAGGGTGAGCGGCTGGTGATGTTCCGGCACGGGTACGACCTGCGGGAGCTGACCGTGGCGGCGTGCCGCTCCGCCGGGTTCGAGCCGGAGTTCGCGGTCGAGGGGGGTGAGATGGATGCGGTGCTGGGGTTTGTGCGGGCCGGGCTGGGGGTTGCCGTGGTGCCGCGGATGGTTGCCACCCGGGCCGGTCCGGGACTCAGGGTGACGCCGCTGGCCCGTCCCGGGCTGCACCGGACGATCGCGTTGGCCCACCGCAGTGATGTGGCGCCGCCGAGGGCCGCCAGGGAATTGCAGCGGATGCTTCTTGAGCGGTGAGGGTGTCTTCCGTGCGAACTCGCCTGCCGGACAAGCGTCTTCGCGCGTGCGAGTGCGGTGTGGTCGCCCGCGCAGTTCCCCGCGTCCCGCGGGGAACTGCGCCGCCGCTTCCTGAAGAACTCAGCCGGTTGCGTCCACCAGCGCGAGGTCGTGCAGCCGCTCGGGTGGACCCGGGCGGGCGTAGTACCAGCCCTGGGCCGTGTCGCAGCCCAGTACCCGGAGTTGTTCGGCCTGGGCGCCGGTCTCCACGCCCTCGACCGTCACGGCGAGGTCGAGGCTGTGGGCGAGGGAGACGATGCCCTCCACGATCTTCAGGTCGACGGGGTCGGCGGGGAACTGCTGCATGCCCTGGGTGAAGGAGCGGTCCAGCTTGAGGACGCGCACCGGCAGGCGGCGCAGGTTGGCGAGGTTGGAGTAGCCGGTGCCGAAGTCGTCCAGGGCGATGTCGACGCCCATCTCGGCGAGCCGGTGCAGGGGTTTGAGCAGATCGTCGTCGGCGCCGATGAGCGCGGACTCGGTGACCTCCAGGCACAGGGCTTCCGGGGCCACCCCCGCGCGCTCCAGGATGTCGACGGTGTCCTGGACCAGGCGGGGATGGCTGAGCTGGCACGGCGAGAGGTTGACGTTGATGCGCAGGGGCCCGGCGGTCTGGTCCTCGCCATGGCGTTCTCGCCAGGCGCGGGCCTGGCGGATGGACTCCTCCAGGACCCAGCGGCCGAGCGGCACGATCAGACCGGTGTGCTCGGCGAGCGGGATGAAGCGGTCGGGGCCCAGCACGCCGTGCTGCGGGTGCAGCCAGCGGACCAGGGCCTCGGCGCCGCGGACGCTGCCGTCGCCGAGGTGGACGAGCGGCTGGTACTCGATGAAGAACTCGCCGCGTTCCAGGGCCGTCGGGAGGGCCGTCGTCAGGCCGTGGCGGGTGATCGCGCGGGCGTCGGCCTCCGGGTCGGCGAGTTCGGAGCGGTTGCCGCCCGCGGACTTGGCCCGGTACATGGTGATGTCCGCGCTGCGGAGCACCTCCGCCGCCGTGCGCTCGCCCGCCGGGCCCTCGACGATGCCGAGGCTGCCGCGCACCAGCAGGTCACGGCCGTCGATACTGACCGGGGTGACCAGCGCGTTCATGATCCGCTCGGCGAGCTCGTCCACCTTGCGCGCGGTGCCGGGGCCGGTCGTCAGGGCCACGAACTCGTCGCCGCCCAGCCGGGCGACCATCTCGCCGGGCGCGGTCGCACAGGACTGCAGCCGGTCGGCGACCTCCACCAGCAGCCGGTCGCCGGCCGCGTGCCCGAGGCTGTCGTTGACGGTCTTGAAGCCGTCCAGGTCGAGGTAGCACAGGCCGAAGCGCTGCCCCTCCCCCGCGTTCAGCACCTTCTCCAGGCGCTCGAAGAACAGCGTGCGGTTGGGCAGGCCGGTGAGCGCGTCGTGCGTCGCCTCGTAGCGCAGCCGGAGGTTGAGCAGCCGGCGCTCGGTGGTGTCCTCCATGAGGGCGAGCTGGTACTGCGGTCTGCCGTCGGCGTCCCGCAGCAGGGAGACCGTCAGATTGGTCCACAGGACCGTGCCGTCGGGCCGGTTGAAGGCCTTTTCGAGGTGGTAGTGCTCGCGCTCGCCGCGGACGAGTTCGTCGTAGAGCTTCCAGGTCTGCGGCGCGTCCTCGGGGTGCACCCAGTCCTGGACGCGGCGGTCGCGCAGCGTGTGCGAGGAGAGCCCGAACATGCGCATCAACGCCCCGTTGACCTGGAGGACGTTGCCGTCGAGGTCGGCGATGCCGATCCCTATGGCGGCGCCCTCGAAGACCGCGCGGAAGCGCGCCTCGCTGGCGTGCAGCGCCTGGGCGACCACGCCCTGGGCCTGCAACGCGGCCTGGGCGATGGACTCCTGCTCGGCGCGGGTGCGCTCGCGCAGCGCCCCGGCGTACCCGGCGGCCATCGCGTGCTGCAACCGCGAGGAGCGCAGCCGGGGTTCGTCCTGGGGGCCGTCCTCGGCGCAGTACAGCACCAGATAGGCGTCGACGCAGTCCAGGGTGCGGGCGAGCGCCTCGGGGTCCGTGCAGTGGGCGTCGACCAGGGCGGCGCCGACCGCCTTGGCGCCGTCCGCGTCGAAGCCGTGCGCGCGCAGCAGCTCGCTCAACCGGCGTGCGAGCGGAAGGAGTTGTTCCTCGAACTCGGCGCGGGTCAGCGAGGTGGAGGTCACCGGGTAGACCGCCCGGCTCCAGATCGTGGTGAACCGGCGCAGTCTGTCCTCCGGCCCGTCCGGCTCGGCCCTCACGCCGTACGCCCCACGCCGGCGAACCCCGAGAAGGCGAACGGATCCTCGTCCTCCGGCGCCGACTCCGGCCGCCAGTGCGGCATCGGCACCAGTCCCGGTTCCACCATGTCGTACCCCTCGAAGAACCGCGCGATCCGGTCGCGCGAGCGCATGATCAGCGGGCTGCGAATGTCCTTGTATACGTCCACCGCGCCCTCGGCCCGCTCGGCGGGCACCGGGATTCCCTCGTACGAGGCATGGGTCAGGATCAGCAGGCTGCCGGGCGCGAGCGCGTCGCGCAGCTCGGCCACCGCACCATAGGGGTCGTCCGCGTCTTCCACGAAGTGCAGTATGGCAACGAGGAGGAGCGCGACTGGCCGGTTCAGGTCGATCAGCCGCTCCACCTGGGGGCTAGACAGGATCTCCTGCGGCTTGCGCAGGTCCGCGGCGACGATGTCCGCGGCGTCGTTGCCCGCCAGTACCGCCTGGCTGTGCGCGACGGCGACCGGGTCGTGGTCGACGTAGACCACACGGGCGCCCGGCGCGGCCGCCTGGGCCACCTCGTGGACGTTGCCGAAGGTCGGGATGCCGGATCCGATGTCGAGGTACTGGGTGATGCCCTCGCCGGCCGCGAACCGTACGGCGCGGCGCATGAACGCCCGGTTGGCCTGCATGATCTTCGGCAGGCCCGGCATGAACCCCAGCGCCTTGCGGGCCGCTTCCCGGTCCACCTCGAAGTTGTGCGAACCGCCCAGGTAGTAGTCGTAGATCCGCGAGACGCTCGGCACCGAGATGTCGATGCTCCGGGGGGCCCAGGCGGGGCGCTCCATGTATCACTCCAAGGCGTAGGCGACAGGGACAGGCGATCCGGTGTTCGAGCTGAGGCTACTGATCGCCCGCGAAAGGAGCGAGCCAAACCGGAAATTGACCGTCCGTTCCCGGTCACAGCCTGCGAAGTCGCTGTCGCGTGTGCCGGGGTTTGCCCGTCTTGCGAGTACGGGACGCCAAGGCTCCGGAGCACACAGAACGGTCCGCCCCCTCCGTGCGGTGCGGAGGGGGCGGACCTGCGGTGGCGCTCCGGGCCGGGCGGGGCGATCGACCCTGGGGAGGTGATCCAGTGCACCGGTGCCGGGGCACTAGTGGCCCGGCGCGCCGACCGGCTTGCCGTCGGGCGAGACGGCGTACCAGGTGCCGCCGACGCCCTGACCGTTGGTGTCCCCGGGGGCCTTGTCGCCGGAGAAGGTGTAGATCGGCCAGCAGTTGACGGTCATCTGCTGCACACCGTCGGGACGGGTGAAGCCCATCAGGCCCTTCTTCTTGACGCCCTTGGTGTCCTCGGGCTTGACGATGCCCACGGCCGGCCACTTCTCCAGGCAGGCCCCGGTGCAGTTCGAGACGGGCTTCGGCCAGGCCTTGTCCTTCAGGAAGCGGTAGACCGTCCTGCCGTTCTTGTCCACGACGATGTCGCCGAGCTTGGGGTCCTTGCGCACGGACAGTCCCGGCAGGGAGGACAGGGAGGCCTTCTTGCCGTTGGGGGCGAGCGCGAACCACTTGCCGCCGACGCCCTGGCCGTTGACGTCACCGGCGTTGACGTCCTTGGCGTAGCGGTAGGCGGGCCAGCCGCCGATGGTGAGCTGCTTGCTGCCGTCGGCGCGGGTGACCTCACCCAGCAGCGCCTTGTCGATGCCGGCGCCGGCGGTGGCGTCGTCGGCGGGCACCGGCGGCCAGGTGGTGGCGCAGTCGCCGTTGCAGTTCGACTTGGGCGGGTTGGCGGTGTCCTTGTCGAACCGGTACAGGGTGAGGCCGGAGCCGTCGGTCAGTACGTTGCCCAGGTCGGGGTTGGTGGCCACGGTCAGCTTGCCCGCGGGCGCGGCCTGGGCCGGGGAGCTGGAGGCCTGGTTGCCGTCGGCACCGTAGCCGTTGCCCGTTCCGGTGCCGGTACCGGCGCCGTTGGTCGGGCTGCCCGCGGGTGCCGTGGCGCCGACGTTCTGCGCCGCCGACGCCGGGGTGGTGCTGTTGTCCTGACCGCACGCCGTCGTCAGCGCCAGCACCGAGGCGGCTGTGGCCACCAGTGAGGCGGTCCGCCAGGAGGTCTTCATGTCCAACTCCCCATAATCGCCTGGATGTTGCAGCGCTCTGCCGCGCCGCCGCACGGTCATGGGTACGCACCGAGGGGGCGGGAGCGTTCAACGGGGAGGGGAAGTTCTTCAGGAAATTCTTTCCGGACCCCGCCGGATCCGGTGGGGCATGCCGCCACGGGAGGCTCGTACAGGCGTACATGTCACGCCTGGTGCATACATCACTGATTCAAACCATTGATCGCATGATGTCCTCCCTTCGGAGCAATCCCGGCGCACTACGGCATACAGCCGGGTTCGGCACCCCATGATCTCCGTCGTGCATGGACCCGAAGCGACCCGACGCGCCCCCGCCGCACGGGTGTTGGCCCTGATGACGCTGACCTGGACCCTGGTGGGCTGTCCGGTCGGGAGCGCGTCGGCCGACGCCTGTGCGTACGCCTCCACGGGCCCGGAGGGCACGGTGGCGACGGCCTACGCCGGCAGCCACCACTGGCCCGCGCCGCCGGCCTGCCCCGAGCCCACCCCGCCGGCACCCACCCCCACACCCACGCCCACGCCCACACCCACCCCGCCCCCGGCGCCCAAGCCGACACCGCCGAAGCCGACGCCGGTTCCGCGCCCTGCGCCCAGACCCAGCCCGAAGCCGAAGCCGCCGGCCAGGCCCGCCCCGGCTCCGCCCGCACCGCGGCCGGCACCGACGCCCGCGCCCACGCCGGCGCCCCAGGCGAGGCCGGTGCCCAAGCCGAGGCCGAGGCCCTTTCAGCGGCCGCCGGCGACGCCCGTCAGCTATCCGGCGTACCACCCGCACCCCACCGCGCACACCGCGCCCGGCCACACCACGCCGGTCACCTACGTCCTGCTCATCACCGTTCCGGCGATCGTCGCCGTCGCGGCCCTGCGCCCGCGCTGACGCGCCGGCCCCCCCACTTCTGGAGGCACCCGTTGTCGGATTGGCTTGTTCTCGTCCTCGCGATGCTGGCGGCCTGTGCCGTGGTGATCGTCGTCACCTTCGTACGGCACAAGCGGGCTCCCGAGGACGAGGACCCCAGCGAGACCCCGGATGTCATCGAGTACATGACGATGTGGATCGGCGTCGTGTACGCCATCGTCCTCGGTCTGGCCATCGCGGGCGTGTGGGAGGCCCGCAGCTCGGCCCAGGACTACGTGCAGTCGGAGGCCCAGGCGCTGCACGAGATCTCGGAGCGCGTCCGGGTCTATCCGCCGGAGGTCCGTGACCGGATCCGGGACGATGTCAACGCCTATGTCGGCTACGTCGTACACCACGAGTGGAACACGATGGCCCGCGACGAGCGCGTCTCCGACCACGGCACCGAACTGCTCCAGAGGGTCCGCCAGGACGTCACCGACTACCAGCCGAAGAACGACTTCGAGGCGCAGGCCTACCAGCCCCTGCTGGACCAGATCACCGCGGCCGACCAGGCGCGCAACGCCCGCGCCGACTCCACCGGGGCCACCATGCCGCCGGTGGTGTGGTGGGGGCTGCTCACCGGGGCGCTGGTCACCGTCGGCATGGTGTTCGCGCTGCAGATCCGGCGCACCAAACGCGAGTTGGTGCTGGCCGGGCTGTTCTCCGCGACCATCGCGTTCATGCTGTTCCTCATCTGGGACTTCGACGCCCCCTACAGCCGGGGCATCGCGGTGACCGCGGAGCCGTTCGTGAACCTGTTCCCGGGCATCACCGGTTAGCCGCCCGGCCGCGGAAGCGTCCCCGAGGACGTCCTCGCCCCGGCTCCCCGTGGGGGGACCGGGGCGATCGCCGTGCCGATGTGCGCCGTGCCGGTGTGCGCCGTGCGCGGAGGACGGGTCGGTGGGCAGGACGACGGGGCCTCAGATCCGCCTCTCGTGCCGCCGGCGGAGCCAGAACGCGCCGCCGCCGATGACCGCGGAGGCCACGAGTCCGCCGCCGATGGCCATGTCGGTCGGCGTGGCACCACTGGTGATGCTGCCGCCGAAACCGCCCTGGACACCGCCGATCACGGTGAACGCGTGCTGGCGGGTCAGGGTCCTGCCGTCACAGCGGACGGTGATGTCGTACCGGCCGGGACGGGCGTCGTCGTCGATCCTGGCGGTGCCTCGCGCGGTGTCGTCGCGGAACGGGTTGAGCTCGGTGGTGGGGAAGGCGCGGGAGGACGCCGTGCCGCCGCGGCAGCCGTCCACGGTGATGGTGAGCCGGCCGCCGGCCGCGACCAGGCCGGGCATGACGATGATGTTCCGCGGGCCTCGGAAGTCGTCGCCCCGGCCGCCGCCATTGCCATGGCCACCGAAGTCATCGCCACGGCCGAAGTCGTCGCCACGGCCGAAGTCGTCGCCGCGGCCCCGGTCCCGGCCGCCCTCGTCGCCGCGGCCCCGGTCACGGTCACGGTCCCGGTCCCGGTCACGGTCCCGGTCACGGCCGCCGTCGCCGAAGCGGCGGTTGTTGCTGAAGTGGCCGTTGATGTTGAAGTTTCCGCTGAAGCCGCTGTCCGGGTCCAGGCCCGCGCCGGGCGCCACCCCCACGCCGGGCGCCACCCCCACGCCGGGGGCCACCCCTACACCGGGTGCCACCCCCACGCCTGGGTTCACTCCCACGCCGGGGTTGGACGGGCCGCCGCCGTTGCCCATGCCGTCCGCGACGGCCACAGGGGCGGCGAGCCCGAGCACGGCGACCGCGGTGCACGCCGCCGCCAGGGCACGTTGATTTCGCATGTGATCCTCCGCGAGAGGCGCCCCGGGTCCCGTCCCCGGTGGTTCGGCGAGAAAACGCCTCCCGGGAAGACCCTCAAGCGCGCGGAACACGCCCGCATGTCGAGAATCGTCCGTCCTGGTGAGACGACACGCCGACGGAAAAGCACACAATCTGATATTCCTGCAGGTCACGGACCGTCAGAAAATTCCTGGGAACGGCAACTCGGATGGCGCACCACAAGGCCTGTCGGCCACCCGTTCGCCACTTGCCCCGTCGCCCGGCGCCCGCGCGGGATTTAGCGTTTTCCCAAGCGTGCGGGACGTGGCGACGACCGCGTCGAGAGGGGATGGCGAATGTCTGCGTCCGAGCTGACCCAGCTTGCCGAGGCGGAGGAGCGGCGGAGGAAGCGCGCCCCGTGGGGCGTGATAGCGCTTCTGCTGCTGACCGGTCTCGCCCTCATCCGGAACGGTTCGGGGGAGTTCGACGTCGGTCCGCCGCAGCCCGCTTCGGCGGCGGCCCCGGACAGCCGGACCGGCCTGGGCACCTTCACGGCCGGTCCGGCGCCGCTCGCGTTCTCCGCCGTCGACCGGGTCCGGATCCCCGCGATCCAGGTGGACGCCCCGGTCACGCCCGTCGGCCTGGACACGGACGGCTGGGTCGCCGCGCCGCCGCCGGAAGACCCCAACCTGGCGGGCTGGTTCACAGGTGCGGTCTCCCCCGGCGAGAACGGCACCGCCGTGATCGTCGGGCACGTCGACAACAAACAGGGCCCCGCCGTGTTCTACGGGCTGGGGGCCCTGAAAAAGGGAAACCGCATCGAGGTCCTGCGCAAGGACGGAAAGACCGCGGTGTTCGAGACGTACGGTGTCGAGGTGTTCTCCAAAGCCGGTTTTCCCGGTGACCGCGTGTACGGCGCGAAGGGCGCACCGGAATTGCGGGTCATCACCTGCGGCGGCGGTTTTTCCAAGCAGAACGGTTACGACGGAAATGTCGTCGTCTTCGCCCGCCTGGTCGCGGTGAACTGAACCACCGCGGCCGGGCGGCCGACGGCCGTGCTCACACGCGTCTGCGCGGCACGGTGAGGTGGTATCCGGAGTCGAGCAGATAGGGCAGCCATTCACGGATCGCGTGGACGGTCTGCGAGCGATCGCCCCCGGCGTCGTGGGAGAGCACCACGACGCCGGGGGCGGCGCCCTTCTCCACCCGGTCGATGATGACGTCGGTACCCGGCGTCTCCCAGTCGGTGGTGTCGACCGTCCAGGCCATCGGCTCCATGCCCATCTCGGCGCCCAGCTGGAACGCGGCCCGGTTCCAGGCGCCGTAGGGGGCGCGGAACCACTGCGGCCGCTCGCCGTAGGTGTCCTCGATGATGTCGCTCGTGCGCTCCATCTCGGAGCGGATCTCCTTGCGCCTGAGCGTCGTCAGCAGCGGGTGCGTCCAGGTGTGGTTGCCGACGACATGGCCCTCCTCGGCCATCCGGGCGACCAGCTCCCTGTACTGGACGACGCACTCGCCGCACACGAAGAACATCGCCCGCACGTCGTACTTGGCGAGGGTGTCCAGGATGTGCGGGGTGTAGTCCGGATGGGGGCCGTCGTCGAAGGTCAGCATCATGTGCCGGCCGCGCCCGGAGATCCGCAGGATGGGCTCCTTACGGGTCTTCAGCCTGGGCGGCGCGGCCCGTGGCGGTCCGTCACCGGTGAGCGGCTGGAGCCGGAAGGCGGACGACTTGAGCGCCTGACGGGCCTGCGGGCCGGCGACGGGAGCGGCGGCGGTCCCGTCGCTCTCCCCGACGCCGCTCGCCAGGAGGACTCCGGCGGTACCCGCGGCCCCCAGCGCGGCGGCGCCGCCGAGGAGCACTCGCCGCCGCGTGAAGAGCTGATCATTCTGCATGACTCATCAGTCGCCCCGCCGGACTCCGGCGCACCGCAACGGCACCGGTGCGGCGGCGGCAATACACCCGGACGGCGGACCCGCGGGGCGGTGGTGGCCCACCGCACGCGCTTCCGCTGAGCGGTCACTTCACGGCAACTGCCGGGAAGCGGGCGGGGGTCGAGCCGGCGTCTCCGACAGGACGGCCCGGGCGGCGGACCGGCCGCTGATCGCCCGTGACGGGGGCCGGCCGTCACCGGGCCGATCCGGCCCCCAACGGTTGTCGTCGACTGCCACGGGCGCTCCTCGGGGGCGGGGCTCGGAGGGCCGTCACGGAGCCGGGTGTCAGCGGCGGCGTACCAGCGGGAACGGCAGGGTCTCCCGGATGGTGAGGCCGGTGAGGAACATCAGCAGCCGGTCCACGCCGATGCCGAGGCCGCCGGTCGGGGGCATCGCGTACTCCAGGGCCTGCAGGAAGTCCTCGTCCAGCTCCATGGCCTCCGGGTCGCCGCCGGCGGCCAGCAGCGACTGCTCGGTGAGCCGCCGACGTTGTTCAACGGGGTCGGTCAACTCCGAGTAGGCGGTGCCGAGTTCGATACCGAAGGCGACCAGGTCCCAGCGCTCGGCGAGCCGCGGGTCGGTGCGGTGCTGCCGGGTCAGCGGGGAGACGTCGGTCGGGAAGTCCTTGTAGAAGGTGGGGAATTGGGTGCGCTCCTCGACGAGCCGCTCGTACATCTCCAGGACGATGTCCCCCGGCCCGTCGTCGGCGGTGTACGGCACTCCGGCCCGGTCGCACAGCCGGTGCAGCCGCAGCAGTTCGCAGCCGGGGCCGATCTCCTCGCCCAGCACCTCGGAGAGCGCGCCGTGGACCGTCTTGACCGGCCAGGGCCCGGAGATGTCGTACTCCTGCCCGTCCCTGCGGGCCACCGGGGAGCCGAACGCGGCGGTCGCCGCGCCCTGGACCAGCTCGCGGGTGAGGTCGAGCATGACGTCGTAGTCGGCGTAGGCCTGATAGGCCTCCAGCATCGTGAACTCGGGGTTGTGCTTGTGGGAGACGCCCTCGTTGCGGAAGGTGCGGCCCAGTTCGAAGACCTTCTCCAGGCCGCCGACGCACAGCCGCTTCAGGTACAGCTCGGGGGCGATGCGCAGGTACAGGTCGAGGTCGTAGGCGTTGATGTGGGTGGTGAAGGGGCGGGCGGTGGCACCGCCGTGGATCGGCTGGAGCATCGGCGTCTCGACCTCCACGAACCCCCGGTCCAGCAGGCCCTGGCGCAGTGCCTGTACGGCGGCGGAGCGGGCCCGGATCACGGTGCGGGCCGCGGGGCTGGTGGCGAGGTCGAGGTAGCGGCGGCGGACCTTCGCCTCGGGGTCGGTGAGGCCGCGGCGTTTGTCGGGCAACGGGCGCAGGCACTTGCCGGTGAGCTGCCAGGAGGTGGCGAAGACGGTGGGTTCGCCCTGGTCGCTGAGGCCGGTCCGGCCGGTCGCGGTGATGTGGTCGCCGATGTCGCATCCGGCGGTGAAGCGGTCGAGGGCGGCGCCGGAGCGGTCGCGGGTGAACGCGATCTGGTGGTCGCCGGACCAGTCGCGCAGCACGGCGAACGCGATGCCGCCGAAGTCCCGGACCAGCATGATCCGTCCCGCCACGGTGACCTCCTCGCCGGGGGGCACGTCGGCGAGGGCGTGGGTGGGGGCGGGGACGCCGACCGGGTAGGGGTCGGTGCCGGCGGCGCGCAGCTGGTCGAGCTTGCGGTACCGGACGCGGACCTGGTCGGGCAGGCCCGCGTCCGGGGCGCCGGACCCGGCCTGGTCCCCTCCGTCGAGGCCGAGCGCCGTCAGGGGCGGCAGCCCGTACGTGGTGGCGGGCCGGTGCCCCGGCTTCGGGTGCCCCTTTCCCCAGAGTTTGCGCAACGACGGTACGGAGACGAAGCCTTCGGCGATGCCGGAGGCGAGGCCGATGCGGGCGAGGGCGCCGGTGTCGCCGTAGCACAGGAACCGCGGGTACCACTCGGGGTGGTATTTGGCGTTGGAGCGGTACAGGGCCTCCAGCTGCCACCAGCGGGAGAAGAACAGCAGCAGGCGGCGCCAGAGCCTCAGGACGGGTCCGGCGCCGATGCGGGCGCCCTCCTCGAACACGGACCGGAACACGGCGAAATTGAGGGAGATCCGGCGGATGCCCAGCTTGGGGGCGACGGCGCACAGTTCGGCGACCATGAACTCCATGACTCCGTTGGGCGCGGCGCGGTCACGGCGCATCAGGTCCAGGGACATGCCGTCGCGGCCCCAGGGGACGAAGGAGAGCAGGGCGAGGAGCCGGCCGTCGTCACCGAGGGCCTCCACGAGCAGGCAGTCGCCGTCGGCGGGGTCGCCGAGCCGGTCCAGGGCCATGGAGAAGCCGCGCTCGGTCTCGGTGTCGCGCCAGGCGTCGGCCTTGTCGACGATCTCCTCCATCTCGCGTTCGGTGAGGGTGGCGTGCCGGCGGATGCGGCAGGTGGCTCCGGTACGGCGGACCCGGTGCACGGCCTGCCGGGTCACCCGCATGTCGCGGCCGTTGAGATCGAAGGCGGCCACGTGCACGATCGCCTCGTCGCCGAGCTGGAGGGCGCCGAGTCCGGCGCGGGCGTAGGCACGGGCGCCGTCCTCGGAGGCGCCCATCACGGCGGGCGCCCAGGCGTAGCGGCGGGCCACGTCGAGCCAGGCGGCGATGGCGTGCGGCCAGGCCTCGGGGTCGCCGACCGGGTCGCCGCTGGCGAGGCAGACGCCGGCCTCGACGCGGTAGGTGACGGCGGCCTTGCCGCTGGGCGAGAAGACGACGGCCTTGTCGCGGCGGGTGGCGAAGTAGCCGAGGGAGTCCCGGTCGCCGTAGGCCCTGAGCAGTGCCCGGATGCGGGCCTCCTCGTCGTCGTGCAGGGCGGCTTCCAGGCGCTGGGAGCGGAACAGTGTGGCGGCGGCGTTCAGCAGGGCGAGGGCGCCGAGCAGGCCGAGCACGAAGGTGACCTCGCGGGGCGGGCGGCCGGCGAAGGAGCTGTTCGGGACCAGCCCGCCGCACACCCGGTCGGCGGCCCAGGCCAGGTGCTGGCTCGCCGGCAGGGAGCCGGGGAACAGCAGGACCAGGCCCCAGCCGAGCAGGATCGCCAGGACGAGTCCGGCCGCCAGCACGCCGAGCGCCCGCCACAGGGCGGCACGGCGGGAGGCGGCGTAGAACTCCCCCCGGGCCACGACGAGCAGGAGCAGCAGCACGCCGCACAGCACCAGGGAGGGCAGTGATTCGGCGTACATGCCGAGGGCGACGCCGAACGCGTCGCTGAGGACGAGCAGGCCGAGATAGACGACGACCAGCCACCAGGCGACCTTCTTGCGGGCGGCGGTGGCGCCGGCCAGCAGGAACAGGAAGACGGCGTACGCGAGGTTGGCGCTGATGGGCACCAGCACCAGGTCGAGGGCGTGCACGACCGGCTGCAGCAGGTCGCGGAGCGGCTCGATGAGCGCGATCAGGGCGCACAGCAGGCCGAGCGCGGCGAAGAGCGTCCCGAAGGCCTCGGGCACCCAGCCGAGGCGCCCGCCGACGGGCGGGCGTGTCCGGGCCGTGGGCTCTCTCCCCGCGAGAGGCTCCGCGCTGGCGGTCATGGTTCCGACTGTAGGAAGCGGGCGCGCGGCTCGCCCGTCGAGACCGGCTGAACCGGGCAGCCCCGCAGCGCTGTCGGAACGGGCTGTTCCGGTAGCCTCGCGTCGTGACGGAACAGCACGAGCAGCGCACGCCCTCGCACGAGTTCGAGCGGGGCACGGACGGACCGAAGGTCATCGTGGTCGGGGTGGACGGCTCGGACTCCTCGCTGCGCGCCGCGGCGTACGCGGGCGGGCTCGCCCGGCGGCAGCACGCGCTGCTGGCCGTGGTGTACGTGCAGCCGGTGCTCGCGGCCGGAGCGGCGCTCGGGGCGCCGGTGGCGGAGACGACCGACGAGATCGCCGAGGACCTGATCCAGCAGATCCGCGAGGCGGCCGAGCGGGTCAAGGGGATATTCGAGGTGCGCTGGGAGTTCCACACGTTCCGCGGCGACCCCTACAACGGGCTGGTGACGGCGGCCGACGAGCTGAAGGCGGACGCGGTGGTCGTGGGCGCCTCGGAGCAGGCCGGCCACCGGATCATCGGCTCAGTGGCGGTGCGACTGGTGAAGGCGGGGCGCTGGCCGGTGACGGTCGTCCCGTAGGGCGCCCCAGCAGCAGCGGGGTGGCCAGCAGCAGTGTCCCGGCCACGGCGATCGCGGTGCGCGGTCCCGTGAGGGTGGCCAGCAGTCCCCACAGGGCGGTCAGGGCGGCCGTGGTGGCCTTGCCGGTGACCGACCAGGCGGTCAGGGTGCGCGCGACCCGGTCGTCCGGGGTGCACTCCAGGCGGCGCGTGGCGTACACGGGGCTGTACACGGCCGAGCAGGTGATCACCCCGAACTCCAGGACCATCACCAGCAGCAGTCCGGGCAGCCCGGGCCGGACGAAGGCCAGCCCGAGGGGCCAGACGGCGCGCAGGGCGCCGGCGGCGCGCAGCACCCGGTGCTGTCCGTGGCGGGCGACGAGCGGACGGGCCAGCCGGGAGCCGACGAGGCCGCCGAGGCAGGGCGCGGCGAAGGCGAGGCCGTACTGCCAGGGGGCGAAGCCGAGCGGGCCCAGCATGAGGACGGCCAGCGGCGGCATGGCGACCATGATCAGGGCGTTGGCCGCGAGGTTGTTGAAGAACAGCGGCCGCAGGGCCGGGCTGGTGAGGATGTGCCGCCAGCCGTCCAGCAGGTCGGCGGCCCGCAGGCGTTCGGCCCCGGTGCGCTCGGGGCGGGGCTCGCCACCGCCGCCGGCGCGGATGCCCAGGGCCGACAGCAGAAAGCTGACCGCGTTCGCCGCGACCGTCGTGACCGGGCCGAACAGGCCGATCGCGGCCCCGCCGAGGGGTGGTCCGAGGACCAGCGCCGTCCAGTTCGTGGACTCGAACCGGGCCTGGGCGGTGAGCAGCCGGCCGGCTGGTACGAGACTTTTCATGAAGGCGCCGGAGGCCGCGTTGAAGGCGATGTCGGCCGCCGCGGCGATCACGGACACCGCCAGGAGCTGGCCGAGGCCGAGGCCGCCGAGCGCGTAGGCGGCCGGGACGGTCAGCAGCGCGGCGAACCTGACCAGGTCCATCGCCATCATCACCGGCCGCTTGCGCCGGAACTCCACCCACGGCCCGAGCGGCACCGCCGCCACGGCACCCACGGCGGGTCCGACCGCGGCGAGCAGCGCCACCTGGGACGGCCCGGCGTGCAGCGCGACGACCGCGATCACCGAGAACGCGTCGAAGGCGAGATACGTGCCGACCGCGCTCACCGAGTACGCGGCCCACAACCACCCGAACTGCCGTCCCATGCACAACCTCCCGTTGCCCCGGGACATGAAAACCGGCAGGTCGGGCCCGGAGCAAACAACCGGAAGGACAGGAGCTACAACCGTTGGTTGTACGAGTAGGGTGGCGGCGTGGATCTCAAGGCCGTGCGCACCTTCGTGACCGTGGTGGACACCGGGCAGTTCCAGGAGGCCTCGGCCGTGCTCGGCATCACCCAGCAGGCGGTGTCCAAGCGGATCGCGGCCCTGGAGAAGGAGCTCGGGGTGCGGGTGTTCACGCGCACCGCGCGCGGGGCGGAGCCGACCACCGACGGGCAGGCGTTCCTGCCGCACGCCCGGGAACTGCTGCTGGCCGAGGAGCGGGCCCTGGCCTCGGTACGCCCGGGAGGGCGGCCGCTGCGCGTCGACGTGCTCGGGGCCAGGCTGGCACCGGCGGCCCTGCTGCACGACTTCCACGCGGCGCATCCGGGCACCGCTCTCGACGCCGTGACGCTCTTCGACGCGGGCACCGCCGTGGCCGCCGTACGCGCGGGCACGATCGACGCGACCATCCGCGCGGTCACCACGCGGCTTCCCGAGGGGCTGCGGTCCGTCCGGGTGCTGGACGAGCCGGTGCAGCTGCTCACCGGGGCGCGGCACCCGCTCGCCTGGGCCCGCTCGGTGACCCCGGCGCAGCTGGCCGGGCACCGGATCTGGATGCCGGGCCTCGTGGACGGCACCGAGTGGGCCGCGTACTACGCGACCCTCGCCGCCGAGTTCGGGCTGACCATCGACTCGGCCGTGCCCGGCTTCGACGGGGAGCCGCTGCTGGACGCGGTCGCCGGCTCCGCCTCGGTCGCCACCCTCGTCAGCGAGCGGATCCGGCTCTCCCGGCCCGCCGGGCACGATCTGCGGCGCATCCCGCTCATCGACCCGACGCCGGTGTACCCGCACTCCCTGGTCTGGAGCGCGGCCAACACCCACCCCGGGCTCGCCGCCCTGCGCGCCCATCTCGCCGCCCGGCGGCCGTCCCGGCCCGCGTCGCGCACCTGGACACCGGCCTGGGCCGTGCGTGGCGTCTTCCCAGCGGGGCGCCCCTGAGACATCATGATCCGCCGTCAACCGTTGCCGCAAGGCGAAGAGGTGAGGCAGATGGCCAGGCTCCGTGCAGGTGAGGGGATTCTCCGCCGCAAACCCATCGAGCACATCGAGGAGACCGAAGTCGGCGAGGGCGCCCGACTGGACCGCTCACTGGGGCTGTGGCAGCTCACCGCGATCGGGGTGGGCGGCATCATCGGCGCCGGCATCTTCACCCTGGCCGGCACGGTGGCCAACGGCACGGCCGGGCCCGCGGTGCTGGTGTCCTTCCTGATCGCCGGTGTGGCGAGCGCCTGCGCGGCGCTGTCGTACGCCGAGTTCGCCGGGCTGATCCCGAAGGCGGGGTCGGCGTACACCTACGGCTACGCGGTGCTCGGCGAGTTCGCGGGCTGGTTCATCGGCTGGGACCTGCTGCTGGAGTACACCGCGATCGTGGCGGTGGTGGCGATCGGCATCTCGGGCTACTTCGGCTTCCTGGTGGAGGCGATGGGCGCGAAGCTGCCGCACTGGATGCTGGGCGCGCCGGGCACCGGGCCGGGGCACCGGGTCGACCTCTTCGCGGTGGTCCTGTGTCTGCTGATCGCCTGGCTGCTGAACCTGGGCATGCGCAGCGCGGCCCGCTTCGAGACGTTCGTGGTCGCGCTGAAGGTGCTGGTGGTGCTGCTGGTGATCGGGGTGGGCGTCTTCCACATCACCACGGCCAACTACCACCCGTTCTTCCCGTACGGCGTCGGCGGGGCGTTCACCGGTGCGGCGACCGTGTTCTTCGCGGTGTTCGGCTACGACGCCATGTCGACGGCTGCCGAGGAGTCCCGGGACGCCCAGCGGCACATGCCGAAGGCGATCATCTACTCGCTGGTGATCTCGATGGTGCTGTACGTGGCGGCCTGTCTGGTGCTCACCGGCATGCAGAACTACCAGCACATCGACAAGGAGAGCGGGTTCGCCACGGCGTTCGAGTCGGTCGGCCTGAGCGGGCTCGCGGACCTGATCGCGGTGGGCGCGATCATCGGCATCCTCACCGTGATGTTCACCTTCATGCTGGGCGTGACCCGGGTGTGGTTCTCGATGTCCCGGGACGGGCTGCTGCCCCGGTGGTTCGCGAAGACCCATCCGACGCGGCACGTGCCGACCCGGGTCACCTGGATCGTCGGTGCGGCGTCCGGCGTGATCGCCGGGTTCATCCCGATCGGCGAGGCGGCCGAGCTGACCAACATCGGCATCCTGCTGGCGTTCGTGGTGGTGTGCACGGCCGTGATCGTGCTGCGCTACCGGCAGCCGGAGCTGCCGCGCGCCTTCCGTACGCCGGGGATGCCCGCGGTGCCCGCGCTGGGCGTGGTGTTCTCGATCTGGCTGATCACGTTCCTGCAGTGGCAGACCTGGGTGCGGTTCGCGGTGTGGTTCGTGATCGGCTGCGTGATCTACTTCGGCTACTCCTACCGGCGTTCGGCGCTGGCCGCGCAGCAGCCGGCCGCATGAGCGGCGGCTGATCACTCCCCCATGACCAGGCCGTCCTTGGCGGCCCCGCGGCTGAGCACCACGCTCCGGATGCGGTCGCGCACGCCGGCCGGCTCGGTGCCGTCGGCGACGGCCCGGTTGAGGTTCAGCACCCGGCCGGTGCCGACGTCGTAGAGCTGCGGGATGAACTCGGCCTTGGTGACCTGCCAGCGGGCGCCCTCGCGGGCGGGCGGGGCGAAGGTGAACCGGCCGATCGTGGACTCGTTGCCGCGCGGGTCCCGGGCGCCCTTGCCGTTGTACATCTCGCCGGCGATCTGATGGCCCATGCCGTAGATCACCCAGGTGCCGTTGACCTTCTCGTACGCCTGCGGGACATGGGCGTGGGTGCCGAGGATCAGGTCGATGTCCGGGCGGCCGCCGGTGGTGGAGGCGGTGAGGCGGCGGGCGAGGGTGAGCTGCAGCCGGTCCGGCGCGTCCTGCCATTCGGTGCCCCAGTGCACGGAGAGGACGACCACGTCGGCGCCGGCCCGCCGGGCGGCGCGGGCGTCGGCGATCATCCGGCGCTCGTCGATGAGGTTCACGGCCCAGGACCGGCCGGCGGGCAGCGGGATGCCGTTGGTGCCGAAGGTGTACGCCAGGTGTGCGACCTTGGCGGGACCGGCCCTGAGGAGGGTGACCGAGCGGGCCTCGTCCTCGGAGCGGGCGGTGCCGGCGTGCCGGAGGCCGGCCTCGTCCATGGCGTCCAGGGTGCGGCGGATGCCGTCGGCGCCGTCGTCCAGGGAGTGGTTGGAGGCGGTGGAGCAGCCGTCGTAGCCGGTCGCGGTGAGGCCCTGGGCGATCTGCGGCGGGGTTCTGAAGGCGGGGTAGCCGGAGTACTCGCCCTCGGCGCCGTAGACGGTCTCCATGTGACACAGCGCCAGATCGGCCCGGGAGACGACCGGTTCGACGCCGGAGAGCATGGGCCGGAAGTCGAAGCCGTCATCGCCGGCGTCGTGGGCCGCCCGGTCGAGGACGGAGGTGTGCGGCAGGACGTCACCGGAGGCGACGAGGGTGAAGCCGGCGGCGGCCCCGGACGGGCCCGCGCTGCCGGCCTCCTGCCGGTCGTGGTTCTGGCAGGCGGCCGCGACCGCCAGGACGGCGGTGATCGCCAGGGCCACCTGTTGTCTGCGTCCGAACATCAGCTCACCCCTGGAATGTCGTATTTACCGACAATGCCGTATCGGGCATATGGGTACGAACCTGGCTCGCCGGATAAACGGCCGGAGCGCTGTCATTAGCTCGTTCGGTGCTGCGCCGAACCGCTCGTCCGACCGTTCGCCGACCCGATCGACCGTCCGCCGCAGAGCCGCGCGCCCGCCCTGTCCCCCGGCCGCGCCCCGCGCTGCCATACGGCCATGACGGCCGGAACCTCACTCAGCCACGGGACGGCGGCACCGGCCCGCCGGGCGACGACCGCCGAACACGAACTGGCCGCGCTCCAGCGCGAGCACGGCCGCCCGCTCTTCGCCCTGCTGCTCAGGCTCTGCGACGGCGACCGGCAGCGGGCGGAGGATCTCGTCCAGGAGACCCTGGTGCGCGCCTGGCAGCACCCCGAGGCGCTGCACGCCGCGGGCTTCGACTCGGTACGCCCCTGGCTGCTGACGGTCGCCCGGCGGCTCGCGATCGACGCCCGGCGGGCCCGCCGGGCACGGCCCCCGGAGACCGGCGACGAGGTCCCCGAGAACGCGCGGGTGACCGCCGATCACGCCGAGCGGGCCGCCGCGATGCTCGACGTCCGCCGGGCTGTGAAGACACTCACGCCGGAACACCGTGACGTTCTGCTACTCGTGTACTTCCTCGGGGCCAGTGTGGCGGAAGCGGCGCAGACCCTGGGCGTACCACCCGGTACCGTGAAGTCCCGCGCGTACTACGCGCTGCGCGCGCTGCGCCGGGTCCTTCCGGGTTATGCGGCCGACCTGCACTGAAACCGGCAACAGGGCAAAGCTCTCGCAAAGCGCCTTGCTGTGGCCCCCGTTCGGGCAATGGGCTGTCCTCATCCGCGTTCCGGGCGGCGGGCTGCGGCCCGACCGGGCTCGGGCGACGCGCACGCACCGGAGGAAGGGCAGGAAGGGATGCTGCACAGAGGGCACGAGAGCACGGACGGCACCGACGGCGGTGAACTGGCCGTCCCCATGGCCTGGTTGTACGCCGAGTACATCGCCGACGAGCTGCTGCGCACCGGCGATCTGATGCCGCCGACGTCCTTCGAGTTCCGGGCCGGCCGGGACGCGCTGGCGCTCACCGTCTTCCTCTCCGACACCGACGGGGAGCTGTCCGGCATCCGGGTGATCTCCCAGCTGGAGAACTGGCTCTCGCTGACCGCCTACGACCAGCCGTGGCAGCACTGGGTGCGCGAGCGCATGGCCGAGCTGACCGAGCAGGCCGGCCGGTCCGGCACCCGGTCGCCCGACCTGGCCCTCGCGGCGGACGCCTGGCGGTGGCTGGAGGAGACCGAGCTGCTCGCGCCGGACCTGGACGCGGTGCCGGGCGGCGGGGCGGTGGCCGACGAGGACGACGGGCCGAAGGTGTGGACGCCGGCCTGGCGGCTCGGGCTGCCCCTCGGGCACCTCGCGATCCACCTGTTCTGATCACCGTTCCCACCCCGTGGTCCGGGCCGCGGCGAAGTTTTTCCGCGATCGGACCAATCCGCGGGCCGCGCGGCTCCGAATCTCTTGTCCGGGATTCTGCGGTGGCTTGAGTGATTCGGCTGTCGGCTGCGTACGGATGGGTGCACGGAGTAACCCCACCCGCACCCATCGGCACGAGGATTCGGCATGAGGTCCCTGGAAAGGCATCGCGACGCCGGCGCGTACGCGCTCGGCGTGCTGGACGAGGCGGAGGCCTTCCGCTTCGAGGACCACCTCATGGAGTGCCCTCAGTGCGCGGCACAGGTGACCGAATTCGGTCCGGCCACGCGGCAGTTGATGCTGTACCGCCGGGCCACGCCGCGCTTTGTGCACCCCATGGCACAGCCCGGTCCCCGGCTGCTGGACCGGTTGCTCGGCGCGGTCGCGCACCGGCAGCGGGCGCGCCGCCGGCGCTTTCTGTACGGCCTGGCCGCCTCCGTGGTGCTCGCGGTCGCCGGTCCGGGGATCGTGGCCTTCGCCGGGCACGAGACGCCGGCCGCGCACGTCACCGCGGCGACCGATCCGAGAACCGGGGTGTGGGCCGAGGTCACGGCCGACGACGGGGACACGGGCAGCCGGCTGCTGCTGCGGGTCAAGGACGGCACCGGCCCCCACGCCTGCCGGCTGGTCGTCGTGGGCCGCGACGGCACCGAGCAGGCCGTCGGCACCTGGATGCAGCCCGGCCACGACACCGGCACCTTCACCGCGCTCGGCTCGTCCACGATGCACCCGCAGGAGATCGCCCGCTACGACGTGCGCACCGAGGACGGGAAGCCTCTGGTCTCGGTCACGGCGCCGCGGTGACGCCGGGGCTCATTTCAGCAGCCGGGACAGTCTGCGGTCCGCCAGGGGCTTGCCGCCCGTCTGGCAGGTGGGGCAGTACTGCAGCGAGAAGTCGCTGAAGGAGACCTCACGGATGGTGTCACCGCACACCGGGCACGCCTCGCCGGTACGGCCGTGGACCCGCAGTCCGCTCTTCTTCTCGGACTTCAGCCGTCCCGCGGCCACGCCCCGGGAGCGCTCGACCGCCTCGGTGAGCGTGCCGCGCAGCGCCTCGTACAGCCGGCGGGTCTCCTCGTCGGTCAGGGACGCGGCGAGCTTGAACGGGGACATCTTCGCGGCGTGCAGGATCTCGTCGCTGTAGGCGTTGCCGACGCCCGCGATCAGCGACTGGTCGCGCAGCGCGCCCTTCAGCTGCCGCCTCTCGTCCCTGAGCAGGGCGGCGAACCGCTCCTCGTCGAAGTCGGCGGCCAGCGGGTCCGGGCCGAGCCGGGCGATGCCCTCGACCTGCCGCGGATCACGGACGACGTACACCGCGAGGCGCTTCTGGGTGCCGGCCTCGGTGAGGTCGAAGCCCTCGCCGGTCTCCAGCGCCACGCGCAGCGCGAGGGGGCCCTTGCCCGGCCTGGGCGGGCCGTCCGGCAGCCGGTCCCTCCACTGCAGCCAGCCGGCCCGGGCCAGGTGGGTCACCAGGTGCAGCCCGCTGTCCGCCGCCAGGTCCAGGAACTTGCCGTGCCGGCGCACGGCCGTCACCTCGGCGCCCTCCAGGGCGGTGACCGGGGGGTCGTACGTCTTCAGCACGCTCACGGCGACCGGCAGCACCCGCGCCACCCGGCGGCCGACCAGGTGCTCGGTGAGAAAGTCCTTGAGCGCTTCCACCTCGGGCAGTTCCGGCATACGTCCAGGGTGCCATCCGGTACCGACGACGCCCTTCAGGCGGTGCGCCGGAACTCGCACCACACCGCCTTGCCGCCGCCGCGTGCCTCCACGCCCCACGCGTCGGCGAGGCTCTCCACGAGGAGCAGGCCCCGGCCGGAGACGCCGTCCTCGCCCGCCTCACGGCGGCGCGGCAGGGCGCTGGAGGAGTCCTCGACCTCGATCCGCAGCCTGCGGACCCCGTCGCCGAGGGCCCGCAGCGTCACGATCGCCGAGCCCTCGGTGTGCATCAGCGCGTTGGTGATCAGCTCGTCGGCGACCAGCTCGATCTCGTCGGCGCGATCACGGTGGCCCCAGGAGCGGACCGCGGCCCGGATCAGGTGCCGGGCCTGGGCGAGCGCCTCGGGATCGCCGGGGGCCACATGCTGCTGGAGCCGGCCGCCCGCCCGCGGGGCCTCCGGGACGCGCCGGCGCAGCAGGAGCAGCGCCACGTCGTCGTCGCCGCCCCGCTCCTCGGCCAGCTGGATCAGCCGGTCGGCGAGCGCCCCCACGTCCTCGGGGCCGTCCGTGACGAGTGCCGTCAGGCGGCGCATGCCGTCGTCGAGGTCGGTGCCGGGCTGTTCGACGAGCCCGTCGGTGCACAGCAGCAGGGTGTGGCCGGGATCGAGTTCGAGGGTGGAGACCGGGTACTCCAGGCGGCCGAACTCGGCGGACAGGCCGAGCGGCAGCCCGCCCTCGACCGGGACCCGGTGGCAGGTGCCGTCGCCCTGCCGGATCAGCGGGTCGATGTGCCCGGCGCGGACCGCCTGGACGACGCCGGTGGACAGGTCGGCCTCGGCGTACAGACAGGTGGCGAAGCGGTCGGTGTCGAGTTCGTGGAGGAACACCGAGGCGCGGGCCATCACAGTGGCCGGCGGGTGTCCCTCGGCGGCGTAGGCGCGCAGCACGATCCGCAGCTGGCCCATGACGGCCGCCGCGTGCGTGTCGTGGCCCTGGACGTCGCCGATGACCGCGCCGACCCGGCCGCCGGGCAGCGGGATCAGGTCGTACCAGTCGCCGCCGATGTCCCGGCCGAGGGTGCCCGCGGCGGTGGCGGCGCGGTAGCGGACGGCTGTGTCGGCGCCGCGGACGCTGGGGATGGTGCGGGGCAGCATGGCCTGCTGGAGGCCCTCGGCGACGTCCTTCTCCTGCTCGTAGAGCATGGCCCGCTGCAGGCTCTGCGCGATGCTGGAGCCGAGCGCGACCAGGACGGCGCGTTCCTCGGTGGAGAAGCCGCGCCGGTCGTTGTAGAGCAGCCCCATCGCGCCGATCGGGCGGGCCTGGGCGATCAGCGGGAGATAGGCGGCCGAGGTGACGCGCAGGCCGGTGAGGTGCGGCCACAGGATCGGGTAGCCCTCGGCGAACTCCTCCGGGGACTCGATGAACCTCGGCAGGAGGGTGCGGACGACCTCACTCATCGGGTACGGCTCGTCGATCCGGGTGACCTGGGTGCCGGGGACGGAGGCACCGGCGGGTCCCTCGGCGACGAGCCGGATGCGCCCGGCCTCCACCAGGCCCATCACCAGGCTGGCCGCGCCGAGGTGACGGATGCCGTGGGTGTTCTTGAGGGCGTCGATGACGTCGTGGACGCTGCGGGCGTGGGCGAGGGCGGCGGAGACGGCCTGGACGACGTTCGTCTGCTGGCGGAACGCCTCGTCCTGGGCGGCCCGCAGACTGCGCTCCGCGCTCTCGGCGAGCTCCTCGGTGGCGTCGCGGACGATGCCGACGACCCGGCGCGGGCGGCCGGTGCGGTCCCGGCGGATGTAGCCCTGGCTGTGGGTCCAGCGCGGGGTGCCGTCACGGCGGCGGATGCGGAAGTAGGCGCCGTAGTTCTCGCTGCCGTCCTTGATGGCCCGGGCCACCGCCGCGTCCAGGCGGGCCGCCTCGGGCGGCGGCACGCGGACGGCCAGCGACTCGGGGCGCCCGTCGTACTCCTCGGGCAGCAGGTCGAACACCTCGTACGCCTGGGCGTCCATGTGGAACAGACCCGTGTCCAGGTCCCAGTCGAAGGTGCCCATGCGGTTGAGCGCCAGGATCGGATCCGGGTGGGCGGGCCGGTCCGCCGGCAGTGACACGGCACTCGCTCCCCGCTCTGCCATGGGGCCACCTTGCCAGGATTCGTGCGATTCTTCGACCTCGACGACGGATCCGGCGGACGCCCCCAGCGTACACTCCGCGTCACTGTGGGTGACATCTTCCCCTGGTGCGCATCGTGGCCGCCTGGCTGGCAACTCGGGGAAGGCCATGATGCACTGGTTCACCGCTGACGACTACTGGCTGAGCCGGCTGGTCTTCCAGCGGGCCCTGGCCTCCGTGTACCTGGTCGCGTTCCTGACGGCGGCCCTGCAGTTCCGTGCCCTGCTGGGCGAACGCGGCATGCTGCCGATCCCCCGCTTCGTGGCCCGGATCCCCTTCACACGCGCCCCCAGCCTGTTCCATCTGCACTACTCCGACCGCTTCTTCGCGGGCTGCGCCTGGACCGGCGCCGCGGTGTCGGCGGCCCTGCTCGCCGGCGCCGACTCGCTGCTGCCGCTCTGGGCCGGGATCCCGCTGTGGCTGCTGCCGTGGGCGCTGTACCTGTCGGTCGTCAACGTGGGCCAGACCTGGTACGCGTTCGGCTGGGAGTCACTGCTGCTGGAAACGGGGTTCCTGGCCGCGTTCCTCGGCAACGACGCGGTGGCGCCGCCGGTCGTGGTGCTGTTCCTGCTGCGCTGGATCCTGTTCCGGGTGGAGTTCGGCGCCGGGCTGATCAAGATGCGGGGCGACCCGTGCTGGCGGAAGCTGACCTGCCTCTACTACCACCACGAGACACAGCCCATGCCGGGCCCGCTGAGCTGGTTCTTCCACCATCTGCCGAAGCCGCTGCACCGGGTCGAGGTGGCCGCCAACCACGTCACCCAACTGGTGGTACCGGTGCTGCTGTTCACACCGCAGCCGATCGCGTCGGCCGCCGCCGCCCTGATGATCGTCACCCAGCTGTGGCTGGTGCTGTCCGGCAACTTCTCCTGGCTGAACTGGATCACCATCGTGCTGGCCCTGCCCGCGCTCCGGATTCCCGGGTCCGCGCCGTCCGTGCCGCCGGCACCGCTGTGGTACGAGGTGCTGGTGCTCGCGGTCGCCGCGCTGCTGCTCTTCCTGAGCTACCACCCGGTGGTCAACATGATCTCCCGCCGCCAGGTCATGAACCGCTCCTTCGACCCGCTGCACCTGGTGAACACCTACGGCGCGTTCGGCAGTGTCAGCCGGGTCCGCTACGAGGTGGTGGTGGAGGGCACGCTGGACGCCGTGCCCCGGGAGGACTCGGACTGGCGGGAGTACGAGTTCCGGGGGAAGCCCGGGGACACCCGGCACTGGCCGCGCCAGTTCGCCCCGTACCATCTGCGCCTGGACTGGCTGATGTGGTTCGCGGCACTGTCCCCCGGCTACGCCGGCGACTGGTTCGGCGGCCTGGTGGAACGCCTGCTGGAGAACGACCGCGACACCCTGCGCCTGCTGCGCCGCTCCCCCTTCCCGCCGGACACCCCGCCCCGCTACGTCCGGGCCCGGCTCTTCCGCTACCGCTACACCACCTGGCATGAGCTGCGGGAGTCGGGCGCGTGCTGGGAGCGGACGTATGTGCGGGAGTACCTGCCACCGACGCGGCTGGCGGCGGTGGCCCGGCGGTCATGAGCGGGGGTGTGACCGGGTGCGGTAGCGGCCGCGGAACTCGGCCAGCAACTCGTCGGTCGCCTCGGCCCCGGCGCTCACGGCGGCGTGCACGTCCCGGAAGTAGTTCTCGTAGCCGGCCGGGGTGTAGAGGCACAGTGCGCGGGCCGGGACCTGGCCGGCGTTGCGGAAGCCGTGCGGGGTGCCGCGGGTGGCGGCGAGCAGGTGCCCCGGGCCGGCCGTCACCTCGCCGTCGCCGGTGTGGAGCGTCAGCTCTCCTTCCAGGACGTAGAAGTACTCGTCGTGTCCGTCGTGCACATGCGGCCGGGCCCCGACGGTGCCGGGGGCGAGGCGGAACTCCTCGAAGGCGAAGGTGCCGCCCGTGTGTTCGCCGGTGAGCCGGAAGAAGTGCGCGACGCCGGCGACGTCGATGAGTTCGCCGTCCTCGGGACGGCGCAGCAAGGGACGGGCGGACGCGTGGGGCTGATGGTCGGTCATGTGGCCATTGTGGCCTCACAGACGGTGGACGGCGGTGGCGGTGCCCTCCCGGAGGGCCCGGCGTTCCGTCTCGCCTGGGCCGGCGGTCAGCTCTGCTGTCGCGACGGGCACTTCGGTGCAGCCGGCCGCCAGGGCGCACACCGGCCAGTCATGACCGGGCCGGAGAGTGTGGCGACGGTGTGGGGGGAACAGCCGGTGCGCGCACGGCCGACGCCCGGGGTTCGCGTTCCCCGGAGGCGATCGGCGGCTTGCCCAAGTGATCCAGTGTGAAGGTGAGTCGGGGGTGGGGCGCGGCGGCCCCGGGCAGGCCGGGAGCCTGCGGCTCTCATGCGGGGCCCCCTTGCCGGGGCAGCAGTCCGGACTCCCTCAGCTCCTGCCAGAACTCCGGCGGCACCGGGGTCGCGAACCGGTCGGCGCAGTCGTGGACTTCGGCGGCGGAGCGGGGACCGGCCAGCACGCAGGAGACGGCCGGGTGGCCGGCGGCGAAGGCCAGTGCGGCGGCGCGCAGGGTGGTGCCGTGCCGTTCGGCGACCGCCTTCATGCGCAGGGCGCGGTGCAGCGCCTCCGGTGGCGCCGGACGGTAGTCGTACGTCGACTCGGGCCTCGGGTCCACCAGCAGGCCCGAGTTGAAGACGCCGCCGAGGACGACCGACACCCCGTGGTCGGCGGCCGTGGGCAGCAGTTCGGCGGCGGTGCCGTGGTCGAGCAGGGTGTAGCGGCCCGCGCACAGGACCACGTCCACGTCGGTGTCGCGGACGAACCGGGTGAGCATGGCGGTCTGGTTCATGCCCGCGCCGATCGCGCCGACGACGCCTTCGGCGCGCAGTTTCTCCAGGGCCGGGTAGCCCTCGCGGAAGGCCTGCTCGGCGTGGTCGTCGGGGTCGTGCAGGTAGACGACGTCGACCCGGTCCAGGCCGAGGCGGGTGAGGCTCGCCTCCAGGGTGCGGCGGACGCCGTCGGCGGTGAAGTCCCACACGCGGCGGTGGGTGGCGGGTACGGCGAAGCCGTGGGCGAGGTCGTCGCCCGTGCCGTCGGCCGGGTCGAGGCGGCGGCCGACCTTGGTGGAGACGGTGTAGCCGGCGCGGTCGTACGCCCGCAGGGCCGCGCCGAGCCGGTGTTCGGACAGGCCGAGGCCGTAGTGCGGGGCCGTGTCGAAGTACCGGATGCCCCGCTGCCAGGCGGCGCGTACGGCGTCGTGGGCCTGCTCGTCGTCCAGCGGGGTGTAGAGGTTGCCGAGCGCGGCGGCGCCGAAGCCGAGCGGGGTGACCTCGACGCCGCTGCGGCCGAGCCTCCTCACTGGCTCACCGGCCGCAGCCTGAGGCCCTGCATGCCGCCGTCGACGGCGAGTGCGGTGCCGGTGGTGGCCCCGGACAGCGGGCCGGCCAAGTAGGCGATGGCACCCGCCACTTCGGCGGCGGAGACCAGGCGTCCGAGGGGTTGGCGGGCCTGGAGGGCGGCGCGTTCGGCGGCCGGGTCGGGGGCCGCGTCCAGCAGCCGGCCGATCCACGGGGTGTCCACCGTGCCGGGGTTGACGCAGTTGACCCGGATGCCCTCGCGGACGTGGTCGGCGGCCATGGCGAGGGTCAGGGAGTAGACGGCGCCCTTGGTGGCGCCGTACAGGGCGCGCCGGGGCAGTCCGGCGGTGGCCGCGATGGAGCAGGTGTTGACGATCGCGGCGTGCGAGGAGCGGCGCAGGTGCGGCAGGGCGGCGCGGGCGGTGCGGACCATGCCGAGGACGTTGATGTCGAAGACGCGGTGCCATTCGGCGTCGTCGTTGTCCTCGACGGTGCCCTGGGCTCCGGTCCCGGCATTGTTGACCAGGATGTCCAGGCCGCCGAGGTCCTCGGCGGCGCGCTCGACGGCCGCACGGACCGAGGTGTCGTCGGTGACGTCGGCGCGGTGGGCGAGGAGCGGCTTGTCGATGCCCGTGGTGTCCCGGTCGAGGACGGCGACCCGGGCGCCGCGGGCGGCGAGGAGGTCGGCGGTGGCCCGGCCGATGCCGGACGCGCCGCCGGTGACCAGGGCCCTCAGGCCCTCGAAGTCGCTCATGCGACCTGTCCTTTCTGGGTGTCGGGGCCGGCGGTCCGGTAGGTGCCGTCGGGGAAGGTGCACCGCGCGACCGACTCCGGGCGCAGGGCGGCGCAGAAGCCGGGTGCGGTGGGTGCGGTAGTGGCCGGTGCGGATGACGGCCGGGGTGACGCAGTGCTCGTGGAGGTGGTCGGCGTACTCGATGACCCGGTCCTCGGTGGTGCCGGACACGGCCGGTGGTCGAACATCGCCAGGTGCTGGACGAGTCCGCACAGGCCGACCCCGCCCGCGTGCGGGCACGATATCGAGGGCGCCCGCCTGGAGCAGCTGGGTGAAGGCGGTCCGGTGGGGCACGTGTTCGCCGGTGGCGACCTTCACCGGGGCCACGGCGCGGCGCATGACGGCGTGGCCGAGGACGTCGTCGGGAGCGGGGCGCCGGCAACCAGGGCCGTCGCGCCGGTGATCCGGGACCTGCTGCGCTTCCTGACAGTGCTGGCGGGCATCTCGCGGCTCCTCGTCGGGGTGTTCGAGCAGACGCCGCATACTTATCAGACCAATAAGCCGCGTCAACACCCTCGCGCACGGATAAATCCGGTATCCAGGGGCCTAGTTGGCCGTAGTGGTCGGACCACTTGGCTGGCTACACTGCGGCACACACGGGGAGGGAGAGTGGCGTGGACGAGGAAGAAGTGCCGCAGAAGGGCACGGTGACCCAGCGCGCCATCGAGGAGATCAAGGCGATGATCGCCGAGGGCCGGCTGGAGCCGGGCCAGCGACTGCCCACCGAGCGGGATCTCGCCGCGCGGCTGGGCATCTCGCGCAGCTCGATGCGGGAGGCGATCCGCGCACTGACCGTGATGGGCGTCCTGGAGGCCCGGCACGGCTCGGGGATCTACGTCACCGCGCTGGAGGCCGGCGATCTGCTGGAGACCTTCGGGGTGGTCGCGGACCTGTCCCGGGGCCCGCGTCTGGTGGAGCTTCTCCAGGTGCGGCGCATCCTGGAGTCGACGGCGACGGCACTGGCCGCCGCACGCATCACCGACGACCGACTGGCCGCCGTCGGGGCGCACTTGGCGGCGATGAACGCCACCGACGACCCCGAGGTGATCCTCGCGCACGACCTCGCCTTCCACCGCGAGATCGCCGCCGCGGCGGGCAACGAGACCATGGCCGCGATCCTGGAGGGCCTGTCCTCGCGCACCTTCCGCGCCCGGGTCTGGCGCGGCTACCAGGAGGAGGGCGCGTTCACCCGCACCCGCCGCGAACACGCCGCCATCCACCGCGCCCTCACCGCCCGCGACCCGGAGGCGGCACGGGCGGCGGCAGCGGCCCATGTGGGCGAGGTGGAGGAGTGGCTACGGGCGCAGCTGAGCTCCTGACCGGCCCCGTGCGGGTGCTCCGGCCTGCCCCCTCGGCCGGCTCGTCCGCGCCGTCCGGGTGCACGCCCTGCGCAGCCTCAGGGTCATCAGCTCGAACGGCCGCAGTCGTACGGTGATCCGCTCGCCGTCCCGCGCCGGCGGCTCGGTGTCGCCGGTCGGGCGCTCCAGCAGGTCCGTCACCGTGACGTCCGCGACCTCGAAGCCGGCCGTCAGGGTGGCCCCGGCACGGCCGCCGTGGGCCTCGTGGAAGCGGACCACCACGTCACCGCTGCCGTCGTCGGCGAGCTTGACCGCCGTGATCACGACGGCGTCGTTGTCGACGGTGACCAGCGGGGCGACCTCGTGGGAGCCGCGCAGGTGCCGTTCGGGCAGGTTGACGCGCCAGCCCTCGCGGACCGCGTCGGCGATCGAGGCGCCGGGGAGCAGGGCGTGCCGGAAGCGGTGGACGCCCTGGTCGGTCTCGGGGTCGGGGAAGCGCGGGGCACGCAGGAGGGAGACCCGGAGCGTGGTCGTCGTACCGCGGTCGCCTCCGGTGCGCACCGTGCGGGTCACGTCGTGGCCGTACGTCGAGTCGTTGACGACCGCCACGCCCCAGCCGGGTTCCTCCAGGTGGACGAAGCGGTGGTTGCACGCCTCGAACTTGGCCGCCTCCCAGGAGGTGTTGGTGTGCGTCGGCCGGAAGACGTGCCCGAACTGGGTCTCGGACGCGCAGCGTTCGGCGTGCAGGTCGAGCGGGAAGGCCAGCTTCAGGAACTTCTCCGTCTCGTGCCAGTCGACCTCCGTGTCCAGCACCAGGCGTCGCTCCCCCGGCGGCAGCGACAGCACCTGGGTGACGCGGGAGCCGCCGAAGGAGCGGACGATCCGCACGGAGCTCCCGTCCTCGCCGGCGCCGACCTCGTCCGCGTCCGTGAGGTCCGTGACCGTGTTCCGGTAGAACTCGTCCACGTCCCAGGCGTCCCACATGTTCGGGAAGTCGGGGTGCAGCTGCAGGAGGTTCGCGGCGGCGCCGGGGGCGATCACCTCGCGGTCGGCCTCGATGTCGCGGGTGGAGACGATCAGTCCCCGGGCGTCGATCTCGATCCGCAGCAGGCCGTTGTCCAGGACGTGTCCGCCGTCCGGGCGCGGCACGAGCGTCGTCGCACCGTCCGTGTGCGGCGTGGCCGCACCCCCGGCGGGCACGCCTGCGCGGGGGTGCGGGGCCGCGTTGAAGACGAGGGCGGCGGTGCCCTCGCCCGCCAGGGCGCGCTGGGCGGCCTCGATGATGCCGTTCAGCTCGCCGGCGATCCGCTCGTACGTCGCCCGCGCCTCCCGGTGCACCCAGGCGATCGAGGAGCCGGGCAGGATGTCGTGGAACTGGTGCAGCAGGACCGTCTTCCAGATCCGGTCCAGCTCCTCGTGGGGATAGCGGAACCCGGTGCGTACGGCGGCGGTCGCCGCCCACAGTTCCGCCTCGCGGAGCAGGTGTTCGCTGCGCCGGTTGCCCTGCTTGGTCTTCGCCTGGCTGGTGAGGGTGGCGCGGTGCAGTTCGAGGTACAGCTCGCCGGCCCAGACCGGTGCATCGGGGTACTCGGCCTCGGCCTTCTCGAAGAAGGCGCGGGGTGTCTCCCAGACGACGGTCGCCGAGCCTTCCAGGTCGCGCAGCCGGGCCGCCTTGGCGACCATCTCGCGGGTCGTGCCGCCGCCTCCGTCGCCCCAGCCGGTGGGCGCGAGCGAGTGCCGGGCCCGGCCCTTGTCCTTGAAGTTGCGTGCCGCGTGGGCGATCTCGCTGCCCTTCATGGAGCAGTTGTAGGTGTCGACGGGCGGGAAGTGGGTGAAGATCCGGGTGCCGTCGATGCCCTCCCACCAGAAGGTGTGGTGCGGGAACGTGTTCGTCCGCGACCAGGAGATCTTCTGGGTCAGCAGCCACTTCGAGCCGGCCGCCCTGATGATCTGCGGCAGGCCCGCGGCGAAGCCGAAGGTGTCGGGCAGCCAGGCCTCCTCGTTCTCGACGCCGAACTCGTCGAGGAAGAACCGCTTGCCGTGCACGAACTGCCGGGCCATCGCCTCCGAACCCGGCATGTTGGTGTCCGACTCCACCCACATCCCGCCGGCCGGCACGAACCGCCCCTCGGTGACGGCCTTCTTCACCCGCGCCCACACCTCGGGCCGGTGCTCCTTCACCCACGCCCACTGCTGTGCCTGGGACATGGCGAAGACGAACTCCGGCTCGTCCTCGGTCAGCGCGGTCATGCTGGAGGTCGTACGGGCCACCTTGCGCACCGTCTCGCGCAGCGGCCACAGCCACGCCGAGTCGATGTGCGCGTGCCCGACGGCGCTGATCCGGTGCGCGGACGGTACGGCGGGGGCCGACAGCACCCCGGTGAGCCGCTGGCGGGCCCGGTCCGCCGTGCCGTTCACGTCCTGCAGGTCCACGGCGTCGAGGGCCCGCTCGACGGCGCGCAGGATGTCGTACCGGCGCGCGGAGTCCACGGGCAGCTCGGCCATCAGCTCGCCGAGCACCTCCAGGTCCATGACCAGCTGCCACACCGACTCGTCGAAGACGGCGAGGTCCATGCGGGTGAGGGTGTACTGCGGCTCGCTGCCGGCCGTCTCCTTGTCGCCGAGCTTCGTCGGCAGGAAGGGGTGGTAGTCGAGGATGACCGGGTTGGAGGCGGCCTCGATGTGCAGGCGCACCTCCTCGCCGCCCTCGGCGGGCGCGCCGACGCGCACCCACTGGTTGCGCGGGTTCAGGCCCTTCACCGGGGTGCCGTCGGGCCGGTAGACCAGGCCCTCGCACTGGAAGCCGGGCATGTTCTCGTCGAAGCCGAGGTCGAGCAGGGCCTCGACGGTCCTCCCGGCCCACGCCCCGGGCACGGTCCCGGTCACCCGGAACCAGCTCGTGCCCCAGGGAGCACCCCAGCGGGCGCCGACCCGGAGGGGCTCCGGTTCGGCGGCGATTCCCTCCGCGACCGGCACGGGCTCGCCGGGCGCGTGCCAGACCGCGACCCGCAGCGGCACTGACTCGGGGTACACGGCGGGGCGGATGCGTTCGTCGAGGACGCGCCGGAGGCGGGCTTCGACCAGGCTGCGGTCGTCATGCATGCGGAGTGGTCTCCAAGGCAGGGGACGGTTACCAGGTGTGGGTCACGGTCACGGGGGCCGACGATGTGTACAGCTCCCCCACGGCACGCAGTTCGAACCGCGCCGCCCGCTCGCCCTGTTCGGGCCGGAGGCCCGCGGCGAACCAGGCCTGCTGGCAGGTGCCGCCGAGGAAGCGGCGGGTGCCGTCGGGCAGGAGCCGGTGCAGGGTGTAGTGGCGTACGCCGCCGGGGGACGGATGCCAGGCGAGGCGCAGGTCACCGCTGGAGGCCGCGGTGATCCGCAGGCCGGAGGGGGCGGCCGGGGTCTGTGCCGCGTCCCTGACGGCGAGTCCGCCCAGCCGCCACTTCACGGGGCCGTCGGTCGCGGTGAGCCGCACCCCGAGCGCATGGACGGTCATCGCGTGGCCGGTCCCGGGCAGCCCGGTGAGCGGCACGCGCACGGTCTGCCAGCCGGTGGCCGAGGTCACCGGCAGATAGGTGTACGGCGGTGTCCCACCCGGTGAGCCCGGCTCGGCAGTGGCCACGGCCAGCTCGGCGTTCACCGCCCCCGCATCCGTCCGGAACGTCAGCTCGACAACCGTGTGCCCACCGATCGGCAGCCGGGTCGCGTACAGGTCCACCACCGCGGGCTGGTCCAGTGCGCCGTCCACCAGCACACTGCTCCCGCCCCGCCAGGCAGCGGCGAAGTCGAAGGAGACCACCGGCCGCTCCCCCGCCGTGCGCACCACCCACCGCCGCGCCGGCAACCGGTCCTGGAGCCCGAGGTGGTTCCAGGCCCGGTCGGAGGTGACCGCCCCGTCCTCGTACCAGCGCAGCCCGTGCCCGGTGTTGAACACGGTGGCGAACGGCAGCGAGGTCACCGTCGAGCGGTCGGCGACCGACACCGCCGGCGCCCGCCATGGATCGCTCGCGTCCGGACGGGACGGGTCCGGCGACCGCCCGGTCCAGAACCGGTCGTCGGCGGCGTGGAAGTCCTCGGGGGCGCGCCGGCCGGCGGGCAGGTGGTCGCGGGTCCACTCCGGCCGGTAGAAGCCGATCGAGGTGACGTGCGGTCTGCCGGCCGGCACGATCGCGTCCCAGTCCACGGACGTGCCGGATCCGTTCGACTCGACGTCGACGCCGGCCCACACCTCGTACCGGCTGCGGCCCAGTCGGCGGGCCTTCGTGCCCGAGGCCGCGAGCGTGCCGGCGCTCCACCGGAAGTCCACGAACATGTCGTCGGCGGCCTGGAAGAAGGCCTGGTTCTGACTGTCCAGCGCGCCCTGCCAGCCGACCGTGCCGTGCACGGTCATCGCGTCGTACCAGGTCACCCGCTGTCCGCGCGCCGCCCCGAGCGCCTTCAGCTCCTTGACGAAGCCGAGCACGGCCTGGCCCAGCGCGGTGTTGCCGCCGCCGGTCTCGGCGTTCAGGAACCAGCCGTCGAAGCCGTGGGCCGCGGCGACCGCGACGAGTTGTGCGGCGAGCGGGTGGTGCCCCGCGGCGTCCTGCTGCACCAGGTCCCGGGTCCACCGCAGCTGCCCGCCGTACGCGACCGGGGGCAGGAAGACGGTGCCCAGCACCGGGACGCCGTGCCGGTGGGCCGCGTCCACGACCGGTGCGTTGGGCGCGAGGATCAGGCCCTCGCCGGCCGAGCCGCCCCAGAAGACCAGCTCGTCCAGATAGGCCCAGTGGGTGAGGGCGTAGTAGTCGGCGGTGGCCGAGCCCTGTGCGGGGTTGCCGGAGGTCGGCCCGAAGGAGACCAGCGCCTGGACGCGGGCCTGTCCGCAGCGGGCGGTGGGGTTCGCCGGGGTCGGGGTGAAGCGGGGGGCGAGCGGCACGGACGCGGCGTTGAAGGCGAGGTCGGGGTCGTCGGCCGCGCGCCAGCTCTTCAGGCTGCGCCAGGTGATGCCGCTGCCCGGGCTGCCGGAGGGGAGCGAGTCCGGGTACCAGTAGGAGGCGTACGGCGGGGTCGCGGCCTTGGGGCGGGCGGCCGCGACGGCGGGCACGGGGAGCAGCGCGGCGGCGCCGGCGGCCAGGACGGTGCGTCTGGCGGGGTTCACGAGCGGGTGCCTCCGGGTGGGGTGGGGAGTACCTGGCCGGGAGTGACGACCTCGGTGATGCCGCGCGCGGCGAGGTGGTCCTTGTCGTCGGCGCGGGTGTCGAGGACGGTGGTGGGGCGGGCGCCGTCGGCGACCAGCCGGAAGAAGGCGTCGAAGACGGCTCCGCCGGGGGCGCAGCGGGAGCGGCGGCCCGGATCGCCGGGGACGACGAGGGCCGTGGTGCGTACGGCGGGGGCCGGGTGCGGCCGGCGGGCCGCCTCGGCCAGGACGCGTGCGATGTCCTTGGGCCGCTGGTCGGTGCCGAACAGCCCGAGCCCGTATTCGAGCGCGGGGAAGTCGGCGAGGTCGCGGGAGACGTCGTGGGAGCACCACCAGGTGACGCCCCACAGGTCCGGGCAGTCGAGGGCGTGTGCGACGGTCGCCTCGGCGAAGGCGGCGGCGTGCTCGGCGGGCACGAGCGGCGCGGGTGCGCCGACCTCCTGCAGCCACACCGGCCGGTGGGGGGTGTCCGCCCAGGCCTTGCTGAGCTCGGCGAGGTAGGCGGCGTGGTGTTCGGCCGGCACGGAGGTGCGGCCGTGGCGCTGGGCGGTGCCGTTGAAGATCCAGGAGTGTACGGCGGTGAGGTCGCCGAGGCGGGCGGAGTGGCCGGGGGTGAAGGGCTGGTCGTCCTGGTACCAGGCGGCGTCGTAGGAGGCGTGCAGATGGAGCCGGCCCGGGGCGCCCTCGGCGCAGGCGGCCAGCATCCGTACGAGCCACCGCTCGGCCTCCGCGGAGGTGACGCGGTCGGGGTCGGGGTGGGGTGGCGCGGCGAACTGGTTGACCTCGTTGCCGACGGTCATGCCGATGAAGTGCGGCCGGTCGGCGAGGGCGGCGGCGAGGGTGCGCAGGTAGGCGGCCTGGCCCTCGACCACGCAGGGGTCGGTGAAGAGGTTGCGCCGGTGCCAGGTGCGCGTCCAGGCGGGCAGGAAGTCGAAGCTGCTCAAGTGGCCCTGCAGGCCGTCCACGCTGACGTCCAGGCCCCGTTCGGCGGCGGCGTCGGCGAGGGCCACGAGCTGCTCGACGGCGCGCGGGCGGATCAGGGTGCGGTTGGGCTGGAAGTAGGGCCACAGCGGGAAGACGCGGATGTGGTCGAGGCCGAGCGCGGCGATCGCGTCGAGGTCGGCGCGCACGGAGTCGAGGTCGAAGTCGAGCCAGTGGTGGAACCACCCGTCGCTCGGGGTGTAGTTGACGCCGAAGCGCACGGCAGGAGGCATGGGGTGTCCTTGTGGCGTACGGATGGTCAGCCCTTGACGGCGCCCTCGCCGACCCCGCGGAAGAAGTACCGCTGGAGGCAGGCGAACAGGGCGATGAGCGGGGCCACGGCGATCACGGTGCCGGCGGCGACCAGGCGTTCGTCGGCGGCGAAGGTGCCGTGCAGATAGTCGAGGCCGATGGTCAGGGTGAACCTGGACGGGTCGCTGAGCACGATCAGCGGCCACAGGAAGTCGTCCCAGGCGCCCATGAAGGCGAAGATCGCGACGACGGCCACCGTGCCCTTCACCGAGGGCAGGGCGACGCGCAGGAACCGCTGCCAGACGTCGGCGCCGTCGACGTAGGCCGCCTCCTCGATCTCGTACGGCAGGTTGCGGAAGGCGCCCCGCATCAGCAGCACGTTCATCGCGCCGACCGCGCCGGGCAGCACGACGCCGACGAGGGTGTTGTTCAGGCCGAGTTCGCGCATGGTGGTGAACTGGGCGATCACGATGCCCTCGACGGGCACGAGCATCGCCAGCACGAACACCAGCGTGGTCACGCGCCGGCCGCGGAAGCGCAGCCGGGCCAGGGCGTACCCGGCGAGTGCCGAGCCGACGCAGTTGGTGACGACGTTGGCGGTGGCGACCTTCAGGGAGTTGAGGGCGTAGTCCCAGACGGGGATGGTGTCGGCGACCCGCGTGTAGTTGTGCAGGGTCGGGTGTGCGGGCAGGAAGCTCGGCGGTGAGCTGTAGATGTCCTCCGTCGGGCCCTTCAGGGAGGTGGCCAGCTGCCACAGGAACGGGCCGGCGGTGAGCGCGAGGACGGCGAGGAGCAGCAGGTAGCGCCAGACCAGCTCGCCGGCGCGGATGCGGCGGCCGTGCTGGTCGGTGACGCGCGGCTCCCGCTCCGGGGCGGGGGCCCGCTCGGGCCGTACCTTCTCCAGGACGCTCACGGCTCCTCCCCGCGGTCGGCGCGCAGCACCAGCAGCATCAGCGCGACGGTGACGGCGAAGACGACGACGGAGAGCGCGGAGGCGTAGCCGACGCGGCCGGTCAGGCCGGTGCCGGTGCGCTGGACGAGCATGACGAGGGTGGTGTCCTCGCCGGCCGGGCCGCCGTCGGGGCCGGCCATCAGGTACACCTCGGAGAACACCTTGAAGGCGGCGACCGAGGAGAGCGCGGCGACCAGCACCATGGTGGAGCGCACGGCGGGCACGGTGACCGAGAAGAACCGGCGCACCGGTCCCGCGCCGTCCACGGCGGCGGCCTCGTGCAGTTCGCGCGGCACGTTCGCGAGCGCGGCCAGATAGATGATCATGTAGTAGCCGAGGCCCTTCCAGACCGTGACGGCCATCGCGCTCAGCAGGAGCAGCCACTGGTCGCTGAGGAAGCCGACCCGGCCGATCCCGATCGTCTCCAGCAGCGAGTTGACCAGGCCGCGTTCGTCCAGCAGCCACACCCAGATCAGCCCGACCACCACGATCGAGGCGACGACCGGGGTGTAGAAGGCGGAACGGAAGAACGTGATGCCCGGGATGTTCTTCTGCACCAGCAGGGCGAGCAGCAGCGGCAGTACCACCAGGGCCGGTACGACTCCGGCGATGTACAGCGTGCTGTTGCGCAGGCCGGTCCAGAACATGTCGTCGTGGAGCAGCTCGCGGAAGTTGGCGAGGCCCACGAAGTGGCCGGGGAGCAGGGTGCGGCGGTCGGTGAAGGAGTTCACCAGGGTGGAGACGAACGGGTAGAGCACGAAGGCGCCGGTGATCAGCAGCCCGGGCGCGGCGAACAGCCAGGGGCTGAACGGAAGCTGGCGCCGGACGCGGACAGGCGTGGCCATGGCCGGTCAGCCCTGCCGCAGGAGGCGGTCGGCGGCGTTGACAGCGTTGTCGAGAGCCTGCTTGGGGCTCTCCTTGCCCTGGAGCGCCTTGGCCACCTCGTTGCGCAGCGCGGTCTTCATCTGGTCGCTGAACAGCACCGGCGTGTAGTTCACGGCCGTCTTCAGGGACTTGGCGGCGGCGATCCGCACCCGGGTCTCGTCGGTGCCGTCCTGCTTGGTGAAGTACGGGTCGTTCAGGGAGCCGGCGGTGCTCGGGAAGATGGCGGCCTTCTTGGCGAAGGACATCTGGTGCTGCGCGTCGGTGACGAAGTGGGCGAAGGCGACGGCGGCCGGGGTGTGCCTGGTGTGCGAGTTGACCATCACACCCATCACGTACATGTTGACGTGCCCGGTGCTGGTGATCTGGTCGGTGATGCCGATGTTCCGGTACAGGCTCGGCGCGTTCTTCCTGAAGTTGCCGAGGTCGAGGGCGCTGCCGGGGTTCATGGCGACGGCGCCGGTGAGGAACTTCTTGCCGGAGGACTCCGGGGTGGCGGTCAGGGCCTGCGGGTCGAGGGCGTGGGCGTCATACAACTCCTTGTACTTGCCGAGGAGTTCGACACCCCTGGGGTCGTTGAAGGCGAACGCGGTGCCCTGCTGGTTCATCAGGGGGACGCCGTAGCGGCCGAAGTCCTCGATGGTGGGCACGTTGGCGAGGGTGGCGACCCTGCCGCCGCTCTTCCTCGCCATCTGCAGGGCGTCCGCGAAGAGTTCGCCGTACGTCCTCGGCGGCCTACCGGGACTGAGTCCGGCCTTGGTGAACAGGGCCTTGTTGTAGAAGAGCGGGCCGGTGTTCAGGTACCAGGGGAAGGCGTACGTGCCGCTCATGCCCGGCACCCGGTGGCTGGCCCAGGCCCCGTCCAGGTACTCGGACCGGTACGTGCCGGCCGCCTTGTCGAGGTCCAGGGCGAGGCCCGCCCTGGCGAGCGGGGCGACCAGGTCCGGCGAGACATTGACGACGTCGGGCAGGGTGCCGCCGCCGGCGTCGGCACTGAGCTTGTCCGGGTAGCCCTCGGCGGGCTGGTCGATCCATTTCACCTGGGTGCCGGGGTATTTCTTCTCGAAGTCCGCGATCAGGCCCTCGAAGTACGGCTTGAAGTTCGCGCGCAGGTTCCAGGTCTGGAAGGTGATGCCGCCCTCGACCTTGCCCGAGGCGTCGGTCGATCCGCCGTCGTCACCGCCCGGGCCGCAGGCGCTCAGCGGCAGGACGAGGGCGAGGAAGGCGGCGGCGGCGAGGGCTCTGCGGGATGTGGGCACGGTGACACGGCTCCCTTGCGGTGTCGGCGGCGGTGATGCCAGCGACCTTGCCCGGGCCGTTCGGAGGAAGTCAATGCACGGTTCCCAGCTAAAGAAATCCCCTTTTCATTAGTCCAGGTGAGGCCGTTCCGGTCGACGTCTTGCCGCTGTCGCTAATGCGCTTTAGGGTCATCGCACTCAAGCGCATTAGTCCGGGGCGAGACGAGGGATGACGTGGCGTCGAAGCGATCACCCGCGCGCCGGCCGACGATGAAGGACATCGCGCGCCGTGCCGGAGTCTCCGAGAGCGCGGTCTCCTTCGCCCTCAACGGCCGCCCCGGCGTCTCCGAGAGCACCCGCGCCCGGGTCCGCGGGGTCGCGGAGCAACTGGGCTGGCGCCCCAGTACGGCGGCCCGCGCGCTCTCCGGTGAGGGCGCGGCCACGGTCGGTCTCGTCCTGGCCCGGCCCGCGCACACCCTGGGCGTCGACTCGTTCTTCCTGCAACTCGTCTCCGGCATCCAGGAAGTGCTCGCGGAGCGCCATCTGGGTCTCCTCTTCCAGGTGGCCGAGGACGTGGGCGAGGAGTGCGCGGTGTACCGCCGCTGGTGGGCGGAGCACCGGGTGGACGGCGTACTGGTGGTGGACCCGCGCGCCGAGGACCCGCGCCCCGGCCTGCTGGACGAACTCGGCCTGCCCGCCGTGGTCATCGGAGGGGCGTCCGATGTGCGTCACGCCGGTCTGTCCACGGTCTGGGCGGACGACGCGGGCGCGATGGCGTCCGTGGTGGACGAGTTGGCAGCCCTCGGCCATCGCCGGATCGTGCACATCGCGGGTCTGCCCGGCCTGGCGCACACCGAGCGCCGTATCTCCACCCTGCGCGCGGAGGCGGAGCGCCGGGGTCTGACCGGGGTGAGCTCGGTGACCACCGACTACTCCGACACCCAGGGAGCGGCCGTGACCCGCCGGGTGCTCGGCGGCTCCCCCGCCCCGACCGCGCTGATCTACGACAACGACGTGATGGCCGTCGCCGGCCTCGCCGCCGCGGCCGAACTCGGCCTCCGCGTCCCGCGGGACGTCTCGCTGGTCTCCTGGGAGGACTCGGCCCTGTGCCGCATGGTCACACCGCGGCTGTCCGCGCTCTCCCGCGACAGCACCGCGTTCGGCCGTACGGCGGCACGTGAGCTGCTGGCGCTGCTGGACGGGGACGCGGCCCGGGCGGTGGGGGTGCCGGTACCGAGGCTGACGGGGCGAGGCAGTACGGGGACGGCGCGACAGGCATGAGCACCCGTGCGGCCGGGCCGCCTCTCGACGTGGGCGGCCGGGCCGTGCACAGTTCTCCCTGCGCCTTGATTCGTACCAGCGAGTAGCCGACGACCGACGAAGGAGTGCCCGTGGGTGACTGGGCCGGGCGGACCGCCGCCGAGATAGCCGCCGCCGTACGCGAGAAGCGGGTGACGCCCCGCGAGGTGGTGGCCGGGCACCTCGCCCGGATCGAGCGCCTCGACGGACGGCTCGGGGCGTTCCGGAAGGTGCGGGCCGAGGCGGCGCTCGCCGAGGCCGACGAGGTGGCCTCCCGCGCCGATCTGGCCCGACTGCCGCTCGCCGGCGTACCCGTGGCCGTGAAGGACAACCTCGCGGTGCGCGGCGAGTCCCGGCGCGACGGCTCCGCCGCGACCCCCGACACCCCGGCAGCCGAGGACCATGTCACGGTGGCCCGGCTGCGGGCGGCCGGTGCGGTGGTGGTGGGCCTGACGAACGTGCCCGAGCTGTGCGTCTTCGGCACGACGGAGGGCCCGTACGGCACCGCCCGCAATCCGTGGGACACCTCCCGTACGGCGGGCGGCTCCTCCGGCGGCAGCGCCGCCGCCGTGGCCGCGGGCCTCGTCCCCCTCGCGCTCGGCAACGACGGCATGGGCTCGCTGCGCATCCCGGCCGCGAACTGCGGTCTCGTCACGCTGAAGCCGGGGCACGGTGTGGTGCCGGCCGGGATCGGCAACGGTGACTGGTTCGGCATGGCGGAGAACGGTCCGCTCGCCACCACGGTGGAGGATCTGCGGCTGATGCTGGACGTCCTGGCGGACGACGGCGTTCCGCGCGGGGAGGAACCGGGGACCTCGCGGATCGCCGTGTCCCTGCGCAGCCCGATCGCCGGAGTCGGCGTGAGCAGGCCGTACACGAGCGCGGTCCGGGAGGCGGCCGGAGTGCTGGCACGGGCCGGGCACTACGTGCGGCGCGCCGAGCCGCCCTATCCCCTCTCGCTGGGGGCGACCGCGGTGCGGCACTGGACGGCCGGCACGGCGGTGGACGCCGAGGGCCTGGACCGGACGCGGCTGGCCCGGCGGACCCGGGTGCACGCGGCGGTGGGCCGGCTGTTCGTCCGCTCGGTGCGCACCGGGGACGGCCGGGAGCGGCTGCGCGCCCGGCTGACGCCCTTCTTCACCGAGTACGACGTCCTGCTCACCCCGGCCCTGGCCCGCCGCTCCCCCGCGGCCGGCCCGTGGCACGAACGCGGCTGGCTGCACAACGTCCTGGCCAACACCGCGTACTCCCCCTTCACCCCGCCCTGGAACCTGGCCGGCTGGCCCGCGATGTCGGTCCCGTCCGGCACCCTTCCCTCGGGCGCCCCCTGCGCCGTACAGCTCGTGGGCCGCCCGGGTGCGGAGGCGGTCCTGCTGGAGCTGGCGGAGGAACTGGAGCGGCGGCGCCCCTGGCGGCGGACGGCACCGGTGACCGGGGCCTGAGCCCGGCTGGTGCCCCACCAGGCACCGGGCGAGCGACCGGTGCATGAGGTGCAGGCCCACTCTGCCGTGGCGGGGGTGGCCGAAGGCGTCCGGGACCGTGCCGAGGACGGTGAAGCCGAGGGAGGTCCCCAGGGCGACCGCGGGATTCGTCTCGACCACGGCGTTGAAGACCACGCGCGGTAGCCGTGGGCCCTGGCCTCGGCCAGGACGTGTCCGGCGAGGGCGCGGGCTTCCTCCTCGGAGGTCTCCGGGTCCCAGGCGTAGGTTTCGGCGGCGGCGATCCGGTGCCAGAAGGGTCAGATCCGCGGCCGCTCCCCGGCCGCGGCTTCTCTGATCGGCATGGGCGTGAGTCTGCCGGGTCACGCCCATGCCGCGGCGATCGCGAACATCCGGCCCGGGCGGTCAGTCCACGCTGGGCAGGATGTGCGGCTCGGCGAGGTCGTCCTCGTAGCCCGCGAGGCGGATCGGGGCCGAACGGGCCCACACATCGAGGCTGCCGAGCTCTTCGGGCCGTCGGCCCGCGCGCTCCGTGCGTTCCTTGGGGCGCTGTTCGCGATTCGTCTTCTCCGGTGTCACCGCGCACTCCTTATGTGTCGGTCACCCTCAGGGCCTGCCGGACAACCTGTGCTTCGGCACTCGACGCCCGCTCGGGTCTGGATGGAAGGCCAGTTCGGACGCGGTGGCGCCGGTACGTCATGCAGAGCAGGCCGTTGTCAACCGGCTCGCCCCGGGACGGACGATGGGTGTGGGTGGGACCCGTACTGCTGTCCGTCCCCTCCACATTAACCAAATGAGCGGCCCGCCGCTCGATAGGGAGTGCAAACAAGGTGTAACTATAGGACGCCGATTACCCCCTCAATGCCCTCCAATATGGAGCTATTTGGCACTGCGCGCATCACACGACCGGGACGACGAATCACCCACTCGGCCCACGTCTGCGAACGTGTCTTCGAACCGTCTCGGCTTGCGGACCGGACGCGGTGCAGTTCAAGTGCCGTTGGCCGGGCCGCAAGCTCCCCATGGTCTGCTCATACGCGGCAACGGCTGTCTCGCGGAAGGACTGACGCATGGAGCCGCGCAGCGTCGAGGAGCTGATGGATCTGCTGTACGCCGGCCGGCACCAGCACGCGCTGCGCACCGCCGCGCTGCTGCGCCGCAGCCGCCCCGCCGACAAGGAGCTCCAGGTGGCCGGCCTGGTCCAGGACATCGGGGCGCCCGAGGCGGTGCGCTCGCTGCTCGGGGAGCGGGTGTTCCGGCTGGTGCGCGGGGAGCGCGACCCCGCCGCTCCCGCCGACGACGATCTGCTGCGGCTGCGCCAGGCCGACGCGGAGAGCCGCACGGCGGGCTTCGACGCGGGTGTGCTGGAGGACTGGCGCACGGTGCTGGAACTGGTGGCGGCCCGGAACTCCAGGCTCGGCGCCGTCGACTGACCGGGGACGGCCGTCCCGGCCGCCGGCTGGTCACTGACGGCGCGTCACCCGGTCACCTGATCACCACTTGCCCGGCGCGTAGTCCTTCAGGAAGACGCCGTACAGGTCCTCGCCCGCCTCGCCGCGGACGATCGGGTCGTAGACGCGGGCGGCGCCGTCGACCAGGTCGAGGGGGGCGTGGAAGCCGGCCTCGGCGAGGCGCAGCTTGTCGTAGTGCGGACGCTCGTCGGTGATCCAGCCGGTGTCGACGGAGGTCATGAGGATGCCGTCCGTGTCGAACATCTCCTGCGCGCTGGTCCGCGTGACCATGTTCATGGCCGCCTTCGCGGCGTTGGTGTTCGGGTGCCCGGCGCCCTTGTAGCCGCGGCTGAAGACGCCCTCCATCGCGGAGACGTTGACGACGTACGCCCGGCCGCTGGCGGCCTTCTTCGCGGCGTCCGCCATCGCCGGGCGCAGGGCGCTGATCAGGATGAACGGGGACGTGTAGTTGCACAGCTGGGTTTCGAGCAGCTCGACCGGCGAGATCTGGTCGATGGTCTGCACCCAGGTGTTGGTGTCGACGACGTCGGGGACGAGGCCGCCGGCGTCGATGGCGGTGCCGTCGAGGTGCCGGGCGACGCTGGCGTTGCCCGCGACTAGGGCGAGGTCGGCGACCTTCTGCGCGTCCAGGCCGCTGGTGCCGACGGGCAGCGCGGCGATGCCGTCGACGGCGCCGGAGTTGAAGGCGCCGATGACGTGGTGGGCGGGGAGTTCACCGGCGGGCAGCGGGGCGCTCTCGCCCTCCACCAGGGCCGCGTACGCGGAGGGCAGGCGGCGTACGGTCTGCGTGGCGTTGTTGATCAGGATGTCGAGCGGGCCCGCCTCGGCGACCTGCTCGGCCAGGGCCACGGCCTGCGCCGGGTCGCGCAGGTCGATGCCGACGACCTCCAGCCGGTGCAGCCAGTCCGCCGAGTCCTCCATCGCCTTGAAGCGGCGGATCGCGTCCTTGGGGAAGCGCGTGGTGACGGTGGTGTGCGCACCGTCACGCAGCAGCCGCAGCGCGATGTACATGCCGATCTTGGCGCGGCCGCCGGTGAGCAGGGCGCGCTTGCCGGTGAGGTCGGTGCGGGCGTCCCGCTTGGCGCGGTTCTCGGCGGCGCACTTCTGGCAGAGCTGGTGGTAGAAGTAGTCGACCTCGACGTAGCGCTGCTTGCAGGTGTAGCAGGAGCGGGGGCGCTGGAGTATGCCCGCGATCTTGCCGGCCTCGACCTTGGAGGAGGGCAGGATGCCCTCGGTCTCGTCGTCGATGCGCTCGGCGGAGCCGGTGGCGGTGGCCTCGGTGACGGCGCGGTCGTGCGCGGTCTTGGCGGCGCGGCGCTCCTGGCGGCGGCGCTGCTTGACCGTGCGGTAGATCTGCGAGGTGGCCCGGCGGACCTTGATCGCGTCCGGGTGGTCGACGTCGAGCTGGTCCAGTTCCTCCAGCACGCTCAGGCAGACGGCCAGCCGCTCGGGGTCGATACCCGGCCCGTAGACCACCTCGTCCGTGGTCATGGAGGCCATGGAGCCGTCCTCTGTCACCGTCATCGCGCTGCCGCTTCCCTGATCACCCGCGCAGCGCTCCGACTCGCGCCCGCTTTCGAACGGGGAATTTTACGGAGCGCGGGGGCTCGCCGCCAAACCCGTCCCGCTCCGGGCATGATCGGGCCGCTGCGCCGGCCGCGGACGGCTTGTGGCCGGCCGCCGGCGCGGGGGGTGGGGCGGGGGTGGGATGTGCTCGCCGACGAGGTCCGGCGGGACCCCGCCCGGCCGCCCCGCGAGCCGCCCGCGCCGCACCGGCCCCCGCCCACCGACCGGCAAGCCCGCAGACCACCGGCACCGGCCGCGCCGCCCCCGACGACGGCCCCGCGGGCGCCTCACGGCGAGCCCTCCGCACCCACCGGCAGACCCGCAAGCCGCCGAGGGCGCAGGCGCCCCGCGGGGGCCGCCCGCATCCGGCGGCGAAAGCGGCGGGTGGTGCGGGTGGGGACGCCCGTCCGGCCGGAGGCCGGGTCAGACGTCGCAGACCGACAGCAGCGTCGACACCTCGGCCGACACCGCGTGGGCGAACCGGTCCAGGTCCGGCACGGCCTCCGCATCGGCCACCAGCCCGTAGTGCACCCGTCCCCGGTACGTGGAGATGGCCACCGCCAGCGCCTGGCCCGGGGCGAGCGGGGCCAGCGGATAGACCGCGGCCAGCTCGTGTCCGCCGAGCCGCAGGCCCACCCCCGGCAGCGGCACGCTGGTGACGAGGATGTCGAACCACAGCCGGGCCGCCTGCCCGACGAGCGGTCCGCCGAGCCGGTGGCCGAGGGCCGGGACATGATCGGCGAGCAGCGCCACGGCACCGGCACCCCGGTCGGGCCCCGCGTCCTTGTTGCGGAGCATGGCGGTGCGCACGGTGTCGAGCCGGCCGAGCGGGTCGGGCTCGTGCACGGGGAGCCGTATCAGATAGCCGGAGAGCCGGTTGCCCTGCGGATGGGCGGTGCGCGGGCGGCGCCGGGAGACGGGGATGAGGGCACGGGGCGCCACCCCCCTGCTGCCGTCGCCGCGCTCCTCCAGCCACCGGCGCAGCGCCCCGGCGACCACGGCGATGAGCACGTCGTTCACGGTGCCCCCGGCGGTCTTGCGCACCCGGTGCACGTCGTCGATGTCGACGACGACTCCGGCGGTGCGGCGGGTACCGCTCGGAGCGGAGGTCAGTGCGGAGACGGGCCGCATGCCGAGGGTGGAGCGGGCGAGCGAGGCCCCGATGTCCAGCGCCCGGCCGACGTCGGACAGCGCGCCCCTGACCAGTCCGGGGAGGAGCCCCGGAAGCTTGCGGATGTCGGGCAGCAGGCCGCTCGGCGGCTCGATGGCGCGGGGTGCCCGTGCGGGCATGTCCACCGGGTCGAGAACGCCGGCGGCGAGTTTCAGCGCGCGCAGCCCGTCGGCGAGGGCGTGGTGGAACTTGAAGAGGACGGCGAAGGAGACACCGTCCTCGCCGGGCAGGACGTGCGCCTCCCACGGCGGCCGGCCGCGCTCCAGGGGGCGCTCCATGAGCCGGCCGGCGACCGCGTGGAAGTCGGCGGCCGGCGCGTGCAGCCGTACATGGTTGAGCGGGTCGAAGTCCGGGTCGGGTTCCCGGGTGGCGCCGCCGAAGGCGAGCGGCTGCCACACGTCGCGGATGCGCAGGCGCAGCCCGGGTACGGCGGCGGCGCGGGCGGCGAGCAGGTCGGCGGCATGGGCGCCGGCGGTGGGCGAGTGGCAACCGAAGACGCCGAGCGCGCCGAGGTGCATCGGGTGCCGGTCGGACTCGATGTTCCAGAACGCCAGGTCGAGGGGAGCGAGCAGGTCGGAAGTCAAGGGCTTGCCTCACGCGTCGACGACGGGTTGATCTGCAGTCGTTCGCAGTCAATCCCCGTGAGCCGATTACGGTCAAGTACGATCAGGCTACGCTCAGTTAACACCAGATTAAGTCCCGCCCCGTCAAAGGGGGCGGGACCAAGGGATACGTGAGGTCACTTCAGGACGGGCTGCGCCGCCTCGGGTGACGTACCCCACTCAGACGGGCGCGGGCCGACCGTGAACGCGAGCGAGCGCAGGGAGCGCAGCGCACCCGTCGTCAGATACGTCCGCTCGTGCGGTGTTCCGTCGGCGCGGACGGTCTGGATGTAGCGGTCGGTGGCGGAGGTGCCGGGCGCGGCGATCGTCAGCCCGCCGCTCGGCCAGTACCGGCGGTCCAGGGTGAGGTCGACGCGGTCGAAGACCGGGGTCGACAGTCCCCAGGTGCTGTAGCCGGGCTGGATCGGGAAGAGCCCGATGGACGACAGCACGTTCCAGGCGGACATCGTGCCCAGGTCGTCGTTGCCGGTGATGCCGGTGGGCCCGTCGGTGAAGAGGGTCAGGGCGGCGTGCACCACGTCGGTGGTCTTCCACGGCTGTCCGGTGGCGAGGTAGGTGTAGGGCGCGATGAGGTCGGGTTCGTTCATCGGGTTGTACTTGTCGGCGTTGTAGTACGCGTACGCGTCGCCGTGCACCCACACCTCGCGGGCGGTCCTCGCGGGGTCGGCGAGCAGCCGGTCGTAGGCGAAGAAGGAGTCCAGGCGCTCGTTGGCGGCGCGCTCGCCGCCGATGAGCCGGACCATGCCGGGCACGTCCTGCGGCACGAGCCACTGGTACTGCCAGGCGGTGCCCTCGTGGAAGCCGGTGCCGAGCGCCGGGTCGGCCGAGCCGGTGAAGGCGCCGGAGGCGTCACGGGCGCGGAAGAAGCCGGTCGACGGGTCGAAGATGGTCCGGTAGTTCTGAGCGCGGGCCGCATACCGGTCGGCGTCCGCCTCGTGGCCCAGTCCGCGGGCCATCTGGGCCAGCATGGCGTCGGCGAGCGCGTACTCCAGGGTGACGGAGGCGCCGTGGTGGTAGTCGGAGTCGCCCAGCTTGGCCAGCGGACGGTCCTTGATGAACGGGGCGAAGCCGTGCGCGAGGTACTCGGTGTTGGCCTCCCGGCCGATGCCCGGGTAGTCGGCGGGCGGCACACCGTCGGCGTTCTTCTTCAGCGCCCGGTAGGCCCGCTCCTCGAAGCCCTTGAGCAGCCCCGTCTGATACGCCGTGGTCAGGAACGGGGTGACCGGGTCGCCGCTCATGACGTTCGTCTCGACCGGGCCGTAGCCCCACTTGGGCAGCCAGCCGCCGTCCTCGGCGATCGCGACGACCGAGCGGGCCATGTCCCGTGCCTCGTGCGGCGCGAGCAGCGCCAGGAGCTGGGCCTGGGTGCGGTAGGTGTCCCACAGGGACCAGTTCTGGTAGTACGTGAACCCGTCGGCGCGGTGGGTCCGGCGGTCCCAGCCGAGGTACCGGCCGTCGGCGTCGCTGCCGATGTTCGGGGCGAGGAACGACCGGTACAGGGAGGAGTAGAAGGTGCGGCGCAGGGTGCTCGTGCCGCCCCGCACCTGGACGGCTTCGAGCCGCTTCTCCCACTGCGCACGCGCCCGCTCGCGTACCGCGTCGAAGGACCGGTCGCCCTCGGCGCGCAGGTTGCCGGCCGCGCCGGCCGCGTCGACGTACGACAGGGCGGTGGTCGCCTCGACGGTGCGGTTCTGGGTGGTGTCGAAGCGGACGTAGGCGCCGCCGTGTCCGCTGCGCGACCCCGGGGTGACGGTCTTTCCGTCCCAGGTGCCGTAAGCGGTGAAGGGCCGGCTGAAGCGGGTGATCGTGTGGACCGTGTAGGGGTTGGTGTCCCGGCAGAAGCCACGGCCGGTGATCTCGGTGCGCACGGTGTGGTCGTCGAGGATCTCCACGGTGCTGGAGACGGCCTTGTGCAGCGACTGGGCGGCGTTCAGCAGGACGTTGGCCTTGCCGGTGGCGGGGAAGGTGTAGCGCTGCACGCCGGTGCGCTCGGTCGCGGTCAGCTCGGCGCGGATGCCGGAGGACAGGCCGACACCGTAGTAGCCGGGGCTCGCCGTCTCGTCCTGGTGCGAGAAGCCGGCCGCGTACTGGCTGTAGTCCGTCTGGGTGACGTCGCCGGTGGTGGGCAGCACGGGCAGGTCGCCGCCGATGCGGCAGCCGACGCCCGAGAGGTGGACCAGGGAGAAGCCGCGAATCCGGTTCTGCGTGTAGTCGTAGCCCGTGCTGTGCCCGGTGTCCGGGGAGAGCTGCACCATGCCGAAGGGCACGGCCGCGCCGGGGAAGGTGTTGCCCTCGTCCTGGCTCCCGATGAACGGGTTGACCAGATCGGTGAGGTGGCCGTCGGTCCGCTCGGCAGCCCGTGCGGCGGGGGTGGCGATCAGCGCGGACGCTGCCAGCACCCCGGCCAGGCACAGCCGCGTGCGCCGGGTCCCTCTCATGTCGGATGACCTCCGGAAGTTCGAGTCGTTGCCTGCATCCTGAGGGGCGAACGACCCGAACCCGGGCATTCCATGAGGGTTCAGCCCAACGCGTCGCACAAGGTCATGTGTGCGAACGAACCGGCCCTGAACCGCGAGGGCCGAAGGCTTGGGTCCCCTAGGGCACCCGCTGTCCCTTCCCCAGGGCGATCACGCCGCCCTTGGAGACGGTGTACAGCTCGGCGTCCCGTTCCGGGTTGACGCCGATGGTGGCGCCGGGCGGGACCTCGACGTTCTTGTCGAGGACCGCGCCGCGCACCACCGCGCCCCGGCCGACGCGCACGTTGTCGTGCAGCACCGAGCCCTGGACCACCGCGCCCGGGTCGACCCGAACGCCCGGGGACAGGACGGACCGGGTGACCTGACCGCGGATCAGGCAGCCCGCGCTGACGATGGACTCGCTCGCGATGCCGCCCGCGCTGAAGCGGGCCGGGGAGAGCTGGCCCGAGTGGGTGTAGATGGGCCACTGGCGGTTGTAGAGGTTGAACGCGGGGCGCTCGGCGATGAGGTCCATGTGCGCCTCGTAGTAGGCGTCGAGGGTGCCCACGTCCCGCCAGTAGCCCTGGTCGCCGGTGGTCTCGCCGGGCACGTGGTTCTCGCTGAAGTCGTACAGCCGGGCCTCGCCGCGGGCGGTGAGCTGGGGCAGGATCGAGCCGCCCATGTCGTGCACCGACTGCCCGTCCTCGGCGTCCCGTTGCAGCGCCTCCACGAGGGCCTTGGTGGTGAAGAGGTAGTTGCCCATCGAGGCGAAGACGGTCTCCGGGTCGTCCGGCAGGCCGGGCGGGTCGGCCGGCTTCTCCAGGAAGCGCTCGACGGCGCGGCCGTCCGGACCCGGGGTGATCACACCGAAGGAGGAGGACTCCGCGCGCGGCACCCGGATGCCGGCCACGGTCACCCCCGCGCCGCCCTCGATGTGCTGCCGGAGCATCTGCCGCGGGTCCATGCGGTAGACGTGGTCGGCGCCGAACACGGCCACGTACTCCGGCTGTTCGTCGTGGATCAGGTTCAGCGACTGCAGGATCGCGTCGGCGCTGCCCAGGTACCAGCGCGGGCCGAGGCGCTGCTGGGCCGGGACCGGGGTGACGTAGTTCCCGAGCAGGCTGGACATCCGCCAGGTGGTGGTGATGTGCCGGTCCAGCGAGTGCGACTTGTACTGGGTCAGCACGCAGATGCGCAGGATGTCGGCGTTGACGAGGTTGGACAGGACGAAGTCGACGAGGCGGTAGGTGCCGCCGAAGGTGACGGCTGGTTTGGCGCGGTCGGCGGTCAGCGGCATCAGACGCTTGCCCTCGCCGCCCGCCAGTACGATCCCGAGTACGGAAGGCCCTCCACGACGCATGGCCGCTCCCCTCACCCTGGTTGAACCATGGCTGCCCCGCACGGACGGGGCTAAGCCTGCTTGAGGACCTCCTCGTACAGCGCGGCCGTGCGCCGGGCCACGGCGTCCCAGCCGAACTCCCCGACCGCGCGCTCCCGTCCGGCCTCACCCATCCGCCGGGCCGCCTCCGGGTCACCGAGGACGGTGTCCAGGGCACGGGCGAGACGCGTCTCGAACTCCTCGTCCATGTCGACCAGCACACCGGTACGGCCGTCCGCCACGACCTCCGGGATGCCGCCGACCCGGGAGGCCACGACCGGGGTGCCGCAGGCCATCGCCTCCAGGTTGACGATGCCGAGGGGTTCGTACACCGAGGGGCACACGAACACCGCTGCGCGGGTGAGGAGTTGGATCACCTCGGGGCGCGGCAGCATCCGCGGGATCCAGAACACGCCCGTGCGGACCCGGCTCAGCTCCTCGAACAGCTCCCGGAACTCCCGGTCGGTCTCCGGGGTGTCGGGCGTGCCCGCGCAGAGCACGACCTGGGCGCCGGGGTCGATGTGCCGTACCGCGCGCAGCAGATGGGGCACGCCCTTCTGGCGGGTGATCCGGCCTACGAACAGGACGTACGGGCGGTGGGGGTCGATGCCGTGGCGGGTGAGGGCGTCGGTGCCGTGGTCGGGGCGGTACAGGCGGGTGTCGATGCCGTTGTGCACCACGTGCACGGCGGCCGGGTCGAGCGCCGGGTAGCAGCCGAGGATGTCCTCGCGCATGGCTCCGGACACGGCGATCACCGCGTCGGCGGCCTCGATCGCGGTGCGCTCGGCCCAGCCCGACAGCGCGTATCCGCCGCCCAGTTGCTCGGCCTTCCAGGGGCGCAGCGGCTCCAGGGAGTGCGCGGTGAGCACGTGCGGGACGCCGTACAGGAGCTTGGCGAGGTGGCCGGCGAGGTTGGCGTACCAGGTGTGGGAGTGGACGAGTTCGCGGCCCTGGAGGGCGGCGGCGACGGAGAGGTCCACGGAGAAGGTGCGCAGCGCGTCATTGGCGCCGTCGAGCGCGGACCAGGACCGGTGGCGTACGACGCCCACCCCGCGTCCCTCGCCCCAGCAGTGCACCTCCAGGTCCACCAGGGAGGTCAGCTCCCGGGCCAGGAACTCCACATGGACCCCGGCGCCGCCGTACACGTCCGGGGGGTACTCCCGGGTCAGCAGTCCCACTCGCACCCGACAACCCCCTTGTACCGGTGGCAGGTTCCCTTCATGGTCACCCAGACGCGGCTCCTGGGGAAGAGCGCGGCGGCCGCGTGAAGCAGCAGTCGCCGCAGACCCCGCCGCCGGGCACCCGGTAGTACAGGCAGCAGCTGCGGCGGCGGAAGGCGGTGCCGGTGCGGGTGCCGGTGGTGCGCAGGAGGGGATGGGCGAAGAGTTCGTCCGTCAGGGCACGGGCCCGGCCGGCGGCGTCGCCGCGGCCGTGCGCGCGGGCCCAGCGGTCCAGCTCCCGGGCCGCCCCGGCGAGCGCGGAGCCCGCGTTGCCCCACAGCAGTCCGGGCGCGCTGCCGCAGCGGGCCCGCAGGGCCTCCCCCAGCGGCTCCAGGTGTCCGCGCAGCACGGTGGCGGCGAGGGTGGCGGCGTCACCGGGTCGCGGGCGCAGTTCGGTCAGGTACAGGTCGTCGGGGACGGCGGCCGCAGGGTCCCAGCGCAGCAGGCGCGGGTCGAGGTCGGGCGACCGCCCGTACAGGACGGCGCCGCCGAGGGCCACCGACCACAGCCGGGCGGCCAGCCCCTGCTGGGCGAGGGAGGCGGCGACGCGCGGCTCGGGCGTGCCCAGCCGGTCCGCCACCGTGGCCACGCGCTCCGTCAGGGCATCGCGGCGACCTTCCCGGGCCACCCCCGCGTAGGTCTCCGCGAGCGTCGGCAGCCGCCCGGGATCCGGGCCGCCGGCGGCGTCGGCCCGGCCCGGGGCCGTACGCAGGACGAAGAAGCCGCCGAGCGGGCGGAGGGCGGCGAGAGCGGGGTCGAGGTCCACGACAGGTACTGGTACCAGGTGCGTTCCCCGGCCGGAGCCGCGGGTCCCCACCGTGCGCACCCGCCCCCAGGATGATCAGGCGGCCGGTGTACTCCATCGGCAGTAGGACGCATTGTGTGCTCAGGTACGACGACGGGACGAGCGCGGGCGGGCAGAGTGTTGGCCATGCAATCCGACCGTCCGCCGCGCCGGGCTCAGGGCGCCCGCCGCACGCAGGGGAGACGCCGATGAGCGCCCTCGCGTTGTCCGTGCTGCTGTCGTTGGTGTCCGCCCTCGCCTACGCGGCCGGCGCGATCGTGCAGGAGCAGGTGGCGGTGTCCTCGTCCGCCCGCGCGTACCTGCCGCTGCGCCGGCCGGGCTGGTGGGGCTCGCTGGTGCTCAACGGCCTCGGCGGTGTGCTGCACGTGGTGGCGCTGGCCTGCGGTCCGCTCAGCCTCGTCCAGCCGCTGGGCGCGCTGACCATCGTCTTCGCGCTGCCCATGGCGGCGCTGTGCGTCGGCCGCAGGGCCGGGGCGGCCGCCTGGCGCGGCGCGGTCATGACCACGGTGGGCCTCGCCGGTCTGCTGTCCCTGGTCGGTTCCCCCGGCGCCCACTCCCTCGACGCGGTGCAGCGGGTGGCGGTCTCGCTGGTCACCGGCGGCGCGGTCGTGGCGCTGCTGTGCGCGGGTCTGGCCGCGCACCGGCACCCGGCGGTGCGCAGTGTGCTGCTCGCCGCCGCCTCCGGCGTCGCGTTCGGCATGTCGTCGGTGTTCACCAAGACCGTCGCCGTCGACTGGACCCACGGCGTCCGCCTGTCCGCGCTGCCCTGCCTGGCGGTGATCGGCCTGTTCGCCGTCGCCGGCGTCCTGCTGTCCCAGGCCTCCTACCGGGGCGGCGGCCTCGCCGTTCCGCTGGCCACGCTGACCGTGGTCAACCCGGTGCTGGCGGCCGTCGTCGGCATCCTGATGTTCGGCGAGACGTTCCGCTACGGCGGCATGGGCACCGGGCTCGCGGTGAGCTGCGGGGTGGTGGCTGCGGGCGGCCTGATCATGCTGACCACCGAGCGGATCGAGCGCAGCGGGGCTCCCGCCCTTGCGGACGCCCTTGCCGATTCCCTCGCGGAATCCGCAGCATCCCTCGCGGAACCCGCAGCATCCCTTGGGGAGGCCGCCGCGTCCGCCGCCGCGGCGGACGCCCGCCTCGGCGGCGTGCCGCAGCAGCGGGTGGCGGCAGCACCGGCCGAGGCGGAGCGGTCCGGGCCCCCGGAGGCCGACGCGGTGCTCGGCGAGCCGGTGCCGCCGGACCTTCTCGCAGCGGAACCGGGCGGCGGGGGCAGCGCCGACGGCTCCGCGCCGCCGGCCGGCCCCGCGCTCCGCGACTGCGTCAGATCCTGACGCCGCCGGCCCGCAGATAGGCGAGCGGGTCGATGTCCGTGCCGAAGCCCGGTCCGGTCCGCACCTCGAAGTGCAGGTGCGGGCCGGTCACGTTTCCGGTGGCCCCCGAACGGCCGATCCGCTGCCCCGCCGCGACCGTCTGCCCGGTCCGCACCGAGATCGCCGACAGGTGGCCGTACTGGGTGTAGCGGCCGTCGGCGTGCCGGATCACCACCTGATAGCCGTACGCGCCGCCCCAGCCCGCGGCCACCACGTGCCCGGCCTCGGCGGCCTGCACGGCGGTGCCGGTCGGCACGAGGAAGTCGACGCCGGTGTGGTAACCCTTCGACCAGTGGGAGCCGGCCACGTGGTAGCCGGTGCCGACGGGTGCGTCGACGGGGGCGACGAGCGTGCGGCTGGTGGACCTGGTGTGGTGCGGGGCGGTCCGGTGCCCCGAAGGGGCCTTCCGTTTCCCGGAGTCGGTCTCTTTCGCCGGGGTCGTGGCGGAGCCGGCGGTCGTGCCGCGCAGGCTGAGCCGCTGGCCCGGCAGTATCAGGTCGGGATCGGCACCGATCGTCGCGCGGTTGCCGGCGTAGAGTCCGCGCCAGCCGCCGCGGACGTGGTGCTCGTCGGCGATGCCGGAGAGGGTGTCGCCGTGCACCACCGTGTACATCTCGGCGCGGCCGGCCCGCGACTGCGGGGTGGTCTGCGGCCGTACGTCCGGTACCGAGGCCTGCCTCCCGGCCTGCACCGGACGGTTCGCGGCGCCGTCCGGGTGCGGGCCCGGACCGGTGTCGCCCCGGTTCAGCCCGGCCCGCACCGAGCACACCGGCCAGGCGCCCGGCCCCTGCCCGCCGAGGACCCGCTCGGCGACGGCGATCTGCTGGCCCCGGGTGGCGAGGTCGGCGCGCGGGGCGTACCGCGTGCCGCCGTACGCCTCCCAGGTGGACTGGGTGAACTGCAGCCCGCCGTAGTAGCCGTTGCCCGTGTTGATGCTCCAGTCACCGCTGGACTCGCAGGCGGCGACCTTGTTCCAGGTGGAGGCGTCGGCCGCGTCGGCCGTGGCGGCGGCGACCAGCGGGATCGCGAGGCCGGCGCCGCCCGCCGTGACGGTGAGTGAGGCGCGGTTGATCCTGTTCGGCTGGTACCGGCGATGCCGGCCGCGTACGGCCATGTCCGAATTCCCCTCGGCATGCGTCAGGAGGGGCAAAAGTATGCGCCGCGAACAGGCCATGACAAGACGGAAATCCGGCCTCCCGCGCCGTCCAAGTGGCCGGGAACGGCCCGTCCTTGGCGGCCTCCCCCGGGGAATGAGGCCGACGGCGGCCTCCGCGCGTACACAAGCGTGGCGGGGCGGATGTGCGCTCGCCGGGACGGCACGTCAGGATGGGCGAGGACCCGTACTGACGGAGCCGTAGTCACGAGGCAACCAGGGAGCAGGCGGTATGAGCACTTCAGCGCAGATCGGTGTCACGGGCCTCGCGGTCATGGGCCGCAATCTCGCCCGGAACTTCGCCCGCAACGGCTACACGGTCGCCGTGCACAACCGTACGGTCTCGCGGACCAAGGCGCTGGTGGAGGAGTTCGGTCACGAGGGCGACTTCGTCGCGGCCGAGACCGCCGAGGACTTCGTGGCGGCCCTGGAGCGCCCGCGCCGCCTGGTGATCATGGTGAAGGCGGGCGAGCCGACCGACGCGGTGATCCAGGAGTTCGCGCCGCTCCTGGAACCCGGAGACATGATCATCGACGGCGGCAACGCGCACTTCGCGGACACCCGGCGCCGGGAACGGGAGCTGCGCGAGCGGGGCATCCACTTCGTCGGCACCGGCATCTCCGGCGGCGAGGAGGGCGCGCTGCACGGGCCGAGCATCATGCCGGGCGGTTCGAAGGAGTCGTACGAGTCGCTGGGCCCGATGCTGGAGAAGATCTCCGCGAAGGCCGCGGACGGCGCGCCGTGTGTGACGCACGTGGGTCCGGACGGCGCCGGGCACTTCGTGAAGATGGTCCACAACGGCATCGAGTACGCGGACATGCAGCTGATCGGCGAGGCGTACCAGCTGCTGCGCGACGTCGCCGGGTACGCGCCGGCGCAGATCGCGGACATCTTCCGCACCTGGAACACCGGCCGGCTGGACTCCTACCTGATCGAGATCACAGCCGAGGTGCTGTCCCACGTGGACGCCGCGACCGGCAGGCCGTTCGTGGACGTGGTCGTCGACCAGGCCGAGCAGAAGGGCACCGGCCGCTGGACGGTGCAGATCGCGCTGGACCTGGGCGTGCCGGTGTCCGGCATCGCCGAGGCGGTGTTCGCGCGGTCGCTGTCCGGTCACGCCGCGTTGCGGGCCGCCTCGCGGGATCTGGCGGGGCCGAAGCCGGCCGCGCTCGGCGAGTCGGAGGCGGCGGCGTTCGCCGACCGGGTCGAGCAGGCGCTGTACGCGTCGAAGATCGTGTCGTACACGCAGGGCTTCCACGAGATCGCCGCGGGCAGCGAGGAGTACGGCTGGGACATCGACCTCGGTGCGGTGTCCTCGATCTGGCGGGGCGGCTGCATCATCCGGGCCGCCTTCCTGGACCGGATCCGCGCCGCGTACGACGCCCGCGCCGATCTGCCGAGCCTGCTGTCGGACGAGACGTTCGCGCGTGAGATCGCGGACGCGCAGGACGACTGGCGGGAGGTGCTGATCGCCGCGACCCGGCAGGGCGTGCCGACGCCGGGGTTCGCGGCGGCGCTGGCGTACTACGACGCGTTGCGGGCGCCTCGCCTGCCGGCGGCTCTGACGCAGGGGCAGCGGGACTTCTTCGGGGCGCACACGTACCGGCGGGTGGACCGGGAGGGGGCGTTCCACACGCTGTGGGGCGGGGACCGGTCCGAGGTTTCCGCGTAGCTCTCCGCGCCCCTTCCTGCCGTGCCCGGTGCTTTCAGGTGAGCGGGGGACCTGGCTCCGGGTTCGGTACCGGCTCCGGGCCCGGCGGGATCGGCGAAGGCGAAGGATCCGGCGGGGCCGGGGGTGGGGTCGGGCCGGGACCCGGCGGCGGTGGTGTGGGCTGCGGGACCGGCTCGGGCGGTGGGACGGGGCTCGGGTAGGGGTCCGGCGGGGTGGGACCGGGACCCGGGGTCGGCCCCGGCGGGACCGGGTCGGGGTGCGGGTGCGTCATGGTGTCCTCCGGGCAGTCGCTGGACGTCGCCTCTGGACTACTCCCCCGCCTACCCGACGGGCCCCCGGTCACTCGTCCGACAGGGCGAACCGCCGCTCAGAACCGGCCGGGGCGGGCCCGCAGCCACTCCACGGCCGCCGCCGTCAGCTCCGGACCGGCCGGCGCGGCGACCTCCGGGTGCCGCTCGGCCCACCCGGCGACGTACGGGCACAGCGGCACCACCGGGACGCCCTCGCGCTCGGCGAGGGCGTACAGCTCACGGGCGAGGGAACCGGCGATCCCCCTGCCCTCGTGCGCGGGCTCGACGATCGTGTGGACCGGGACCAGGGCGCAGGCGGGCGACTCCAGCACGAAGTACTCGATGCGGCCGGCGACTTCCCCCTCGCCGACGGCCTCCAGGCGGCCCGCCGCCCGGTCGTCGCGGATCTCGATCTCGCTCATGGGCTCGGCGCTCCTGGTCCGGTCCGGCGCGGCCCCCCGGTCAGGCCCCGACGGCCTGCGGGCTGCGCTGCTGGTCCGAGCCGGGCACCGGCTCGGAGGGGTCGGCACCGAGGGACACGATCCGGTTGCCGCCGTCGACGTGCACGATCCGCGGCTTCAGCTCGCGCGCCTCGGCGTCGGTGACCTGAGCGTAGCTGATGATGATCACCAGGTCTCCGGGATGCACGAGATGGGCGGCCGCCCCGTTGATCCCGATCACCCCGGACCCGCGCTCACCCTCGATGACGTACGTCTCCAGCCGGGCGCCGTTGGTGATGTCGACGATGTGCACGAGCTCGCCCGGCAGCAGGTCGGCGGCGTCGAGCAGGTCGGCGTCGATGGTCACCGATCCCACGTAGTGCAGGTCGGCCTGGGTGACGGTGGCGCGGTGGATCTTGGACTTGAACATGGTACGCAACATCGGGGCACTCCCACAAGTAGGCTCCCTGCCTGCGTTTTTGCAGGTCAAGGGCTGTTTCCATACCCTACAACGAGTCGCACGTTCGGGCAGCTTTCCCCAGGTCTTTCAGGACTCATGCGGACCACTTGCCGACCTTCCTGACGCACCGTCAGGCGACTGGAGAAGGGTTTCACCCGCTCTCCCCCCCACCACCGCGGCGACGGCACACGGTGACCTGCAGGTGACGGCGGGGCTCGGGCCGCCGACGGACCTGGCCGCGACACACCGCTCCTTCCGTGCCGCCGGCAGGCTGCTGGAGACCGCTCGTACGTTCGGTCTGCGTGGCGTGTACGACCTCGGCGACCTGTCGTGGCGGGTGGCGGTGGTCTCCGAAGCGGAACTCTCCGAGTTGCTGCTCGACCGCTATCTGCGCCCCCTGGAGGCGGAGGGCGAGTTCGGTGCGCTCATCGAGGAGTCGGTGCGGGCGTACCTGGAGAGCGGACGGCGCATCCGCGAAGCCGCCCGCGGCGCACACGTCCACGTCAACACCGTCCGCTACCGGCTACGCCGTTTCGAGGAGCTCACCGGCACCAGCCTGGCCGCTCCGGACACCGCGGTGGAGCTCAGCTGGGCCCTGGCGGCACGCGAGCTGCATGCCCGGCATGACCGCCTACTTCGGCCTGCTGGACGTCGGCGCACTCAAGGACCGCGAGACCGTCGTGATCTCCGGGGCGGCCGGCGCGGTCGGCACCATCGCGGGTCAGATCGCCAAGGCCAGGGGCTGCCGCGTCGTGGGCATCGCCGGAGGGCCCGAGAAGTGCGCGCTGCTCACCGGCGAACTCGGATTCGACGCGGCGATCGACCACCGCACCGAGGACGTCAAGAAGGCACTGCGTGAGCACGCCCCGGAGGGCATCGACGTCTACTTCGACAACGTCGGAGGGGACATCCTCGACACCGCCCTGACCCGGCTGGCGATGCACGCACGCGTCGTGGTCTGCGGCGCGATCAGTCAGTACAACAACGCCGCGCCCGTCCAGGGCCCCTCGGAACACGTCGTGCGGGGCACCGTCGACGGCTTCCCCGCGACCCTGCAGATGCTCTTCCGCGGTGCGAACGTCGGCAAGCTCGTGCTGGAGTTGGCGTGGCCGCCGCGCTGCCAGGAGAGCAGCGGGACGCCGTCTCGCTCCACGGCAAGGTGGCGATCGTCACCGGTGCCGCCAGCGGACTGGGCCGGGCCTCGGCGCTGGCACTGGCGAGGGCGGGCGCGAGGTGGCCGATCCGGTCGACGGGCACTTCCACGCCTGTGACGTCTCCGACCTCGACGCCAACCGCGCTCTGGTGGAGTTCACCCAGGAGCGGTACGGCGGTGTCGACATCACCCTGCTGAACGCGGGGGTGGCGACCGGATGCGGCGTCGGCGAGGACTTCGACCCGGTGCGCTGCCGGCGGGCGATGGGCGCCAACCTCGACGGCGTGGTCTTCGGCACCCACGCGGTGCTGCCCGCGCCGCGGGCCCGCGGCGGCGGGTCGATCGTGGCGACGGCGTCCCTGGCGGGCCTGGCGGCGGTGCCGCTCGATCCGCTGTACGCGGCCGACAAACACGCGGTCGTGGGACTGGCACGCTCCCTGGGGCCGGCTCTCGCCCCTGACAACGTCCGCTTCAACGCGGTCTGCCCGGGGTTCGCCGAGTCGCGCATCATCGACCACCTGCGCGGCATGCTCTCCGAGCAGGGACTGCCGGTCATCCCGGCTGAGGCCGTCGCGGACACGGTGCTGCGGATCGTCACCGGCGACGACACCGGACAGTGCTGGTTCATCCAGGCCGGCCGCGAACCGGAGCCGTTCCGCTTCCGCAACGTCCCCGGCCCGGCCAGGCCTGTCGGCGCCTGAGGGTGCGTCGGGGGTGGGCCCGGCGACGACCGGGCCCACCTCCACCGGCGTACGGAACCGCCCCGTCCCGTCGGGACCGCGCGGACGCGACGCCTCGGCGGATCGAGATCAGACGTCCTCGACGTCGGTGAAGAGGAGCCGTACACCGCCGGTCGCCAGCTCGAAGACCTTGGCGACAAACGCCGACGCCTCTTCGGTCGTCACGGCCTTGCTGGCCGTGGCGTAGTCGGTGAAGTACAGGTCGAGTACGCGATAGGCGGGCGTCGGGCTGCCGTCCTCCTTCGGCCAGACCTTCGCGCTCTCGATCCTGGTGACTCCGGGGATCTTCTTCGCCAGCGCGATCTGCTCGTGGTGACCGGCCTCGAAAGCCTCGGGGGACTTCGGGTTCTCGTAGACTGCGGTGATCTTCGTCGGCATGGTGTCTGCTCCTAGATCGTTCCTGCTGGTGGGCTTTCCTGCTACTGGGTCTTCCACTTCGCGTTGTCGGGGATCGTTTTGTCGGGCACCCGCACCTGGATGATGGACGGGCTGCTCGTGTTCTCCAGTGCACCCGTCACGGCATTACTCAGCTCTCCGTACGTGCCGACTTCCCACCCCCGACAACCGAAGACCTCTGCCAGCGTGCTGTAATTCCACCGGTGCAGCACGCAGGGCTTGTAGAACGGCTTGTCGGAATGGAACACCCCCGCATCGGCGAGCCACTGCTCCACGGCGTAAACGCCGTTGTCGATGACGAAGATGATGGGATTGAGCTGGAACCGGGTCTGCGTCGAGAGACATTGGGCGGTCATCTGGAAGCCGCCGTCGCCCGAGAACACCATCACCCTTTGATTGGGCTTCTTCGCCAGGCAGATACCCGTCGCGGCCGGCGCGCTGTAGCCGATCGAGGAGTACGACGACTGAACGATGAACCCTCCCGGGGCGGGTACATCGAGCAGCAGGCTCCCGAAATAGTTCATGCTCGCGTCGCTGCTGATGACGGTGTTCCGGTCGACGTACCGCTGGATGAACTCGTAGAACCCCTGGTACGTGATGATCTCGGAGGGACTCATGGCAGGTGCGCTGCGTGCCGGACGCTCCGGGAGCTTCCGGGACTTGGGCGTGATCTTCTCCGCCAGAATGCCGCTTATCAGGTGCTCAAGGGCTACGTGCCCGCCGAAGAAGGTACCGAGCTTGACCGCGTCGAACGACGCGAAGGCAGTCTTGTCGTAATCCGGCTCCCAGCCAAGGGAGTTGATGTCGGTCAGCCACACGCCGAGGGCGAGCACGAAGTCGGAGGCGGCGACCAGCTCCGTGACGGCCTCGGACGATGCCTGGCCGTCGAGCACGCCGGCGAACAGCAGATCGTCCTCGGAGAGGACGGCCTTGCTGAGGAGTTCCGTGACGAAGGGGATGTTCAGCTGCTGGATCAGGCGCGCGGCCTTGTCCTGCAGGCCGAACCGGTCGACCTCAGGACCCACCCAGATGAGAGGGTTCTCGGCGCTTTCGAGCCTCGCGCGGATCTGGGCGACCGACTGGGTCAGGCTGTCCCGGTCCGACAGGGGCTTGGCCGGCTTGAGGACGCCCCTGGGCGGCTCACACTCGAGGTCGACCATGTCCTGGAGCAGCTCGATGTAGACCGGGCGGCGCTCGGTGATGCACGTTCTCAGCGCGTGGTCGATCAGGCCCGGCGCGAGCTCAGGGGTGTCGATCCGGATGGCCGCGGCCGTGACGTGCTCGAAGGACTGGAGGTCGGTCTCCCGCCCGGTGATGAAGTGGTGCGCGCTGAAGCCGGTCTGCTCGAAGATGATGGTCTTCTTGATGCTCGGCGTGCCGTTGATCAGCACGAGCGGCACCTTTTCGACGTAGGCGCCGGCGACGGCGTTCACGGCACACAGCGCGCCGGCGGAGTAGGTGACGCAGAGGGCCCCGATGCCCTTCAGCCGCGCGTATCCGTCCGCCGCGTAGCCGGCGTTGACCTCGTTGACTTCCTCGATGATCTCGACGCTGCTCGGCGCGACATACCGGTTCAGCCAGTCGATGGAGTAGTCGCCCGCGATGGCGAACAGGTGGTCAAGACCCAGCTGGTGGAGCCGGTCTACCAGGTACTGCCCGACCGTGCAGCGCTCTGCCATGGCGTAACTCCTCTGTGATCAGTGGTCAGTATTCGCTTGCACCGCCGAACAGCCGGGGCAGGTAGATGTCGAAGATGCCCGGGCACTTGCGCTCCGGATAGCGCTGCAGCAGGAAGTCCTTGAAGGCAGCGCCCGTGAGGCCGTTGCCTGCGGCCTCACGGGCCGCGGAGAGGTACTCGATGTTGCGGGCGACCTCGTTCTTGTCGGCGGGAAGGCCGTGGCCTGGCAGGAAGAGCTCGTACTCCGACACCAGCAGGTCCTGCAGCACCCGGATCCAGTGGCCCAGGTGTGATGTCAGATAGAGATGGGTGCCGCTGTAGAGCAGGTCCTGGGCGAAGTACACCCCCAGTTCGGGAAGCCCGATGGTGAGGTGGAAGTCGATCTCGGTGTCCGTCACCCGGTCCAGGACGTAACGGACCCCGTCGATCGTCTCCTGCCCGGGACTGGCGACCTGCTTGGGGACGACGACGTGCTCCGGGAGGAGGCCGCCGAGCTTCCAGTGGTCGCTGAGCGACTCCTCCCCGTGCTCATGGATGAAGGTCATGGTCTCGGAGAGCGCGTAGACCGTGACGTCGGGGAACGCGGCGCCCAGGCCGAACCAGTGGTCGGGGTGCCGGTGGGAGAGATACAGCCGGTCGATCGGCTTGCGCAGGCTGTCCGCGTACGCCCTGAACTCCCTTGCATAAGGGGCGAGGAACTGTCCGTCGACGAGTACGAGGCAGTTCCTGGTCTCGACGATGTGCGTCGCGTTCGCGATGTTGCCGTCGCTGAAAGAGGAAACGAAGGTGTGAATACGGACGTCGCCCGCCTGTTTCACGACCATGACGATGGGGTCCGACATCTGAGCCGGCATCCGGGACCTCCCCGATAGGGACGGGACGAGAAAAGGGCGGGGCTATGCGGCGATGCGCGTGTTCAGTTCCTCCAGCGCCGCTCTTGCGACGTCGTAGGCGCTGTCCGCGCCCCGCACCGGGGCGTCCTCGCCGGGCCGCCAGAAGCGCCTGCGCGCCATTCGCATCGAGCTGACGAACGGCGGGATCGCGTTGAACACCTCGACGAGATACGGCCCGCGGTACACCGGCTCGACCTCGCTGCGCACAAGGTCCCACGGAATCCAGCTGTCCTTCACCGCTCCCCGGTCCGGCGCCGAGATGTGGACGTAGTGCAGCCGGTTCTGCCGTACGGCCCGCGCGATGTTGTTCCGGAAGACCGAGGGACCCTGGCTTTCCATCAGGACCTGCGCGGTGTCGATCGTCACGCCGCCCTGCGGGTGTTCGAGCCCCTCGAGGAAGTCGAGGACCTCCGAGACCATGTTGGGCGGGGGAGTCTCCCAGCTCTTCACGGGCTCGATGGCGAGCTTCACCTCCCGGGCCGCCGCGTACTCCGACAGCTCCTCGAAGACTCCACGGGCCGCGTGAAAGCGCGGCTTCATCCACTCCTGGAGGTCGTCGCTCCACAGCGGCTCGCCGTCGTCCGTGAGCGGGAAGACGCCGTAGGGGTAGAGGAACGGACCCGACATGATCGTGTCGCCGCCGCCCAGGGCCCGGGTGATGTCGACGCGCGACTTCAGATAGGAGAGGGCCTGTGCACGCTGCTCCGCGTAGGGCGAGGTCGGGTCGAAGGTCCGCGTGGTCCCGACGTTGGTGGTGAACCTGACCTCCCGCAGGCCCGCCTGGTCGAAGGCCTTCCGCAGGCCGATGTAGCTGTCGAGCTCGAGCTTGTGGTCGACGGTCGTGGGCCGGGCGGCGATATGCACGTCGAAGCCGGCGTAGCCCATTTCGGTCAGGGCCTTCAGATGGGTGATCAGGATCTGGGTGTAGCGGGTGTCCTGCGGACGCAGATCGGCCGTGAACATGAAGAAGCTGAAGTACACGTCCCGCTCGACGTTCGGTTGGAAGCCCCGCGCCAATGTCACGTTCATCGTCACCAGCCCAGGATGTCGGCGAGGTAGGCGCGGGCCTTCTTGGCGTACTCGAGCGGGTTGGCCTTGTTCGGATCCTGCTCGGCTTCCACCACCAGCCACCCCTGGTAATCGGCGTCGGCCAGGACTTCGAGTATGGGCCGGAAGTCGATCGCGCCGTCTCCGGGCACGGTGAAGACGCCGAGCTCGACGCCCTCCTGGAACGACAGGCCTTCTTCACGCACCCGGCTCACGACCTCGGGCCGGACGCTCTTCATGTGGACGTGACCGATGCGGTCGGCGTAGGCCCGGACCAGGTCCAGCGGATCGTCGCCGGCAAAGGCCATGTGGCCGGTGTCGAGCAGCAGATGCACCAGGTCCGGGTCGGTCGAGGCCATCAGCCGGTCGATGTCGGCCCGGGTCATGACGCCGGTGCCCATGTGGTGGTGATAGCTGAGCTTCATCCCCGCCGAGCCGGCTATCTTGCCCAGCTCGTTCAGGCCCGAAGTCAGGGCGTCCCACTGGGCGTCGGTGAAGACCGGGCGGTTGGCGAACACGTCGACGGGAAGCAGGTGCGACGAGGCCCCGAACTCGGCCACGACCAGCTCGGTCCCGCCCAGCGCCTTGATGTGGGCCAGCGTCTCCTCGAAGGCGGCGATCGTCTTCTGCCGCATCTTGCCGATCGTGAAGTACGTGCTCGTCCAGGGCTCGGACACCCGCAGGCCGCGGAGATCGAGGGCGGCCTTGAGCTCGGCGGCGTCCGAGGGGTACTTGTGCCCGATGCTGCAGCCCTGGAAGCCGGCGAGTGCCATCTCGCTCACGGCCTGGCCGAAGGAGATACCGGCGTCGATGGTGGGGAAGTCGTCGTTCCACCACAGGGTGCAGCAGACGCCGAGCTTCACCTTGTCCGGGCTGAGGCGGTCAGCCAACTCTGTCATCGTGTCGCCCCTTTCAGGTAGCGGTCCGCGATGCGGGGTGGCTGGGCCCAGGAGCCGTATCCGGGTGCCTTGGCACCTGGAGGATTGGCCCCGATGGCCCGCCACAGCAGCCCCTCCTGGTAGGAGGCGGCGGTAACCGTGGAGGTCTCGGCCGATGTACGGGCCCCGTAGCGGTCGGTCCACTCGGGTGGCAGCGCGTACCACATCCCGGCGTACCAGAGCTTGATGACGTTCCGGGCCACCGGGCCGAGCCGGTCGTCGCTGAAGATCCGGTGGCGCAGGGCCCGGTCGAACCGATCCCGGTCGAGCGGGGTCCGGGCATGGCTGCCGGCGTCGCCGGCCGCGTCGGCCCGGGCCGCCCGGTGGGCGTCCAGGAGGGCGGCGACGACCTCGTCGCCGCAGGCGGCCCGCACTTTCGCCAGATACGTGTGGGCCATGCCCGTGCCGAGCAGATCGGTCTCCTCGAAGGCGGTGAGGTCGACCGACAGGACGAGGAACTCCTCGAACGACGGGGCGGTCATCGCGTCACCGCCTGGGCTGTCCCGCCGGCCCCCGGTGAGGCCTGCGGACCGGACCCGGCCGCGGCCGCGATCTCGAAGGTGGGAGCGGCGTGCAGACTGTCGCTGCCCGGCAGGGGGTTGCGGATCAGCCTGTTGAACCCGTCGCGCAGGCGGAACATGTCGCAGACGGCCTCCTGCAGGAGGCCCGGCCGCCCGTTGAACGCCTCGGTGAGCAGGGCGAGGAAGGCCCCGTAGTCGGCGTTGAAGTCCCGGGCGACACGGGCGAGTTCCGAACCCGCCGGAAAGTCGGCCAGCCGGGCACTCACCTTCACCTTGTACACATCGTCCCAGGAGATGCTCAGCGGGGGCCCCGAAGGTGAGTCGGGGCGGTCGCCCTCCTGGTAGTAGCGCCCGAGCTGCAGCTGCCGGAAGCGGTAGTAGTGGGCCAGCTCTCCGTCCGCGTCGTAGATGCCTGAGTCGAGGCCCTCGCCCTGGGCGGCGATGAAGCGGAGCGCCCGCTGGGCCGATTCCAGGTCGGAGACGACGATCATCCCCCCGCCGCCGGAGTAGAAGTACTCGGGCCCCACCTGCAGGGCCGGGTCCCCGCAGAAGAGCCCGGGGTCGCCGGCCGACACCTTCTCGAGCCCTTCGATGATCTCCTCGTAGAACTCGCCGATGCTGTAGAAGTGCATCCCCTCGGCCGTCGGGCTGGAGACCAGGAGCGGAGTCCCGCCGTGCGATGACTTCACCAGCCGTGAGTCGGCACTGGGCGCCTTGCCCGGCCGCTCGATCTTGCAGAACGTCTCCACCGCCTCGGGGGAGAAGGGCCGCAGGTCGACGGTGAAGTCGTCCTCGCCGTCCGGCAGGTAGGCCGGATAGGACGGCACGAAGCCGGGTCGGGTCAGGTCGGGCTTCCCGCCGATGGCGTTCAGGACGTTGGCGACGAGGGTGAGGTGCAGCATCTCCTCCACCGCGGCCACCCGGATGATGTGGGCGGCGTCGGAGTTGGTGGTGGAGCGGATGGAGTAGTACGCGGTCAGGTACGGGGGGATGGTCGCGTGCTCGAGCGCCATCGCCGCGTGCAGGTAGCTGATCAGGTCGTCACGGTTCTCGATGGTCGACTCGGTCACCGGGCCGCCTCCTGAGATGGGTGCTGGGTGGCGCCGGCCGAGGTGACCTCGATCGGTGCGGTCTCGGAGTCGAGCTGGGCCAGCATGGCCCGGGTGCTGCGCAGGCACAGGGCGGCGATGGTGAGCGTCACGTTCGACGTGCCCACGGTGGGCATGCTTCCCCCGCCGACCATGTACAGGTTCTGGTAGTCCCAGCACCGCTGATCCGCGTCGACCACCGAGGTCGACGGGTCGCGGCCCATCACATGGGTGCCGGCGAGGTGGTTGCCCCCGCGGATCTCGTACCCCTCGCCGTCGTGGACGGCGTAGCCCCAGAAGTTCGGGTCGTACGCGGTGTGGTCCTCGGCCCCGAGGCGGGCGAAGATCCGCCTCGACAGCTGCCGGGCGTACGCCACCCCCCGCATCGTGTACTCGGGGATGTCGTAGGTGAGGATGGGCCGCATGTTGCCGAGCTTGTCGGTGAAGTCCGGGCTCACGGTGACCCGGTTGCTCGGGTTGGCGGGGACCTCGACCATGAACGCCAGCTGAAGCTGGCGTGACACCCGGTCCACGAGCCCCTGGCGCAGGGACTCGCCGTAACGGCCACCGGCGTCCACCAGGTCGATCAGGTCGGTCATCGGCGCGCCCCGGGCCCAGCCCCACCCGTCGTTGTGGATGTCGACGCTGAACGCCGCCTGGCGGCTGCGGAAGCGGCCCCCGCGCAGGTCGGTGATGCCACCCGTGCAGTTCGTGCCACGGAAGGTGCCGGCCACCTCCGGCAGCAGCCCCCACGCCAGCAGGTAGGCGTGGTCCATGAAGTTCCGCCCCATCAGGCCGCTCGAACCGCGCAGGCCGGAGGCGAGCATCAGCCGGGGGTTCTCCACCGCGTTGGCGGCCAGGATGAACAGCCGGCCGCGGGCCCGCGCGGTGGTGAAGCCGGGGCTGTCGGGCCGGTCGTAGCGGCGGTACTCGATCTCGGTCACCCGGCGCGTGTGCTCGTCGACGTGCACCTTGTAGGCCACCGCCTGGGCCACCAGGTCGACCCGGCCGCTCTGGAGGGCCACGGCGAGGGTCTTGCCGGCGTTGTACTTGGCCTGCACGGGGCAGATGGGCACGCAGTTGTTGTTGCCCTGGCAGCGTTCGCCGACCTCGACCTGGTACGTGCTCACGGCCCCTTGCGGCACATACCCCTTCCCGCCGTCGTAGGCCGGGTTCGGTATCCCGTTCCGGCCCTGCGGGAACGGCCGGACCCGCAGCTCTCGCCGCTCCCCGTCGAGTTCGACCGGCATTCCGTCGAGGTCCTTGGCGACCATCTGGTCCAGGTAGGACAGGGGCAGCCCCTTCATGGGGAACACATAGCCCTCGTCGAAGGTGATCCCGAGGTAGGCCTGGTCCTCCACGTCGGCGGAGACGCCGATCTCGCGTTCGGCCTCGTTGTAGTACGGGGAGAGGTCCTCGTAGGTCAGCGGCCAGTCGGTCCCCTCGCCGTAGAGCGTCCGCATCCGGAAGTCCTCCGGCAGCATCCGCAGCGTCTTGCCCTCCCAGTGCATGGTGGTGCCGCCGAGGACCCGCGTGTACGTCGTGTCGGTGGCGAGGGGGCCGCTCTGGACGATGTAGGACGAGGCGTCGGGCGCGCCCGGGGTGATGCGCCGCGCGTCGGTGCCGCGGGGCATCGGGGCGTTGGCGGCGGCCGGGTAGGGGGCCTGGTTGTCCTTGCTGATGGCCGAGTAGAACCGGTCGAGGTAGTTCTCGTAGCCCCTCAGGGTGAGGTCCTCGGCCGGGCCCGCTTCCAGAATCAGCACTCTCCTGCCGGCTGCGCTCAGCCGCGCGGCTATGAGGGCGCCGGAGATCCCGCCGCCGACGATGACGGCGTCGTAGAGATCCCCGGCCGCCGCCGCGGGGTCGGTGCGCTTCGCCGCCCCGTGAGGGAACTTCGCGTACATGGGGCAGTCACTCCTCCTCTGCCGGGCGCAGCCGGGACCGGTGTGGCGGCCGGAGCCGGAGTCGGCCGGCCACGGTCACACGGCCTCGGCTCGGGCACGCATGGCGGACAGGTAGGCGGCGTAACTCCATGTCAGGTTGCGGACACTGCGCTGGTAGCCGGTGGTGCCGTCGAACTGCTCCGAGAGCTCCAGGTGGTCGCTGTGGTAGATGACGGCCATCACCATCGCGTCACCGGTGGCCGTCAGGGCGGCGGCGGCTGCCGCCGGTGCCGTCGACGCGTCGATGCCGGACTGGGCGAAGAAGGGTGCGGACAGGTCGTCGAGCGGGACCTTGCCGCTCGACTTGATCACGGTGGCCAGCTTGTAGTGCAGCTCGGCCACGTTGCACGTGGAGAGGGCCCAGGGGTGGCCGCCGAGGACCGGGTGCGCGGTGTCACCGTCGTAGACGTCACCCGGGTAGCGGCCGAACATCGGCCCGATGCCGAACTGTTCCTTGTCCGACTTGTTGATCGGGTAGAAGGCGATGCCGCCCTCTTCCCACTGCGAGCGCAGCTGGGCCGCGGTGGCCAGCATCTTGGTGTCGATGACGGGAACGGCGCCGTAGACGGCCGCCTGGACGATGTCGATGTTCGGGTCGTACCCCTCGACGACGGGATTCTGGGGCGACGGCTGCGCCCCGTCACCGGGGTCGGCCATCATGCTCACGTACTTGCTTCCGTCCCAGTGGCCTGCGAGGGCCTCGCGCAGCCACTCGATGGCGGGCCGCAGCCCCGTCGGCTTGTTGACGCCGACGATCTTCGAGGCCTTGATCTCCTCGAAGCAGCGCAGCTGGGCGGCCCGGGCGAAGAAGCTGTACCCGCTGTGCTCCTCCCACAGGTTCGTGGTGGGGTCCTTGTAGACGCCGAGGAGGAAGGCCACGTTCGAGTTCACCAGGTCGACGGCCCGCTTCTGGGTGCCGAGGTCGAGCTGGTCGTAGGCGGCCAGGATGGTGATCGTCTGCAGGGCCGGACCGTCGTTCTGCTCGGTCCACGGGCGGGCGTCGCCGGCGATGTTGAAGCAGGCGTGACCCTTGGTCGGCTGGGCGTTGGAGTGGCAGAGGTCCGCGAACGACACGTAGTCGTTGAGCGTCTGCACCGTCCCGCCCGGGCTCACGGGCATGTGGGCCTTCGCCACCTCCATGGCCGTGATGGCCCCGTCCCGCACCCAGTTGAAGACGTAGTCCTCGTCGATGCCGGGAGTCAGGGCCGGGAAGGACGGGGCGGCGATGATGCAGCCCGGCTTCGAGTCGCGGGACACGTCGCCCGGCGACTGGGGATCGCTGTAGACGAAGCCGTCGCTCGCGATGTTCCGGAACATGAACGTGTACATGATCGGCACGAGGGACGGCAGATCGACCGCTCCCGGGGCGAGGGAGGTCTGAACGCTCGCCCGCTCCCGGGAAGCGTCGGCCGGCCGGTGAGTGCGCGTACACATGTCGGGCGTGGTGGGCTCGGACATTGCTGAACTCCGTAATCTTTCGAGCGGTTCGATCGGATCCGGCCGGCTGTCGGCGTCCTGGCCACGCGGAGAGAAAGGGCTTGGAGCCGAGTGCGTCCATGGCTGCCGCTACGGCGGGCGTCGGTAATCCGGCGCGAGGCAAAACCGGACGGACGGCGCACGAGGCTGCGGATTGTTCACAGGAGTTTCGATGTTCACGCTGCGAGTTGGTGTCGCTGCTGGTATCGCTTGGCGCGCGGACCGCTGCCGCGTGGTCGACGGCGTTCGGGTACCGTCGGGATCGGCGAGTGGCCGCGGGCGCCGGGGCTCAGGTCCGCGCCGGCGCTCCGGTCGACTCTGCCGGCTCGGGGCACAACCTGCGTATCGCCGCACCCCGGCGGTCACACGGGTGCGGCGGGCCTCTCGTGAGCCACGGGACTTCCCTTGACCGGACGACTCACGGTGACCTGAACGGGCATCAGAAGCCCTGCCGGTGCACGACTTCTCAGGCGGCGCGGAGCCTCGCGGGACTCCGGCGGTGTCCTTGGGGGCGCGGCGAGGAGGGTGGCGGACGGCAACGCCGTCAGGCCGGCGATGACACCCTGAATCAGGTGTCCGAGCCCACGCCTTTTCCGTAATCGCGATAACAGGGAATTCATCCCTCCGTCCCCCCGTTTTCTTAGAAAGCGCGCGATGCAGAGACTTTCCGGTGGCGGATCCCATGGCAGCTTTTCACTGAATATGCCACTCGGCGTGCCCCTATCTTGGCGTACCGCAGGCTACAGCCAGCCGGATAGGCGCCGCAATAGAAAACTCCGATGTTGCGTATGAGGTTGGAGTAATCTGGCGTAGCTTGCTGTTGCATAACTGCGCGGCGAATCCCCATCGTGGGACCGTGTCCTATATGGCAGTTGATCGTTGGGCCGGGTATGGGGCGGGGCACGTGGAGTTGGATTGTTCCGGATGGCTTGTGGGAGATCGCCAGGCCGTTGATTCCGGAGGACCGGGCACGGCCGCAGGGCGGCGGAAAACAGAACACGCCTGACGAGACGCTGTTCGCCGCGATCACCTATGTGCTGGTGAGTGGCTGCGCATGGCGGGCGCTGCCGCCGTGTTTCGGGATCTCGAAATCGACCGCCCATCGCCGGTTCATGATCTGGTCGCGGGCCGGTGTGTGGGGCCGGCTGCATGAAGCGGTTCTGCACCAACTGGACGATGCGGGCCTGGCCGACGTCTCCCGTGTGGTCCTCGACTCGGCTCATGTCCGCGCTGAAAGAGGGGCGAACACGCAGGCCCGGGTCCCGTGGACCGGGGTGAGCCGGGTCCCCAGATGCACGTCCTGCCGGATGCGCACGGACTGCCCCTCGTCGCCGACGTCTCGGCCGCCGACGTCCCCGGCGGCGTCGGACGGTTCGGCTTCCGGGCCCGGCGGCGCCCCGCGGCTCTGAATCCGTACGTTTGATCACGGAGGGGCAGTTGTCGGCAGCGGCCCTCTGCTGCTGTAGAACGTCTCCTCGAACTGACCATGTAGGACACGTCCTTGGCTGCTGTTGCCGTCGCCGACGGCCTGTGCCAGGGGGAACGTCCCCGCCCCGGAGCGATGGGTGGACCGGGCCCGACGGCAGCTCATCACATCGGCCGTACCAGCGCTGAGAGTCCGTCCGCGCCGGGTCACGATGAGCACGAGCAGGTGTCCTTCTCCGGGGACGAGCCGTCCTTGTCCAGGGCCTGAACAGCCGCGCCGTGCCGGCCGTGTCCCGGGAGACGTCCGGATACGTTGCGCTGTAGCTGCCGTCCAGCCACGAGCCGGCGAGGACGGCCGGCCCGCCGTGGCCCGGCCCCCACACGCAGAGGGCGTCGAGTCCGCGCGCCTTGATGACGCGGTCGAGGTGCGTGTACACGAGGCTCAGGCCGGGCGAGGTACCCCAGTGGCCGAGCAGCCGCGGCTTGATGTGCTCGGGCTTCAGCGGCTCGGTGAGCAGCGGGTCGGCCGTGAGGCAGATCTGACCCGCCGCAAGGTAGTTGGCGGTGCGCCAGTGCGCGTCCAGGGTGCGCAGTTCCTGGTCGGTGAGTGTGCTGGCGTCCGAGTGGGCGGCCTGGGGCATGAGAGCTCCGGATGTCGTCTTCGGTTGTCGGAAAGCTTCCCGCTGTTGCAGGAAGGTTCAGGTACGACAGCCCCGGGCACGCCGCGTGGTGCAGCACCCCGTGGGCGACCCGGCCGAGCCGGGGTCCGAAGTGGCCGGGGCGGCGCCGGGCGCCGACCGACCAGCAGGTCAGCCTCGCGGGAGGCGGCCAGCAAGGCGTCGAGGGCGTGGCCCTCGACGGTGCGGCGGTGGGCTTCGAGGCCGGCCGGTGCGTCGCGGAGGGCCTCCTGCAGCGCCTCTACGGCCGACTGCCGGAACAGGTGCGCCGGCTCCCCGACGAGCTGGGGGCGCCCCCGGACGAAGTCTGGGGGAGGTTGGCCGGTGGTCGCGTGCGCGGGCCGCCGCCAGGCCCGTCAGGCCGCGGCCTCTTGGTGGGCTTGGTGGCTCCGGGTGGTGGCCAGGTCCGCCGCCCGCCGGACCGAATCGGCGGAGGCGGCCAGCAGCGGCAGCCGGACGGTCGGGCTGGGGATACGGCCCTGGGCGTGCAACACCCCCTTGATGACGGTCGGGTTCGCCTCAGCGAAGAGCGCGGCGGACAGCCGGGCCAGCTCGGTTCCCAGCCTGCGGGCCGGTCCGGTGGCGTCGCGCTGCCACAGCGAGATCAGCTCGGCGTAGTCAGCGGTGCGGACGTTGGCCGACGCCAGGATGCCGCCGCTGGCGCCCGCCGCGAGCAGCGGCGAGATGACGGTGTCATCACCGCCGAGCACCGCGAAGCCCGGTGCCGAGGAGTCGAGCAGTTCCATCGCGGCCGCGTCGATCGCGCCGGTCGCGTACTTGACGCCGACGACCTCCGGCAGGTGCCCGAGCGCGTTCAGGGTTCTGGTGCTGAGGGGCTGAGCGGTGCGGTACGGGATGTCGTAGACGACCAGTGGCAGGCCCCCGTGTTCGGCGAGCGCCGTGAAGTGTGCCAGGGTTCCCGCCTCGCCGGGCCGGGTGTAGGGCGGCGCGGGAACCAGCGCCGCGGCGACGTCACCGCGCTGAGCGAGCTCCCGCAGTGTCGTGATGGCGGCGGCGGTGTCGTTCGTGCCGACGCCGACGATCAGCGGAGCTCCGTGTGCCCGGCAGGCGGCCGAGCAGATACGCACCACGGCCTGCTTCTCCTCGGTGGTCAGCGTGGCCGCCTCCGCAGTGGTACCCAGGGCAACGAGGCCGCGCGCCCCGCCGACTGACAGCGCCTCATGGGCGAGCCGGGCGAGCGCGTCCGGGGCGAGGCGCAGGTCGTCGGTGAACGGGGTCACCAAGGGGACAAACAGGCCGGTGAGGTTCGCTTCGGGCTTCATGCGCCCAGCCTGACCGACGCAAACCCAGTAGATCCAGTTCATGTTTCTTCGCTTATGCGTAAGCTCACCTTATGCTTGATGTCCGACGCCTCCACCTGCTGCGCGAACTGGACCGACGCGGCACCATCGCGGCCGTCGCCGAGGCGCTGACCTTCACCGCCTCGGCCGTCTCCCAGCAGCTGAGCGTGCTTGAGCGCGAGGCGGGCGTCCCCCTGCTGGAACGGAGTGGCAGACGGGTGGTGCTCACCCCCGCGGGCCGCACCCTCGTCACCCACGCCGACGCCGTCCTCGAACGTCTCGAACTGGCGGTCTCCGAGCTGGCCGGGGCACGCGAGGGCATCGGCGGCCCGCTGCGGATCGGGACGTTTCCCTCTGGCGGCCCCGCGATCGTGCCCGCCACGCTGGCCGAACTGGCCCGGCGGCATCCCGCGCTGGAGCCGATGGTGCAGGAGATCGACTCGGCGCGGGTCTCCGACGGCCTGCGCGCCGGCGAACTCGATGTGGCCCTCGTCCACGACTACGACTTCGTGCCCGCGTCACCGGACACCACGGTCGACCAGGTGCCCCTGTTGGAGGAGCCGATGTACCTGGCCACGGGCGGCTCCGCCGACAGTGCTCTCGCCACCGGTCCTGCCGCCTGCGGCGACACGCTGGCGGAGCTGCTGGGGCCGTGGGCCGCGTCCCCATGGATCACGGCCCGGGACGGTACGACCGGCCACGCGATGGCCGTACGGGCCTGTCAGGCGGCCGGCTTCCAGCCGCGCATCCGCCACCAGGTCAACGACTTCCGTACGGTCCTGGCACTGGCCGCCATCGGGCAAGGCGCCGGATTCGTACCGGAAATGGCCACCGCACACGCACCCGAGGACGTGGTCCTGACCCGGCTGCCCCTCTTCCGCCGCTCGAAGGTCGCCTTCCGCGCGGGCGGCGGCACCCACCCGGCGATCGCAGCATTCGTGGCGGCGGCGCGAACAGCGGTGGGCACCACGGGCCGTGCCTCCCTACTGACCGCTTCAGGGAGTTGAGTCGCGGGTCCTGTCCTCGGCGATCTTGGTCGGCAGGTGTCCGGAGCGCGTGCCGATCTTGTTGCTCCTTCACCTCACCGACCGATCTGGCCGGTGGACGTCATCGGTGACGCCCTGGAGCGCCGGATCGCATTCGAGGAGATGACGCCAGACGAGTTTCGAAGCCCTGTCGGAGGCTACGGTGCCCACCGCGTTCACGGAGGTTCGGGGGGTGACCCGGACAAGACCGAGATCAAACCGATGTGGCCGGTCGCTGCTCCTGCTGCCCCAGTTCAAGCAGCAGCGTCTGGTACTCCTCAGGGTGCTGCTCGCGGAGGATCTTCATCCACACTCGTGCGCCCTGGACGAAGTGCTCGGCAGCCATCTGCAGGTGAAGGTGCCGGACAACGTGGAGTGCGTCGTCGTACGGCGGAGTTCCTTCGCCCCCGGGCCGGCGCCGCCGCTGACCCGGGGTCTTGACGGCGTTGACAGCCCTGTCCGCCTCGGCTTTCTGCTTCGCCTTGGGAAGTCGGCCGATCCGGCGGGCGTGCTCCACTTTCAACTCGCCCGCCTCGACTTTCTCCTGAAGCTCCGGAGTGAGCTCCAGCAGCGCCAGGCGTTGGGACACCCAGGCTGGTGTCCTCCCCAACCGCTTGGCCACTTGGCCCTGGGAGCCATGGACCCGTACGAGTTCCTGGATGGCTCTCGCCTGGTCCATGGGAGGGACGTCCACGCGGTGGATGTTGGCGATGAGGGCAGATTCAAGGATGTCCGCAGCACTGGCGGAAAGATCGTCGTTGACGTCAATGCGCAGCTCGGTCAGCCCGGCGAGCGCTGCAGCGGCCAAGCGCCGATTGCCGTCGACGACGACGTACTCGGCTTCCTCGCCGATCTGTCCTGCCTGCCCGGGGTGGGCGTTCAGGAAGGCCGCACGGCGTGCCACCGTGACGGGCCGGATCTGTCCCTTGGCCCGGAGGGACTCCGCTGTCTCCTCGATCTTGGTGAGTTCGTCACGGGGGTTGAACGGATTGCCGGCGAGCAGCCTGAGTGCCACCTGGGCAGGAGGCCGCTTGTCCTCCCCCCTCCTGATCTGCCGGTGAGTACGGATGCGGCGAGGGGTCTTCCTCTCCCCGTCTACCTCCTCATCCAGGCTGAACCGCCGGGTGGGCTCCTGAGGGTACGTCATACGGCAAGCTCCTTCGGCGGATCGCGCATGCTGCGGCGCCGCGTCGGCGCACCTGCGCGTGTTCACTGCCGGGCGCGTACTCCAGCAACGGGTTCTCACCGTCTGCTGTCCCCCGGCCCTCCTTCACGTCTCCCTCGGTCCTGGCCCAAGCCGTTGAACCGGAGCAAGCCCAGCCGGCGGCGTTCAGCGGCACAGGGTGCTCAGGGCCGCGCGGCAGTCCGCGGCCCGGCGCTGCGGGTCGGTGTCGGTGCTGGCCCAGGCGATCCGGGCGTCCGGCCGGATCAGGACGGCGGTGACGTCCCGCCAGACCGGATGCGAAGCCTCGACATTGACGACTACCGTCCGGCAGTCCAGGCCGGGCGTGGAACACGGCGTCCGCGTTCCGCCGAGATCCAGCAGCAGCGGTCGGCCGTGATGCATCAGCGGGTGGGCGGTGGGCGCGTCGGCCACATCCAGGGCGAGGCCGGCCAGTCGCGTGCCGGTCAGTGGGTGTGCGCCGGGTGCGGTGCCGGCGGGGAGGGGGTCGTCGAAGCCGGCGATCCTTCGGGCCCACTGTCGGTTGGTCCGCGGCTCGGCCAGCGCGGCGGACCAGACCTCGCGCAGCGCGATCTGCTCCGGGCTCGCCGCCGCGAACAGGGCCAGCTGCGCGCGGGTGTTGTGGATGACCGCGCGGGCGGCCGGCCGCCGCTCCGCGTCGTAGCTGTCGAGCAGTCCGTCGGGCGCCCGGCCCTGGAGGGTGGCGGCCAGCTTCCAGCCCAGGTTGGTGGCGTCCTGGATGCCGAGGTTCATGCCCTGCCCACCGGCGGGGAAGAACATGTGCGCCGCGTCCCCGGCCACCAGGACCCGTCCTGCCCGGTAACGCGGGGCCTGCCGGGTGGCGTTGCCGTAGCGCGACAGCCACCGGGGGTTGTGGATGCCCAGGCCCCGTCCCAGCAGCGCGCGGGCCTGCTCGCGCACCTCCTCCAGGGTCAGCGGGTCACCGGTGCCGCGGTGCACGGTGGCCGTGGACAGGCCCGCCAGCCGGTGGACGCCGTCGCCGATCGGGGCTACCAGGAGGGACCCGGCCGGCCCGGTGGCGGACAGCGGCCCCGTGGGCGGATCGTCCAGTTCGACGTCGGCGAGCCACCCGGTCATGGTGGTGTCCTGACCGGGGAAGCCGATGCCGGCCGCCTGGCGCACCGCGCTGCGGGTGCCGTCGCAGCCCACCACCCAGCGGGCCCGCACGGTCCGGTGGGCACCGGCGGCCCGGATCACCGTCTCGACGGCGTCCGGCCCCTGGGTGAGCGAGACAACCTCCTCCCCGCGCAGCACCCGGGCACCCACGGCGAGTGCGTGCTCCTCCAGGACCTTTTCGGTGACGGACTGACCGAGCGCCAGCATGAACGGGTGCACCGCCCCGACCGTGGAGAAGTCCAGCCGGGTGGTCGCCGCGCCGAAGTGGCCGGTCGGCACCGGAGTGCCGCGTTCGATGAACCGCTCCGCGAGGCCGCGGGTGGCGAAGGTGTCCAGCGTGCCGGCCTGCATGCCGACCGCGCGCGACCGTCCGTCCGGTGCCGCCCGGCGTTCCACGACGGTCACCTCCACCCCGTGCAGGCGCAACTCCGCCGCGAGCCAGAGTCCCACCGGGCCGGCCCCGGCGATGAGCACATCGAGCATGACGACCACTTCCTCTCACTTTTGGGACGATGCGCCGCGACGGCGGCGCGCCGATGTGCTGGGGCAGGGGCGGCCTCGTGGCGTCAGGTGGGCAAATGTGGCTCAGCGAGCGCTGCCGAGGTTCCGGTCGTGTTCGGCGCCTTCGAGCATGAGGGTGGTCTCCTCGATGCGCCGGAAGCGGCCGTCGGGGGCGAACTCGGCGAAGAGGTAGACCTCCATGCGGACGGTGGAGCCGTCGGTCTTGATGACCTCCATCGTGTGGCGGTCGGCGTAGCGATCGCCGGACGAGAGCTCGTCGTGCACCTCCACCGAGCCGTCGGCGACGACCGTGCGCAGGTGGGCGATGTGGGCGAGGAACTCGGTGCGGTTCGCCCAGCTTCCGTCAGTGCGCTGGCGGTAGTCGGGGGCGAAGTGCCGGTCGGCGGCCTCGTCGAGGTCGAGGCCCGGGGTGAGGAGCAGGTCGGTGAGGGCGGCGCGGGCGTCGGTGCGGTTGCCGGCGGTGGTCATGACGGTCCCCTTGGTGTTCATGTTTCGGCGGAAAGTGCGTGCGCCGAGCACGCACATGCACCGTACTACAGATTGCGTGCGTTGCGCACGCTATTCTTGGGTCATGCCTAACGATGTGGGACACGAGATCGCCGACGCCCTTGGAGCTCTGCTCAGGCGGGGCACCCGAGCACGGCTCTACGCGCGCCTGACGGACGGCCTGGGCGAGGCGGTGGACGAAGCCACCTACCCCGTCCTCAGTGGGCTCGCCCGGACCGGCCCGTGCAGCGCTGCCGACCTGGCGGGCGAAATCGGCCTCGACCGCTCCGGCGTCACCCGCCGCGCCACCCGCCTGGAGGAAGCCGGCCTGCTGCGCCGCGAACCCGACCCCGACGACCGCCGTGCCACCCTGCTCGCCCTGACCCCAACCGGACAGCAGGCGGTGAAGACCACCCGGCAGCGCCTGGCCACGTTCATCGAGGCGTCCCTCGCCTCCTGGCCCCCCGAGGAGGCGCAGAGCTTCGCGCGCCAACTCCACCGCTTTGTCGCCGCCGGCCCGTTCGCGGAATCGTGACGCCGACACGCGAGGTGCGAGTGCAGCCACGGTAGTTGACCAACTTGCAACGGGCCAGAGGTGTGCTGGGACTTTGGAAGTTCACCGGGTTGGGCCGTACTGACAGCTCCCTGCACCAGTACAGTCGGCGCACCGAAGGATTTGAACATGGTCAATTTTCTGTGAGTCGGGAAGGAACTGCCGTCGTCCGTGCGGCAGATCTCACGAGGAGGCACGGTGGGTTCGGGTGCGGGGTGATCGCATACGCCTTCCTGATCTGTGCCGGTCGCGTTCGCCATCCACGGAGCTCGGTGGGTGGTTCGGCCGCGGAGGCAACCGGTTCGGCCGCGAGTACGGCGTCACCTTACGTCCGGCCGGCAGATAGCCGGCCTCGGGTCTATCCCGGCCGTGGTGAGCAAGGTGCTGTCGTCTTCCACGCGCCCCGCCGGCAGGGCATCCGCGCAGTCCCGGCTCGTCACGCCGCGGTGTACATCGCCTGCGTCACCGCTCATCGGATCAGCATGCGTTCGACGGCGCGTGCTCCGGGCCGCGACCGCTCGAACCGTTCGCTGAACCGGGAGTGGGTGGACATCACCAGCTCAACGCGCCGTGTGGTGAATCTGGAGGGCTGCACCCTCTCCCATGAGGCAGGCCGCACCTACGTGCCCCGTTGGCCAGCCTCCTCGACCCTCGGCGCGGGCGGGCTCCCGCCGCTCCGGGAACTGGGAGCGGCGGGTGTCGCGAGCGGACCGCCCACGGGAAGCGGTTCAGCCGTGGAACTGGTTCGCCGGGACCGGAAGGCCGTAGTGCTCGCGCAGGGTCGTGCCCTCGTACTCCTCGCGGAACAGGCCCTTGCCGCGCAGGATCGGCAGCACATGCTCCACGAAGGCCGCGAGGCCGGACGGCAGGGCGGGCGCCATGATGTTGAACCCGTCCGCGGCACCGCCCTCGAACCAGGCGGTGATCGTGTCCGCGATCTGCTCGGGCGTGCCGACGAACTCGAAGTGTCCGCGTCCGCCGCCGAGCCGGGAGATGATCTGGCGGACCGTCAGCTGCTCGCGCACCGCGAGGTCGATGATCAGGTCGGATCGGCTCTGCGAGCCTTCCAGCTTCGGCCTGGCGAGGATGAAGTCCGGCAGCGGGTCGTCGAGTGCGAAGACCGACGGCTCGGTCTCGAACACGGCGGCCAGCTGGCGCAGTCCGTACTCCGGCACGCGCAGCTCGTCGAACTCCCGTGCGAGCTCCCGGGCCTCCTCCTCGGTCGACCCGATGTACGGGACGATGCCCGGCAGGACGATCACACCGTCCGGGTCGCGCCCCGCGGCCCTGGTGCGGGCCTTGATGTCGGCGTAGAAGGCGGCGGCGCGTTCGTACGTCGTGTGGGCGGTGAAGATCGCCTCGGCGTGGCGGGCCGCGAAGTCCTTGCCGTCCTCGGAGGAGCCGGCCTGGACGAGCAGCGGGTAGCCCTGCGGTGGACGCTCCACGTTGAGCGGGCCGGCCACCTTGAAGTACCGGCCCTGGTGGCCGAGCCGGTGCAGCCGCGCGGGGTCGGCGTAGCGTCCCGTGGCCCTGTCCGCGAGGACGGCCTCGGCCTCCCAGCTGTCCCACAGCGCCTTGGCGACCTTCAGGAACTCGTCGGCGCGGGCGTAGCGCTCGGCGTGGCCGGGACGGTCGTCGAGGCCGAAGTTGGCGGCCTCGTCGGCCCCTGCCGAGGTGACGATGTTCCAGCCGGCGCGGCCTGCGCTGACGTGGTCGACGGACGCGAGCCGGCGGGCGAGGTTGTACGGCTCGTTGTAGGTCGAGGACACGGTCGCGATGAGGCCGATCCTGCTGGTCGCCTGGGACAGGGCGGTGAGCAGGGTCAGCGGTTCGAGCTGGCCCGGCGGCCGGAACTCGCCGGTGCCGATGAAGGCGGGGCCGTCCGCGAGGAACAGCGAGTCGAACTTGGCGCTCTCGGCCAGCCGCGCCAGCTCGATCCAGTGCCGCAGGTCGAAGTCCGCCCGGGGGTTGCTGTGCGGAAGCCGCCACGCCGCCTCGTGGTGACCCGCCTCCATGAGGAAGGCGTTGAGGTGGAGCCGCCGTCTCGCGCTCATGAGGTGACCTTCAGCTTGGAGCTGTCGTAGCCGGCCGGGAGGAGGTTGTCGGTGATCGGCTTGATGTCGACCTTCTTGGTGATCTGGCCCGCCGCCAGGAAGGCGTCGGCGAGCTTCTGCTCCAGCTCGATGTCCGACTGCTCCACCGGCGTCACCCGGTTCGAGTAGGCGGCCAGGGACGCCTTGGCGTCGTCCAGCGGGATGCCCTGCTCCTTCGAGAGCGCCTGCGCGTACTTGTCGGGATTCCTGACGGCCCAGGCGAACTCCCGGGAGAGCCTCTTCAGGACGTCCGTGAGAGCCGCGCGTTTGGTCTTGTCCTTCAGCGACGTGTCGCTGGCGACGTAGTAGCTGCTCGTCTGGTCGATCGGCGGCAGACCCTTCACCAGGACCCGCGCGCCGTTCTTGACCGCGATGGCCGACTGCGGGTTCCAGATCGACCAGGCGTCCACCTTGCCGGTGTTGAACGCCGTCGCGCCTGCCGCCGGGTCGAGGAAGACCAGCTTCACGTCCTCGGGGGTGAGGCCGACGCTCTTCAGCGCGTTCAGGGCCAGACCGTGGGCCGAACTGCCCTGCGGCACAGCGATCTTCTTGCCCTTGAGGTCGGCTGCCGTCCTCAGCTTCGAGCCCTTCGGCACGATGATGTTCTCCACGGCCTGGTCGGGCGTGAGCGAGCGGTTGACGGCGACGACCTTGAAGCCGTACTCCTTCGCGGCACCCGTGATCGGCGGGACGTCGCCGACGCTGCCGAGGTCGATGTCGCCCGAGGCGGCGGCCTGCACGAGCGGCGGGCCGTAGGTGAACCGGGCGAACTTCACGTGGTAGGGCGCTTTGTCGAACACGCCGGTCAGCCTCGCCAGCTCCTGGCTGCCGTCACCGCCGTTGTCGCCGATGGTGAAGGTGTACTTGCTCCACTCGGGGTGCTTGGCGTCGCTCGTGCCGGCGGCGTTGCTCAGCGGCGCGTCGGTGTCCGACGACGACGATCCGCAGGCGACCAGGGTGCCCGCCAGGGCGAGCGAGCCGGCGGCGCCGATGAGTCTGGTGGTCCTCTGTCGCATGGGTTGTGGTGCTTTCTGTGCTGGGTGAGGGTGTTCGGGGAAGTCAGTGCTGGCCGGCGAGGCCGAGGTCTTCCAGGAGCCGGGCGCGGAGTTCCTCGCGTGCGACGCTCGCCTCACGGTCCGCGGCGGAGAGGTGCACGTCGTGTGAGGTGCCGATGCGGCCGTTGCTCATGACGACGATGCGGTCCGCCAGGGCGATCGCCTCGTCGACGTCGTGGGTGACGAGCAGCATGGCGGCGTGGTGCCTGGTCCGCAGCGCGCGTACGAGGTCGTGCATGCGCAGCCGGGTGATGGCGTCGAGGGCCGCGAACGGCTCGTCGAGGAGCACCAGTTCGGGCTCCGAGACCAGTGCCCGCGCGAGCGACACCCGCTGGGCCTCGCCGCCCGAGAGCTCCTTGGGCCATGCCTTCTCACGGCCCGAGAGTCCGACCTCGGCGAGCACGTCGCGGGCCCGCTGGTCGGCGTCGGGTCCGTGCAGGCCGAGCGTGACGTTGCGCAGGACCCGTTGCCACGGCAGCAGCCGGTCGGCCTGGAAGACGATCGCACGCCGTGCCGGGACCTCCACGCGACCTCCGTCGGGACGGTCCAGTCCGGCGAGCAGCCGCAGGAGGGTGCTCTTGCCGCAGCCCGACGGGCCGAGCAGGATGACCAGCTCCTCGTCGGCGATCGTGAGGTCGAGGTGGTCGAGCACCACCCGGTCACCGAACCGACGGGCCACCTGCTCGACGGTGACCCCGGTCTGCCGACGGTACTCGGTCGCGACCGCGCTGCTCATGACGCCTCATAACTGGGCCGCCACCGCAGCAGCACCCGCTCGAGAGCCCGGACGAACTGGTCGGCGAGCAGACCGAGGAGCGAGTAGATCACCAGCCCCACGAAGACCTGGTTGGTCTGGAGATAGGTCTGCCCCTGAGTGATGAGGAAGCCGAGTCCCTTGTCGGCGTTGACCGTTTCGGCGGCGACGAGGCCCAGCACGCTGTACGCGAGGGAGAACCGCAGACCGACCAGGAAACCCGGCAGGGCTCCGGGCACCAGCACCCGCGTCACCAGGCGCCAGGTGCCCGCGCCCGTCGTGCGTGCCATCTCGGTCAGCCGCTGGTCGACGCCCCGGATCGCGGCGAACAGGTTGAGATACATCGGGACGCCGGCTCCGAAGGAGATCAGCAGCACCTTCGTGAGCTCGTCGATGCCGAACCACACGATCATCAGCGGCAGCACCGCGAGGAGAGGGATCGTGTTGAGCACCTGCACCAGGCCGTTGAACAGGTACTCACCGCTGCGCAGCAGCCCGCCGAGCACGCCGGTGACGACGCCCACCGTCAGCCCGATGGCGAGACCGGTGCCGGCCCGCTGCAGCGAGACGGCCAGGTCGGGCCCGAGGACGCCCTGCTGCCACAGATCGGCGGCGGACTTCACGATGGAGGTCGGTGCCGGAGCGTAGGTCTTCGCCAGCACTCCGGCCCGGGCGAGCACCTCCCAGGCGACGAGGATCACGACGGGAGTCGTGTAGATGCCCAGCGGCCAGCGCAGGCGCTCGCGGAGTGTGCTGATCGGCGTTCGACGGCGGGCGTCGCGCGGCAGGAACACCTCGCGTTCCCGCGCGCTCGTCGTCCCGGTGTCCGGGCTCTCGCTGACGGCGGGCGCCTTGAGGCTGAGCTCGGTCATGCCGCCACCTCCAGCACGCTGCTGTAGTGCGAGGCGTCGCCGACGAGTTGCTCGCTGCGGCGTCCGCCGACGCCGACCGGAACGTCTCCGGCGATCGTCACCCGGTTCAGGCGGCGGGGGTGGTCGTCGTAGTTGTCCACCCCGTAGTGCTGGGTGATCCGGTTGTCGAAGATCAGCAGCTGGTCGGGCGCCCAGCTCCAGCACAGGACGTTCTCCGGACGGGTCACATACGACTGGAAGAGGCGCAGCAGTTCGGCCGACTCGCTGCTCGACAGACCGACGATCCGCTTGGCGAACCCGCCGATGAACAACCCGCGTTCGCCCGTCAGCGGGTGCACCCGCACGACCGGGTGCTCCGCCTCGTACGGCGTCGAGACGAAAACCCGGTCGTACTCCTGCCGCTGTGCCGTCGTGGCCGAAGGGCGGGCGTAGTCGTACCTGTTGGTGTGCACGACGCGCAGCGAGTCCGCGAGGGCCCGCAGCGGTTCGGGCAGGTCGCGGTAGGCCGCGGCGGCGTTCGCGATGAGCGTCTCGCCGCCGTACGGCGTGGTCACGACCGACCGCAGCGTGGTGGCCTGCGGCGGGTTGACCACGAAGGAGACGTCCGTGTGCCACTCGTTGGCCTTGGACGTCTCGCTGTCGACGGCGAGCACGTTCGTCGTACCGTCGGCGGCCGGCACGTTCGGGTGAGCGGTGGTGAGTTCGCCGAACCAGCCGGCCACACGTTCCTGACCGGCATGGTCGAGGTTCACGTCGTCGAACACGATCGCCTTGTGCTCGTTGAGGGCGTCACGCAGCGCCGTGACCGTCACGGGGTCGGGCGGCGCGGTGAGGTCGACGCCCTCGACGACCGCGCCGATGCGGCCGGTGAGTTTGCGGATGGACGGAGGCATGAGGGGGTCCCTCCCGGACAGATGGGGCACGCCAAGGGGTGCTGGAACTGGGGACGTTGGGTAAAAGGGGCCGGCACTGCGCAGGACCGCCCGACCACGTGCGGAACGCTGGGCCGGGCGGACCGGGGAGAAGAGCACCTGGCCGCAGGACCACTGCGGCGCGTTCTCAGCGACCGCGTCGGCGTGCGCGAACAGGCTCCCGGCTCACACGAGAAGGAGAGGAGAGGGGGAAACCTCAGGAGGTCGAGACGACGATCCCGCGGGGAGGCATCGCAGTGTCAGCGGCTGTGCACCGCCGCTGCCAGGCACGCGCCACGGGCGCACACCGGCCGCCGCCGGGGAGCACTTCCCGGGTCAGCGACAACAAAACGCGCTGGAGACGTGCGCCAGATCGATGTGGCGCCGCCGGGTCAGGTCCACGCGCGGGTTCATGGTTCGGGAGTTCAGCAGATGTCCACCAGGCCGGTCAAGAAGTTCCCGGGCAGGTCTTGCATTGCGGACACGGAGAACGTCTCCGCCTCCTCGGGACACGCTCACGTCACCTTCTGGCAGCATCGAACGTGAGGGCACGCCCACGGGGTCGGGCATGATCGCCCCGCAGGTCGCCGGTGTCCTGGCCGCGGTACGAACGGCATGGCGGCTTCCGCCACACCGGCACCCTCCGCTCGGTCGCCCGGCGCCGTGGGACTGGTCGGTGCGAACGGAGCGGTACGCGGACCGGCAAGCGCCGACAGCACGGTCTGCGCGGCGCCCGCGTAGGCGCGCCGGGGGGCCAGGTGTTCCAGGACCCACACCGACTCGATGCCGATTCTCGATCGGCCGCCGTCGGCAGCGTGGCATACGCCACACTCGTGAGGCCGGGCCTCTCCGAACCGCCCCGCACCACTCCCCCGCGAGGAGCGCTCATGGAACCACGCGGCTACCGCATGGTGGTCTCGACCGAGCTCAACTACGTCAAGGCATGCGGCATCGCAGAGCGACAACTGATCGAATGGATACGCGACAAGGGATACGACCCCTCCGGGCTGGACGAGGGGCGGACCGAGATCGCCCCTCACGCCACCCTCGACCGTGATTCGGAATCCGGCTGGAAGGGCGCGTACAGCCGGTGGCGCATGCGCGAAACGCTCTCCGCGACCTCGGGCACCTGGCAGTCCACGCTCATCGTGCGCGCCGGTCTTGAGGAGGACGAGGGCCGCACGTGGGTCCAGGTCGACATCGAGCACCAGCCGGCCCGCGAAGGCGACGTCCCCAAGCGCGCCAACACGCCGAACCTCGTCCGTTCCCTGCTGGACGCGCTGGAGGCGCGTGACGCAGTCGCCGATGTCGCCGCCGCGCCCGTCTTCATCGAGGCCGAGGACGTCGACGACGCCATCGAGGAACTGTGCGACAGCAACCGGCGGATGCCCGTCGTCATCGCCACGGTGCCGTACACGAAGGATCCCGACGTCTGGTCGCGCTCGGTCGTCGAACCACTCTTCCGCTGTCTGCACGGGCTGGCCGTGCTGTACGTGCTCACGCCCGAAGCGCAGTCCACGTTCAACGCCGCGCTGGAGTACCACCCCGTCTTCGGCGGCGGCGTCCGCACCTACCTGCCGGGGCTCGACCCGGCGTGGAAGCCCGACGCGCAACGCCACCCGGTGATGTCGCGCCGCACCATCGAGGCCGACCCCCGCCGCGCCGCCTCCATCCTCGCGGCCCTTCCCCAGCGGCTGTCCTACCGGCAGCCGCTGCCCGCCGCTCTGCTCAGCATTCCGCGCCAGCGCACCCGCCTCCGTTCCGCCCCGGACGGCACGGACATCGCTCAGCTCCGCTCCGACAAGGCGGCCCTGACCTCCCTGCTGGACGAGGCAGAGCGCGCGGAGGCCATCCGGGTCGGCGAGATCAACGACTTGTACGCGGAGCTGGCGAAGGCTGACCAGGCCAGCAACGAACTGCGCGGCGAGAACGAGGAACTGTACGACAAGGTCCAGGAGTCCCAGCGGCTCATACGCTTCCTGCGTGAACGGCTGAGCGACGCGGGGCAGTTCGCCGTCGCCCACACGGCGGCCGTCGCCGCCGACATCACCTACCCGAAGACCTTCTCGGAGCTGTTGGACCGTCTGGTCGAGCTGCCCGGCACCTCGTTCACCGGGAACCGCAAGACCACGCGGGCCCTCGACGGCCAGTCGGTGGACAACTGGCTGTACGTCGCCTGGGACGGTCTGCTGGCCCTGGATCACTTCGCCCGGTCCGCCGCCGACGGCGCCACCTCCGGCGACTTCCTGAGCTGGTGCAAGTCCGACGCCTCCAGCGCCTTTCCGTTCCCGGCGGCCAAGGTGGCCATGCGCGAGTCGGACACCGTCGCCCGCAAACCGAAACTGCGCGGTGAGCGCATGCTCCCGGTTCCGAAGGCGGTGAACCCCGACGGTCATGTCTTCATGCAGGCCCACCTGAAGATCGGCGGGGGCAACACGATCGCCCCGCGCCTCCACTTCTACGACGACTGCCCCCGTTCGGGAAAGGTGTACGTCGGCTACCTGGGCCCGCACCTGCGCAACACCCTCACCTGACGCCTCCGCGCACAGGGCCGGGGCGGGGTCGGTACCCGCGTACGTCAACCGCGCCCTCTCCGTTCCACCCGCTTCCTCGAAGGCCGGCTGGTCCCTGGTGCGCGCCCGAGGCGCGCCTCTCAAGGTGCCGCACATCGCGTCAAGGTGGACGCGAACGCGGCCGGCCGGCCCTGCCGAGCGGGATACTGGTGCTTTCCGACACGAGGTGACCAGGGGAGCGCATCGGTGAACTCTGCAGGGGAGAAGGGCCGTTGGGGTGTGGGCGGCGGGCGGGGCGCGCGGCATGCGGTCGTCGTGGGCGGGAGTCTCGCGGGGCTGCTCGCGGCGCACGTCCTCGCCGGGCACGCCGACCGGGTGACCGTCGTCGAGCGCGACCGGTTCCCGGACGGTACGGGGCCGCGGCCCGGCGTACCGCAGAGCCGGCATCCGCATGTCCTGCTGGAGGGCGGGCAGGTGGCCCTGGAGTCGCTGCTGCCGGGCTTCGTCGCGGAGCTGCGGGCGGCGGGGGCACCGCGCGTGGGCATGCCGTCGGACATGGTGCAGTGGCAGAACGGGCGCTGGTTCCGTCGGCTGCCCGCGACGACGCACATCTACACCGGTTCCCGCGCGCAGTTGGAGGAGCTCGTGCGGCGGCGCGTCCTCGCCAACCCGGTGATCAGCGCGGTGGAGGGGACCGACGTCGTCGGGCTCCTCGGTGATGCCTCGCGCGTGCGGGGAGTGCTGGTGCGGGACCGCTCCGGCGACGCCCGGGGGGAGCAGCGTGCCCTTGAGGCCGACCTCGTCGTCGACGCCTCCGGAGGCGGTACGAAGGCCCCGCAGTGGCTCACGGCGATCGGGGCCGAGGCCCCGCACGAGGAGACCATCGACACGGGTCTCGCGTACGCCTCCCGGGTCTACCGCGGCAGGAGCGGCGTCCTCGACGGCGACACCTGCGGCTACTACGTCTACCCCGGTCGGGACCAGGTCCACGGGGGTGGTGCTCTGCCACTGGAGGACGGCACCCATCTGGTCATCGTCTCGGGGCTGCGCGGTGACGAACCGCCCACGGGTGACGACGAGTTCGTGCCTTTCATCAAGAAGAGGCTGCCGCATCCGCCGCTGCACCAGTGGCTGGACGAGGCCGAACCGCTCTCGCCGGCGTTCGGGCACCGGCGGACCGCGAACATCCGCCGCCGCTACGACCTGCCCGGCCGCCGCCCGGCCGGATTCCTTGCCACCGGCGACGCGCTGTGCACCTTCAACCCGATCTACGGGCAGGGCATGGCCGTCGCCGCGATGAGCGCGGTCGCCCTGCGCGAGGCACTGGCCGATCCGCGCCGGATCCCCACGACGCGGCGCGTGCAGCGGGCACTCATCGCGGCGTCGCGGCAGGCGTGGGACATCTCCGCCGGGGCGGACCGCAAGATGCCGGGCGCGGTGGGCACCGCCGTGGCCGCCGGGCCGGCGGACCAGGTCGCCGACTGGTACCTGCAGCGCGTCATGGAGCGCTACCCCGGCGACCCCGTGGTGGGGCCCGCCTTCCGCTCCGTGCTGACCCTCTGCGCACCCGTCACCGCCCTGTTCGCCCCGGCCGTGGTCCGGGCCGTCCTCCTCCGCCCGCCCGCGCCCACGCCCACCGAGCCGCCGACGGCACCGGAGGAGCCGGGGTCGAGCGGGGCCGGCAGCTGAGAGGGGCGGCGGGCGGCACGGGTCGGTCCGGTGGCGCGCCCCGGGCGGCGGGTACCCCGGTAAGCGGGGTACCGCGCGGCGCCCGGGTGGGGGGTAAGCGTTAAG